>JADKCZ010000018.1:325000-625000 GCA_016718565.1 Anaeromyxobacter sp. | reverse complement strand
GGCCAGCAGCAGCGCCTGGGCCCGCTCCAGCTTGTCGCCCCCCTCGGCGTCGGCCAGCCACCAGGCCTCCTGGGAGCGGCGGTCGGTGAAGGTGGGCTCGGCGCCGACCCAGATCTCGAGCCCGCGGGCGCGCACCACCGCGTCCTGGTCGGCCAGCTCGGCGAGGAGGGTCTCGTCCACGCTCAGGGCCCGTCGGTCTCGGCGGGGTCTTCCGGCTCCGGCATGGGCCGGTCGCCGGGGTGGAGGCGCAGGTCGAGGGAGTAGGGCGTCTCGGCGTGGCGCTCGGCCGGCGCCGCCGCCACCGGCCAGGGGCTGGCCCCCTCCAGCGTGAAGCGCTGGGCGCGGCGCGCCGAGGCCTCGAAGCGGGTCAAGGGCGGGGTCAGGTAGGCGCGCCCCTCCGGGTGCCAGACGTGGTAGCGGCAGGCGCCCAGCGAGCGGCGGCCCCAGGTGTCGAGCAGCTCGAAGGTGAGCGGGTGGTGGATGCCGAGGTGCGGGTGGAGCGCGTGGGCCGGGGCCCAGGCGCGGAAGCGGACCCCGCCCACCTGCTCGCCGGCCGTGCCGGTGGGGCGCATGGGCAGGTCGATGCCGTTCACCAGCACGCGGTGGCGGTCCGGCTGCAGGCCGTCGACGCGGACCTCGACCCGCTCCAGCGAGGAGTCCACGTAGCGCGAGGTGCCGCCGCCGGACGGCTCCTCCCCGAGCACGTTCCAGGGCTCGAGGGCGTTGCGCACCTCCAGCACCAGGCCGTCCACCTCGAGGTGGCCGGCCACCGGGCAGCGCAGCTCCACGAAGGCCCGGTAGGGCTCGGGCGGCAGCCCCACGCCGCGCTCCTCCAGGAAGGCCAGCACCTCCTGGAAGTCCTTCCAGAGGAAGTGCGGCAGCATGAAGCGGTCGTGCAGCGCGGCGCCCCAGCGGACCAGCGGCCGCCGGTAGGGCCCCCGGGCGAAGGCGGCCACCAGCGAGCGCACCAGCAGCGCCTGGGCCGCCGCCAGCCGGGGGTGCGGCGGCATCTCGAAGGCGCGGAACTCCACCACGCCCTGCCGGCCGTGCGGGGTGCGCCAGTCCCACAGCTTGTCGATGGAGAGCTCGGCGCGGTGGGTGTTGCCGGTCAGGTCGGTGAGCAGGTTGCGGAAGAGCAGGTCGCCCAGCCAGGGGTCGGGCGCCTCGGCCGCGAAGACCCCGGCCAGGGCGATCTCCAGCTCGGAGAGGGTCTCCAGCCGCGCCTCGTCGACCCGCGGCGCCTGCGAGGTGGGGCCCACGAAGAGGCCGCTGAAGAGGAACGAGAGCGAGGGGTGGTGCTGGGTGAAGGTGATCAGGCTGGCCAGCAGGTCGGGCCGGCGCACCAGCGGGCTCTGCAGCGGGGTCGGCCCGCCCACCGTGACGTGGTGGCCGCCGCCGGAGCCGGCCAGGCGGCCGTCCAGCAGCCACTTCTCGGAGTGCAGCCCGGCGTGCAGGCCGGCCTCGAAGACGGTGTCGAGGATGGCGGCGTGGGCCCGGCCGCTGGTCTGCGGCGGCAGGTTCACCTCCAGCACGCCGGGATCCGGCGTGACCGCCAGGCGCGACAGCAGCGGCGAGGAGGGCGGCGGGTAGCCCTCCAGCTGCGCCTCGATGCCGGTGGCGCGGCGCGCCTCGTCCACCGCCTTCACCAGCGCCAGGAACTCCTCGACGGTGGCGGTGGGCGGCAGGAAGACGAAGAGGGTGCCGTCGCGGCGCTCCACGCAGAGCGTGGTGCGGATGGGGGCCGGCGCGGCGCGGGCGGCGGCCAGCAGCTGCCTGGCCTGGGCCTCCTCCTCCTCGGCGCGGCGCGGGTCGGGGCGCGGCAGGGCCGGCTCCACCGGCAGGACCTCGACCGGTCCGCCCAGCGCGGCCAGCGGGAGGCGCAGCCCCATGGGGCTGTCACCCGGGACCAGGAAGAGGTGATCGCGCCTGAGCTTCCAGCGCTCGGTGCGCCAGCCCCCGCCGCTGGCGCTGTGGGCCAGCGGCAGGGCGTAGCCCACCGGCTGGGTGGGGTCGGCGCCCAGCTGGCGCGCCAGGCGGCGCCGCTCCTCGGGGTCGGAGAGCTTGGCCTTGAGCGGATCGACGTCCACCGGCAGCCCGGCCTCCTCCTGGATGAGCCGCCAGGGGTCCTCGAAGGCCGCGGTGGGGGACTGCGACGGCAGGCCGAGGGCGGTGGCCACCGCGCCGGCGAAGGTGCGGGCGGTGGAGAGCGAGACCGGCCCGGCGGGCAGGGCCAGGTCCTCCCAGACCGGCAGGCCGTCGGCGCGCCCGATGAGCTCCAGGGCCCAGCGGGGCAGGCTCTCGCCGGGGTACCACTTGCCGGGGCGGGCCAGCACCGCGGAGCCGGGCAGCAGGCGCGTCCGGAGCTCGGCCGCCAGCCGCAGGCCGGCGGCCCACTTGGTGGTGCCCAGCGCCTCGCCATTCCACTCGGGCAGGTCGGCGTGCTCCCGCGAGTTCAGGGTGGGCTCGCCGCCGCTGGTCAGCGAGAGGCCGGCGGCGGCCAGCGCCGCGTCGGCCCGGTCGGCGCCGGCCAGCAGGGCGCCCCAGGCCGCCTCCGGGAAGGGCGCGGTGGGGCGGACCTCGTGGCCGAGCCGGCCCACCTTGAGCGAGAAGGAGACCTCGACGGCCGGCTGGTCGCTGGTGCCCTCCAGCGGCGCCGCCAGGGCCGGGTGCGCCACCGAGGCCAGCGGGATGTGCCCCTCGCCGGCGAAGAGGCCGCTGGTGGGGTCGAGGCCGATCCAGCCGCCGCCCGGCAGGTAGACCTCGCACCAGGCGTGCAGGTCGGCCACGTCCCGGCTGACGCCCTTCGGCTCGTCGGGCAGCATGCCCTCGTCGGCCAGCTGGAGCAGGTAGCCGGAGGCGAAGCGGGCCGCCAGGCCGCGGGCGCGGAAGAGCGCGATGAGCAGCACCGCCTGGTCGCGGCAGCTGCCGCGACCCTGCGCCAGCGTCTCCTCGGGCGTCCAGAGCCCGGCCTCCTCGCGGATGACGTAGCGCACGGCCTGGTTGACCAGCTGGTTCAGCGCCACCACGTAATCCACCGTGGGCCCGCCCGCCGGCGCCCGCTGCAGCAGCTCCTCGAACCGGGGGCCGGTGGCGTAGGCCGGATCGGCGCGGTCCAGGAACGGGGCCAGGTCGTGGCGCAGCTCGGCCGGGTAGGTGAAGGGGACCTGCTCGCAGCGGTCGTCGAGGAAGAAGTCGAACGGGTTGACCGGGCGGATGTCCACGGCCAGCTCGACCAGCACCTCGAGCGCCGCCAGGCGCGTCCCCTTGCGGAAGGACAGGTGGGCCACGTGGTTCCCGAATGGGTCCTGCTGCCAGCGGACCGAGGCGGACTCCGGGACCTTGAGCGAGTAGTGCTCGACCCGGGCGCGAACATGGGAGGCCGGACGGAGGCGGATCTGGTGCGGCCCGAGCGCGGCGGGCACCGGGTACCGGTAGACGCTCTGGTGCTGGAGGAGGATCCGCAGGGGATGGTCCTTTCTGGAAAAGTCGCTGTACCCAGGTGACGCTGCAATCTCTTTGCCCGACCCCTGGCCGGGACGCCAGAGGGCCGAACGGCCCAAACGGGCGTCTTCACGGAGAAACTCCGCTCGGCCAGCTGCGGAGTGCTCGTTCTACAGGCAGCAGGCTGCCTCGATCCAGGCAGCGCCTCTTCACCGTGGGTTGAAACGCTGCGTGCCCGACGCCTTTCTTGCGCCTGGCTTCATCGTAACAGTAGGATTCAAGTGATGAAATTCGTGTGCGACCGGTGCGGGAAGAAGTACGCGACCGCCGAGGATCCATCCCCCGGTAAGGTCTACAAGCTCAAGTGCCGGGCCTGCGGCCACCTCATCGTGGTGAAGGCGCAGGCTGGCACGAGCACGACCATCCCCGCCCTCTCCAGCTCGGAGGCGGCCGGGGCGGTCAACGCCGCACAGCCCCCGGCGGAGCTCGAGATCGAGATCGAGCCCGAGTCCGCCTCCAGCCGGCCTGCCCAGGGGTCGGTCGACCCCGTGGAAGGCGATCGGTCGCCCGAGCCCCAGCTGGTCGACGACTCCGCCATCGTGCTGGACCAGCCACCCCTGCCGCCGGAGGTGGCCAGCGCCGCCGACGGCGCCGTCGCCATGCCGGACACGGCTGCCGCGCCGCTCGAGCCGCCGCTCCCGGCGGCGCCGCCGCCCGAGAAGGACGAGCTGGCCGACTTCGCCGCGGCGGCCGCCGAGGTCATGGCTGCGCCCACGGCGGACCAGCGCCCCGGCTTCGTGGACCTGTTCGCCGACGGGATCACCGGCGAGCGGCCGGCCAGGCCGGCCGACGACGCCTTCACCGCCGCGGCCCGCGCCTCCCTGCCGGACGGGTACGTGGGCAGCGGCGCCGAGTCCTTCGTGGCGCCGCCGGCCGAGCCGCCGCGCCCCGCCCCGGAGCCACCCAAGGTCTCGCCGCCCAGGCCGGCCGCCCGCCCCCCCGAGAAGAAGGGTGGCTCGCCGCTGGTCTTCGTGGGGCTCGGCGTGGTGCTCATCGGCGCCATCACCGCGGTGGCCATCGGCCGCGGCGGCAAGAAGGACGAGCCCCAGCCTCCGCCACCGGTGGCCATCCCGGCGACCGCACCGCAGCGCGCCGAGCCCGAGCCGGCCCCGCCAGCGCCCAGGGTGGTGGAGCCGGCGCCCGAGCCGGCCAGGCCGGCACCGGTCGAGAAGAAGGTGGAGCCCCGGCCCGAGCCGCCCCGGCCCAAGGTGGTGGAGCGGCGACCCGAGCCGAAGCCGGAGCCGAAGCCGGAGCCGGTCAAGGTGGCGGTGGCCCCCCCGCCCCCGCCGCCACCGGAGGAGCCCCGGGTCGAGACCCGGGAGGTGCAGCTGCCCGACGCGGAGTCGGCGCTCACGCCCGAGGTGGTGCAGAAGGTCATCACCGCCAACCGCAAGGCCTTCGCCAGCTGCATCGCCTCGGCGGGCGAGGACGTGAAGCTGGACGGTCGCAAGGTGGTGCTGAAGCTCACCGTGAACGCCAACGGCGCCGTCACCTACCCGACGCTGGACGACGTGACCCTCAACCCGACCGAGATGGGCCAGTGCCTGAAGAGCGCGGCGCGGCTCATGATCTTCCCGAAGTTCAAGGGCGATCCGTTCCACGTCGAGGTGCCGCTGACGCTCAGCAACTGAGCGCCGCGCAGGCGGGCTGGCTGGTGGCGAGGCGCGCCCGGGAACGAGCCCGGGGCGCCTCGTGGCACGTCCGGGGGCGGCGGTGCGGGCCGCGCTCAGCCGCGGTGGCGCACCAGCCTGGCCAGCAGCCAGAGCAGGGCGGCCACTCCGGCCACCAGCGCCGCCCAGGCCAGCGTGGCCGGCCTGAGCCGCGGCGGCGGCGCGGGCGGCGCGGGCGGGCCGAGCGCCACCTCCAGGGCCGGCGCGGCGCGCAGGCGCGGCGCCAGGAGCGCCAGGTCGTAGCGCGGGGCGTCCACGCCCTCGGCGCCGTGCAGGAGCCGCAGCGGCGGGCCCGGGTGGAGGAACCTGAGCCGCCAGCCGGGCAGGAGCAGGCTGGGCGGGCCGAGCGGCAGCGGCGCGTTGTCGCCGTCGTCCACCTCCAGGAGGAGGGTAGCCTCGGCCAGGGCCGGCAGCGCCAGGGTGAGCGGCGCGGCGGCGCGGCCCGGATCGGCGTGGCGCCAGGTGGCCTCGGCCAGCAGGCGCGGACCGCCCTCGGCCTGGGGCCGCTCCTCGTGCAGCCGGACCCGCCGCTCGAAGAGGCGGGAGGAGGTGGAGAGCACCAGCCGCGCCGGCGGCAGCGCCGGCTCGGGGAGGCGGAGCGCGTGCACGGTGACCCCCGGGCGATGGAGCGGGCCCGCCGGGGCCGGCGCGAGCGCCGGCAGCGCCACCACCAGCGGCTCCTCTCGCGCCTCCAGCAGGTACGGGACCTGCCGGCCGTCGGGGCCCATGAGCCGCAGGTCGGCCAGCCCGCGGGTGCGGGCCACCACGGCGGCGTCGAGCCGCACCGCGGCCAGGCCGGGCGGCGCGGCGGCCACGGCGCGCGACCAGCGGAAGGCCCGCTCGTCGAGCGGGGCGCCGGCCGCCTCGAAGGGGGACGCCGTGGCCGGCGTGGGGGCCGCCGCGGCGGCGCCGAGCCGGGCGGTGGCGATCCGCACGGAGGCCAGCCCCGGGCGCGCCGCCTCGAGGTCGTAGCGCGGCGCCGCCCGCTCCGGCTCGCCGGAGCGCAGCGTCAGCGGCGCGGGGCCGGTGGCCTCGAAGTAGAGCCAGGGCAGCGGCTCCAGCTCGGCGGCCGCGCCGGCCAGGGGCAGGGGGCCGCTGTCGCCGTCCTCGACGCGCAGCTCGAGCTCCAGCTCCTCCGGCCGGGCGATCTCCAGGCGCAGCGCCTCGGCGCCGGCCCCGTCCCGCACCACCCGGCGCAGCGTGGCCTCGCCGAGCCGGAGCGGCTCGAGCCGCCCCGCGCCGAGGCGGGCCTCCAGCAGCGCGGCGCGGCGGTGGAGCCGGTCGCCGGGCACGTCGAGGATCACCGCCCGCACCGGCAGGCGCGGGCCGGGCAGCCGGAGGCCGAAGCGCGAGACCCCCGGCTCGCTCGGGCGTCGCTCCACGGCCAGCGGCACGCGCAGCGGGGCCGGCGAGGGCGGCCCGGCCTCCGGCGCGAAGGCGGCCGCGCCAACCGGCAGGGGCAGGCGGCCGCTGGAGCGATCGTCCCAGGTGAGCCTGAGGTAGCGGTACGCGCCGGGGCTGAAGGTCAGGGTGAGGAGGCGGAGCTCGTCGGCCGGCAGGGCGAAGAGGGTGGCCTCGCCGAGGAGCTCGGTCCAGCGGACGCGGTCGCCGCTCCCCTCCAGGCGGCAGCGCTTGAGGAAGGGCTCGGGCAGCCCCTCGAGCCGGAGGCCGCTCACGAGCCGGGCCGCCCCGAGGTCGGCCTCGAACCCGCTCTCCCTGCGGGTGGCGTGGACGGGGAGGAGGCGCGCCGGCACCCAGCGCCCGGCCGGCGAGGCCGGCGCCACCAGCAGGTAGGGCACCTCGCGGCCGGCGGCGTCGGCGAGCCGCAGGTCGCCGAGGTCGGCCCGGGCGGAGGCCAGGAGCGCGGCCGCGTCCAGCTCCAGCCGCTGCGGGCCCGCGCCGGAGGGGAGCACCTCCCGGGCCGACTCGGTGGCCAGGGCGGGGAGGGCGGCCAGGAGGAGGAGGGCGAGCGGGCGGGGCATGTGGGGCCTGGTCGGGGGAGGGATCGAGGTCGAGGTCGGGGTCGAGGTCGAGGTCGAGGTCGGGGTCGAGGTCTCGCTCACGCCTTCCCCCCGCGGTCGCCCAGGACGAACTTCTGCAGCACCACCGCCACCAGCGCCAGGCTCACAGCCAGCCCCACGAAGCTGGCCACCCGGTAGAGCCCGCTCAGGCTGCCGAGGTCGAGCAGGAAGCCCTTCACCACCGTCACCGCCAGCAGCGCGATGGAGGCCACCCGGGTGGCCCGGCTGCCCAGCGCCACGCCGGCGGCCAGCAGCGCGATGGCGAAGCAGGCCCAGCCGATGGTGAGCGCCAGGTCGTAGGCCAGGCTGCCGCGCAGCCGCAGCACCACCTGGCTCCCCTCCGAGAAGGCGTCGGCGATCTCCAGGTTGAGGAGCAGGAAGAGGAGCAGGCCGCCCAGGCCGGTGAGGAGCGGCGCCAGGCGCGGCAGGTCGGGGCGGAGCCGGTCGTCCTGACCGCGCAGCAGGCGGGCCGCGGCCAGCATGGCCAGCGCCGGGACGCCGTAGGCGAGGAGCCAGAAGTTCCAGACCGGCGTGCCCGAGCGCGGGTGGTACTGCAGCACCTCGAGGTTGAGCCCCAGCCGCACCCCCACCGCCACGGCCAGGCCGAGGATCCAGAGGAGCAGGCCGCGGTGGGGCACCCGGCCGTGCAGCCAGGCCAGGGCGGTGGCCAGCAGCGCCAGGCCGAGGGTGATCCACTCCTTCTCGAGCTGGAGCGGGATGGCGGCGGTGACGAGCGCCAGGATGGCGCCGGCCACCACCACGATGCGGGAGCGCTCCGCCTCGAGGGCGCCGGGGGTGCGGAGCAGGACCAGCAGGTGCGGCACCAGCGCCAGGGCCTGGATCAGGGCCACCGGGCCGACCAGCCAGGCCAGGTCGAGGTCGTGCAGGTGCTGGCGGAAGAGGAGCAGGAAGAGGGCGCTGGCGGCGGCCGGCGCCCAGAGGAGGACCCGCGAGGTGGCGCCGCGCCTGAGCTCCCACCACGGGACGGCCACCTGCAGGAGCCAGAGCGCGGCGGCCAGTGCCAGCGCGGCGCCGGCGCCCCGGGCCTGGGCGTGGGCCAGCGCGGCCGCCAGGAAGCTGCTGACGGCCGCGGTCACCGCGACGGCGTGGCGCCCGGTGCGGGCGGCCACCGCCTGCAGGCCGCCGACCAGGAGGAGGTGGACGGCGATGAAGGGCGCGGCGCCGGCGCCGTCGAGGCGGTCCCACCCGAAGGTGACGTCGAGCTGGGCGCCCACCAGCAGCGCCGCGGCGCCGGCCGTGAGCCAGGGGCCGACCTCGCGGACGCGGCGCTGGGCGAGCAGCACGGCGGCCAGGCCGATGGCCCCCAGGCCGACCCCGGCCAGGAGCCCGGTCAGCGGCGGCGCCTGGGTCTCGAGGCCGTTCCAGCCCGCCGCGCCGAGGCCGGCCCACGGCGCCAGGAGGCCGGTCGCCAGCAGCAGCCGGCCGTCGAGGTCGGCCGCCGCCACCGCGGCGCAGCCGGCCACGATCGCCAGCACGGCGGCGACCAGCAGGAGGGGCGGGCCGCCGTCCGGCTGGCGGTGGGACCAGGCCAGGAAGGCCAGCGCCACCAGCAGCAGCGGCGCCGCGTAGGCGCCGAGGCGGCCCTCGGCGCGGAGGGCCCGACCCCGGGCCGCCAGCAGCCGCGGCCCGGCCAGCACCACCGCGGCCAGGGCCAGGACCGGGAGGAGGAGGCCCGGCCAGGCGGCCGGAGCCGAGGCGTTCCGGCCCCAGTGCCCCCAGTTCTCCAGCTCCCACAGCACGGCCAGGATGGCCGCCAGCGCGCCGCCGGCGCCGGCCAGGTGGAGCCACTCCGGCCCCTGCAGCGCCGCCACCACCAGCAGCCCGGCGCAGAGCAGCAGGGCGAAGGCGAGGACCAGCGGCCAGCGGGCCAGCAGCGCCGGCTCGGTGGCGGCCCGCAGCAGGAAGAGGAGGGCCGGCACGGCGCCCAGCGCGGCCGCCCAGCGGGAGACCGGCGCCGCCGGCTGGCCGCTCCGCGAGGCGAGCGCCAGCGAGAGGAAGCCGAAGGCCGGGAAGACCAGGAAGATCACCACCCCCACCAGGAGGTTGTGGGGCCCGAGCCGCTCCGCCACCCAGCCGAGCTGGTAGAGCGCGGTCAAGCCCAGCGAGAGCGCCCCCAGGAGCGGCCAGCGCCGCTGGTGGGCCACCCAGGCCAGCCCGAGGTTGAGCACCAGCAGGTAGGAGAAGAGCCCCACCGGCCGGTCCTGCCCGGTGGAGAGGAGGATGGGGGTGGCGAAGCCGCCCACCAGCCCGAGCAGCGCCACCACCAGCGCCTCGCGCCGCACCGCGTAGGCCACCGCCACGGCGGTGACCAGCGTGAGCAGCGCGAAGGCCGCGGCGGCGGGGAGGAGGTCCCACAGCGCGTGGGCGGCGAAGACGGTGGCGAAGAGGATGGCCACCCCGGCCCCGGCCAGCGCCTGCGCCGTGGGCAGGTAGCGTCGGGCCCGCCTGGTCTCGGCCCCGGCGACGAGCCCGGTGCCGACCATCGCCCCGATGGCGGCGCGCACCGCCGGGCCGAGCCAGCCGTTCTCGATGGACCAGCGCAGGAAGGAGACGGCCGCCACCAGCAGCGCCACGCCGGCCACCCAGGAGAAGAGCCGCACGCCGACCAGGGCCTCCCAGTCGAAGGGCCTGGTCGGGGCCGCAGGGGGCGGGAGCGGGGGAAGCGGTGGCGGGAGCTCGGGGGGGAGGGTGGTGGGGAGGACGACCTCCCCTTCGGCGGGAGGACCCCTCACCCCGGCCCTCTCCCCGGAGGGGAGAGGGGGCGCCAAGGCCGGGGTCGGGGTCGAGGTCGGGGTCGAGGTCGAGGTCGGGGTCGAGGTCGAGGTCGGGGTCGAGGTCGAGGTCGAGGTCGGGGTCGAGGTCGCAGTCGCGGACGCCCTCCGCTCCAGCCCTTCCACCTTCCAGGCCAGGCCCCTGACCTGCTCCTCCAGCGCGCGCCGCTTGCGGGCCTGCAGCGCCAGCGCCACCGTCAGCGCCACGGGCGCCACCAGGTAGGCCCCGGCCAGCGCCATGAGGAACCCCTCGTCCATCCCACACCCCCACCGCCGCCCGGAGCGGCCGGCCAGGCGGGGAGCATAGGCGAGGTCGCGCCGTCGGTGTGGGTTCCGTCGCCCCGGCCGGCGCGCCGAGGCCGGGGCCTCTCCTAGAAGTGGACGGCGTGCGCCCGCGCCGCCTCGGCGCGGAAGCGGTCCAGCCAGCCCGCGCCGGAGAGCTTCTCGGCCAGCGCCACCGCGATGTGGCGGGCCTCCACCCCCAGGCCGCGGCTGCGCCCCAGGCCCTGCACGCAGGAGGGGCAGTTGGTCAGCACCACCGACCGGCCGGGGTGCTCGTGCAACGCCTCGCCGAAGGCGTCCTGCTTGCGGTGCAGCATCTTCTCGGTGATGTCCGGCCGCGACAGCGACAGCGTGCCGGCCTCGGAGCAGCAGTGCGGCACCGCCACCACGCTGCCGAACCCGCCCAGCCGGCCCAGCACCGCGCCCGCCTTGCCGTCCAGCGAGTCGTGGCAGGGCGCGTGGTACAGGTAGTCGCCGCCGCCCGGGACGGTCAGGCCCTGCTCGGCGGCGTAGCCGGCCACGTCCACCACCCGGTCGCCGAAGAGCCGCTCCGCCCCCATGGTCTCCAGCCCCTCGCGGCAGGTGCCGCAGGTGACCACGCAGGCGTCGAACTCCAGGTAGGAGAACATCTCGCGGATCTGGCTGAAGAGGATGGTGTCGCGCAGCACCTGCCGCGAGTGCAGCTCCTCCTTGGCGTTGACGCGGGCCGGGAAGCCGCAGCACAGGTAGGGCGGCGGCAGCACCACCCGGGCGCCGGTGGCCAGCAGGACGTGCAGCGCCGCCATCGAGACGGTGGAGTGGAGCCGCTCCGAGCCGCAGCCGGGGAAGTAGAAGACGGTGGAGCGGGGCTCGCCCTCCGGCTCCAGCACCAGCACCTGGTCGGCCTCGCAGGCCGGCAGCACGTCGCGCAGGGTCTCGGAGGGCACCGGCGGCACCGGCGCCCGCAGCAGCTGCAGCGGGTAGAAGTCGGAGGGGCGGTCGGCCGGCTGGAAGGGCTTGAGCAGGGCGCAGCCGGCCCGCTGCACCGCGCCGCCCAGCTGCACCACGGTGGCGCGGAAGAGCTTGTTGTAGGCGGGCGAGCGGCTGTCCAGGTAGCCCAGGGTGGCCTCGGTGGCCCCGCGGGTCCGCTTGTAGCCCCAGCTCGAGAGGATCTGCCGCTCCAGGATGGAGACCTCGCCGGTGTCGATGTCCACCGGGCAGGGCTTGAGGCACTTGTGGCAGATGGTGCAGTGGTCGGCCACCTCCTCCAGCCAGCGCAGCAGCTCGAAGCGGGTGGAGCGGGCCCGCTGCGCGTCGTAGAGCAGCGCCTCGATGAGCGAGCCGATGGCCAGGTTCTTGTTGCGCGGGTGCATGAAGAGGCCGCGCGCCGGGTGGAAGACGCAGCAGTCCGGCTTGCACTTGCCGCAGCGGACGCAGTGGGCGATGGCCCTGGCCAGCTCCTCGAGCTGGCCGTGCTGCAGGATGCGCGCCTCCAGCTCCAGCAGGTTGAAGGACGGGGTGTAGACGCGATCCAGCACGTCCAGGTCGTCCAGCTTGCCCGGGTTCATCAGGCCGCGCGGGTCCACCTCGCGGCGGTGGGCCCGCAGCGCCTCGACGCGGTCGGCCGAGAGGTACTTGAGCTTGGTGACGCCGATGCCGTGCTCGCCCGAGACCACGCCGCCCAGCGCCATCACCTTGGCCATCACCACGTCGATGACGTGCTCGGTGCGGTCCAGCATGGGCCGGTCGTTGGAGAGCACCGGCACGTTGACGTGCACGTTGCCGTCGCCGGCGTGCATGTGGGTGGCCAGCACCACCAGCCGGTCGCGCACCTCCTTGTGGGCCCGGTCCAGCTCGGCCCCCAGCTTGGCGTAGCCGCGCACCAGCTCGGCCAGGTCGTGGCGCAGCTCGGAGAGGACCACCTGGCCGCGCAGGGCCCTGGCGTCGGCGCCCCGCAGGGCCTGGGCGGCCTGCTCCAGCCGCGCCAGCGCGGCCGGGATCTTGGCCAGCAGCCACTCCGGGTCGTCGCGCTGGCCGGTCACGGCCCGCAGCAGCTCGCCGGCCCGGGTGACGAAGCGCCCCTGGGCGTAGCGCTCCTCCTCCACGTTGAGCCCGTCCAGGAAGGCGGCGAACTCGGCCAGGGCGGTCAGCGGCAGCACCACGTCCTCGTTCATCTTGAAGGCGTTGGTGCGCCGGGCGATGGCGCCCAGCTTCTTGCGGTCGGTCCAGAACCGCTTCCCCTCGGCGGCGTCGCGGGCCTCGAAGAGCAGGGTGTTGGGGTGCGGCTCCAGGATGCGGCGGATGGTGGCCACGCCGCGGGCCACCTGCGCGGGCGCGTGGCCCACCACGTCGATGAGCAGCACCGCCTTGGGCGTCTCGGCGCGCGGCGCCTTGACCTTGTACCCGATGGCGCGGACGTACTCGTCGTCGAAGTGCTCCAGCGCCATGAGCGCCTCCTCCCCGGCGTTGGGGAAGGGGAAGGCGCGCGAGAGCTGGACGATGACCTGGGAGGCCTCCTCCATGTCGGGGCCGAAGAACTCCAGGCACAGGGTGCGCTGCGCCTCGTACTCCGGGTAGAGGATGAACTCGGCCGAGGTGATGACCCCGTCGGTGCCCTCCTTCTGCAGGCCCGGCACGCCGCCCAGGGCCTTGTTGGTGATGTCCTTCCACAGCCCCTTCTTGCGGATCTCGCCGCCGGAGAGGGCGATGCGCTGGCGCGGCGCGCCGTCCTCGTCCACCACCTCGAAGGTGACCGTGTCCTCGGGCAGGATCTTGCGGAGCTGGTGGTCGACCCGGCGCACCGTCCAGCGCCGGCCCGAGGGCATGGCCATGCGCCAGGAGAGCAGGTTGTCGATGCAGGTGCCCCACAGCACGCAGTCCTTGCCGCCGGCGTTCTCGGCGATGTTGCCGCCGATGGTGCAGGCCCAGGCGCTGGTGGGGTCGGTGGCGAAGACCAGCTTGCGCTCGGCGGCGAACTCCATGGCGCGCTCGGTGATGACGCCGGCCTCCAGCTCCACCACCTGGGCGGTGCCGCGGCGCCCGTCCCACAGCGTCACCTCGCGGCTGGTGAGCCCGCGGACCCGGTTGAGCTTCTCGGTGTTGACCACCACGCAGTCGGGCCGGAGCGGCACGGCGCCGCCGGTGAGGCCGGTGCCGGCGCCGCGGGGCACCGCCTTGAGCCCCAGCCTGGCGATGGCCGCCAGCAGCGGAGCCACCTGGCGCTCCTCGCCCGGCATGACCACCGCCACCGGCAGGTGGAGGCGCCAGTCGGTGGCGTCGGTGGCGTGCGACACCAGGCTGAAGGGGTCGAAGAGGACGTTCTCCGGGCCCACCACCGCGCCCAGCTCGCGCCCCAGCCGCCGGCGCAGCTCGCCCAGGCCCTCCACCTCGGCGGTGAACCGCTGCAGCAGCCCGCGGCAGGCCTCCAGGATCTCCAGCACCCGCGGCTCGCCGCCGGCGTTGCGCTCCACCACCGCCAGGTCCTTGCCGGTGTTCTCCAGCAGGCGGCGCCGCCGCTGCGGCGAGTCCACCAGCTCCTGCAGCAGGAACGGGTTGCGCCGGTGCACCAGCAGCTCGCCGAAGAAGCGCGAGAGCAGGCGGGCGGAGCGGCCGGTGACGCGCCGGCTGCGCAGCTCCTCCAGCTTGGCCCAGACCTCCGGGCCCAGCAGGAAGGTGACGGCCTGGCGGTCGTCGGCCGAGGTGTAGTTGAAGGGGATCTCGCGCAGCGGGGTGGTTCGGGCGGTCATCGTCTCTCGCCGGGGGCCGGTGGTGTGGCCGGTGGTGCGCCGGGGCCAGCAGGATACCAGCTTTCCCGCGGGGCGCCGCGGCGCGGCACGACGCCGCGCAAATGGGGCTTTACCGGCGTCGAGGTTCCGGGAGATCGTGCCTGCAGCCCCCCGGGCACCGGAGACGCCGGCCCATGATCAAGTGGACTCCCGCGCTGGCCGTCGGCCACGCCACCATCGACACCCAGCACCAGGAGCTCTTCCGCCGGCTGGAGCAGCTGCTCACCGCCATGATGAAGGGGGACAAGGCCGAGATCGGCCGGCTCTTCGAGTTCCTCGGCGCCTACGTGGTGGAGCACTTCGGCGCGGAGGAGCGGCTCATGGTGGAGCACGCCTACCCGGAGTACGCCGCCCACAAGGCGGCCCACGAGCGGTTCGTGGCGGACTACACCGCGCTCAAGGCCGCCCTGGGCGCGGCCGGCGGCGGCAGCGCGGCGGTCACCATCAAGGTGCAGAACTGGTGCGGCGACTGGCTCAAGGCGCACATCGCCGGCACCGACCAGAAGCTGGCGGCCTTCCTGGGCCAGCGGAAGGCCTGACCGGGACCGCCGGGGGCTTGCCCGGCGGGGCGGAGCGGTGGTCTCATCGACGAGAGGGGCGCGGGGCGCGCCGGGAGGGCCGATGCCGAGCACGTGCGCGCCGACCCCGACGGTGGGGGCCGGCCAGACCCAGGGACGGGGACGGGCGTGACGCTCGAGTGGACCACCGCGCTGCGGGTCGGCGTCGAGGCCATCGACGACCAGCACCAGGAGCTGTTCCGGCGCTCCCAGCGGCTCATCCTGGCGCTGCGCGGCGGCGACCGCGGCGAGGTGGAGCCGATGCTGCGCTACCTGGCGGACTACGTCGTCTCGCACTTCGAGTGCGAGGAGCGCTGGATGGTCACGGCCGAGTACCCCGGGCTGGAGACCCACCGCGACGCCCACCGGCGCTTCCGCGACGACTTCCGGGAGCTGGTCCGGGAGTACCAGCGCCAGGGGCCCACGCCGCTGATGGCCCTGACGGTCCACAACTGGCTGGCCGACTGGCTGGAGCGCCACATCGGCGGGGCCGACGTGGCGCTGGGGCGCTGGCTCACCGAGCGGGGCGTCGACCTGTCGCGCTGAGCGCGGCCGGGGGGAGGTGGCCCGCTCCCGGATCGGCGCCGGCCGCCGCGGCGGGGCGCCCCAGGGGGTCGACTTGACGCGTTCCGTCGTGCTCTCCTGTGGGTGCTCTCCCCACCCCCCGCCCCGCCCCCGGGTCTTCACCAGGAGTCGTCATGTCGATCCCCTTCCGCAGGGTCATGGCCGCCAACCGCGGCGAGATCGCCATCCGGATCTTCCGCGCCTGCAACGAGCTCGGCATCCAGACGGTGGCCATCTACTCGGCCGAGGACCGCCTCTCGCTGCACCGCTACAAGGCGGACGAGGCCTACCAGGTGGGAAAGGGCAAGGCGCCCATCGACGCCTACCTGGGCATCGACGAGATCGTGGCCCTGGCCAGGCGGCTGGAGGTGGACGCCATCCACCCCGGCTACGGCTTCCTCTCCGAGAACGCCGACTTCGCCGACGCCTGCGAGCGCAACGGCATCGTCTTCATCGGCCCCACCGCCGAGATGCAGCGCCAGCTGGGCGACAAGGTGGCCGGCCGCAAGGCGGCCACGGCCGCCGGGGTCCAGGTGGTGCCGGGCACCGCCGAGCCGGTGCTGCACGACGAGGAGGCGCTGCTCTTCGCCCGCCAGGCCGGCTACCCCATCATCGTCAAGGCGGCCGGCGGCGGCGGCGGCCGCGGCATGCGGGTGGCGCGCAACCAGAAGGAGCTGCTGGAGGGGCTCACCAGCGCCCGCAGCGAGGCCAAGGCCTCCTTCGGCAACCCGGCCGTCTTCCTGGAGCGCTACATCGAGCGGCCCAAGCACATCGAGGTGCAGGTGCTGGGGGACCAGCACGGCAACCTGGTGCACCTCTTCGAGCGCGACTGCTCGATCCAGCGGCGCCACCAGAAGGTGGTGGAGTTCGCCCCCTCGCTGGCCATCAGCGCGGCCCAGCGCGAGGCCATCTGCGGCGACGCCCTCAAGATCGCCCGCAGCGTCGGCTACCGCAACGCCGGCACCTGGGAGTTCCTCCTCGACCAGGAGGGGAAGCACTACTTCATCGAGGTCAACCCGCGCATCCAGGTGGAGCACACCGTCACCGAGATGATCACCGGGCGGAACCTGGTGCAGGCGCAGATCCTGGTGGCCCAGGGCAAGAAGCTCTCCGACCCGGAGATCGCCATCGCCAGCCAGGCCGACGTGCAGATGCGCGGCTACGCCATCCAGTGCCGCATCACCACCGAGGACCCGCAGAACGGCTTCGCCCCCGACTACGGGACGCTCAAGGTCTACCGCTCGCCGGGCGGCGCCGGGGTGCGGCTGGACGCCGGCTCGGCCTTCGGCGGCGCGGTGATCACGCCGCACTACGACTCGCTGCTGGTGAAGGTCTCGTGCTGGGGCCTGCGCTTCGACCAGGCCGCCAAGGTGATGGACCGCTGCCTGGCCGAGTTCCGCATCCGCGGGGTCAAGACCAACATCCCGTTCCTCGAGAACGTGATGCGCCACTCGATCTTCCTGGGCGGGCAGTGCGACACCTCCTTCATCGAGGCCCACCCCGACCTGCTGCGGGCCCCGCAGAAGAAGGACCGCGGCACCAAGCTGCTGGCCTACCTGGCCGAGGTGACGGTCAACGGCTCGCCCGGCGTGATCAAGGCGCAGAAGCCCGCCGAGTTCCACGAGCCGCGCATCCCGGTGGTGGACCTGACCCGGCCGCCGCCGCCCGGCACCAAGCAGCTGCTCGACGAGCGGGGCCCGGAGGGGCTGGCCAAGTGGGCGCTGGCCCACCAGGGGGTGCTCTTCACCGACACCACCATGCGCGACGCCCACCAGTCGCTGCTGGCCACCCGGGTGCGCACCCACGACCTGGTCCGCATCGCCCCCGCCACCGCCCGCCTGGGCGCCGGGCTCTTCAGCCTGGAGTGCTGGGGCGGGGCCACCTTCGACGTGGCCATGCGCTTCCTCAAGGAGGACCCCTGGGCGCGCCTGGCCGCGCTGCGCCGGGCCATCCCCAACGTGCTCTTCCAGATGCTGCTGCGCGGCTCCAACGCGGTCGGGTACACCAACTACCCGGACAACGTGGTGGAGAAGTTCGTGCACGAGGCGGCCCGCGGCGGGGTGGACGTCTTCCGGGTCTTCGACGCCCTCAACTGGACCAAGGGCATGACGGTGGCCTGCGAGGCGGTGCGCAAGGAGGGCAAGGTGCTGGAGGCCGCCATCTGCTACACCGGCGACATCTCCGACCCCACCCGGACCAAGTACCCGCTCGACTACTACGTCAAGCTGGCCAAGGAGCTGGAGCGCATGGGCGCCCACTTCCTGGGCGTCAAGGACATGGCCGGCCTGCTCAAGCCCTTCGCGGCCGAGCAGCTCATCAAGGCGCTCAAGCAGGAGGTGGG
This sequence comes from Anaeromyxobacter sp., assembly GCA_016718565.1. Classification (NCBI taxonomy): domain Bacteria; kingdom Pseudomonadati; phylum Myxococcota; class Myxococcia; order Myxococcales; family Anaeromyxobacteraceae; genus Anaeromyxobacter; species Anaeromyxobacter sp. Next base: position 607,508 of record JADKCZ010000018.1, on the reverse strand, counting down.
CATCCCCATCCACCTGCACACCCACGACACCTCCGGGGTGGCCTCGGCCACCCTGCTGGAGGCGGCCAAGGCCGGCGTGGACGTGATGGACGCGGCCCTCTCGTCGCTCTCCGGCCTGACCTCCCAGGTCAACCTGAACTCGATGGCGGCGGTCCTGGCCGGCAGCCGGTGGGATCCCAAGCTCGACCAGGCCGGGCTGCAGCAGCTGGCCAACTACTGGGAGACGGTGCGCGAGCACTACGCGCCCTTCGAGTCGGGCCTGAAGAGCGGCACCGCCGAGGTCTATCGCCACGAGATCCCGGGCGGGCAGTACTCCAACTACAAGCCGCAGGTGGCCGGCCTGGGCCTCCTCGACAAGTGGGAGGAGTGCAAGGACATGTACCGCAAGGTCAACCTGCTCTTCGGCGACCTCATCAAGGTGACGCCCTCCTCCAAGGTGGTGGGCGACATGGCCATCTTCCTGGTGAAGAGCGGCCTGGAGCCGGAGGACCTGTTCACCGAGCGCGGCGTCGACCTGGCCTTCCCGGAGTCGGTGGTGGGGCTGGCCAAGGGCATGCTGGGGCAGCCCTACGGCGGCTTCCCCAAGCGGCTGCAGGAGATCATCCTGCGCGGCGCCGAGCCCATCACCCACCGGCCCGGCGAGCTGCTGGAGCCGGCCGACCTGGAGGCGGAGCGGAGGAAGGCCTCCGAGAAGACCGGCAAGCCGGTGGACGACCAGGCGCTGGCCTCCTGGCTGCTCTACCCCAACGTCTACCCGGACCTGGTGCGCCACCGCGACGACTACTCCGACACCTCGATGGTGCCCACCCCCATCTTCTTCTACGGCCTGGAGCCGGGCCAGGAGACCACCGTCGAGATCGAGCCGGGCAAGACCCTCATCGTGCGGCTGGTGACGGTGGGCAAGCTGCAGCCGGACGGCACCCGCGAGCTCTTCTTCGAGCTGAACGGCGAGGGTCGCGCCGTGACGGTGCGCGACCAGTCGGCGCTCTCCGGCGGGGCGGTGCGGATCAAGGCCGACCGGGGCAACGCCGCCCACCTGGGCGCGCCCATGCCGGGCAAGGTGCTCAAGGTGACCACCAAGCCGGGCGACGTGGTGAAGGCCGGGGCGGTGCTGATGGTGACCGAGGCCATGAAGATGGAGACCAACATCAAGGCCAAGGCGGACTGCACCATCGCCGAGGTGAAGTTCAAGGAGGGCGACAAGGTCGAGAAGGACGACCTGATCTTCGTCCTGGCCTGAGCCTGGTCCCCACCTCGGCCGCCCGCCCGCGCGGGCCGCTCCCGGCCGGCCGGACCCGCGTGCCGCGGGCGGCCGGCCGGCGTGTCTCCGGGAGGGGCGGTCGCGCCCCTGCCCCCGACCGCCCCACCCGGGCCCCCTCCGGGCGCCACCAGGGGGAGGCCGTCCAGGGGCGGAAGCGTTATCTCCCCGCGGCCCGGGGGATGGCCCCTCGCGCCCAGGAGACCGACCCCGATGGCCACAGCGGCACCCGCCGTGAACGACTTCTCGCTGCAGGTGGCCACCGCCAACGGCTCGGGCTCGCAGAGCTCCAACACCGTGCTCCTGCGCACCCTCTTCCAGATGGGCATCCCGGTGTCCGGGAAGAACCTGTTCCCCTCCAACATCGCCGGGCTGCCCACCTGGTACACCATCCGCGCCTCCAAGGACGGCTGGGTGGCGCGCAAGAAGGAGCTCGACCTCCTGGTGGCGATGAACCCCGAGACGGCCCAGGAGGACGTGGCCGCGCTGCGCCCCGGCACGCCGGTGGTCTTCGACGCGCCCCTGGGGCTGCAGGCCGGGCGGGCCGACCTGGCCTGGTACCCGGTGCCCTTCGACGAGCTGGTGGCGCCGGTGACCGGCGAGGCGCGGCTGCGCAAGCTGCTGCGCAACATGGTCTACGTGGGCACCCTGGCCCGGCTCCTCGGGCTGGAGCCGGCCGAGGTGGAGGCGGCCATCGGCCGGGTCTTCCAGGGCAAGGAGAAGGCCGTGGCGCTCAACCTGGCGGCGGCGCGGGCCGGCTTCGACCACGCCGCCGGCCTGGCCCGGCCGCTGGGCTTCGGGGCGCGCCGGCTGGACGCCACCCGCGGCAAGATCATCACCGACGGCAACGCCGCGGCGGCCCACGGCGCGGTCTTCGGTGGCGTGACGGTGCTGGCCTGGTACCCCATCACCCCCTCCTCCTCGCTGGCGGAGACGCTCATCGAGAGCCTGGAGGCCCACCGGCGCGCCCCCGACGGCTCGCCCACCTGGGCGGTGGTGCAGGCCGAGGACGAGCTGGCCGCCATGGGCATGGTGCTGGGCGCCGGCTGGGCCGGGGCCCGCGCCATGACCGCCACCAGCGGCCCGGGCGTCTCGCTGATGAGCGAGTTCGCCGGCCTGGGCTACTACGCGGAGATCCCGGCGGTGGTCTGGGACGTGCAGCGGGTCGGGCCCTCCACCGGCCTGCCCACCCGCACCCAGCAGGGCGACGTGCTCTCCACCGCGCTGCTCTCCCACGGTGACACGCAGCACCCGCTGCTGCTGCCCGGCTCGGTGGAGGAGTGCTTCACCTTCGGCCACCAGGCCTTCGACGTGGCGGAGCGGCTGCAGACGCCGGTCTTCGTGCTCTCCGACCTCGACCTGGGCATGAACCAGTGGATGGCCGACCCCTTCACCTACCCGGACCGGCCCATGGACCGGGGCAAGGTGCTCTCGCAGGCCGACCTGCAGCGGCTGGGCGGCTTCGCCCGCTACCGCGACGTGGACGGCGACGGCATCGGCTGGCGCACCCTGCCGGGCACCGACCACCCGCGGGCCGCCTACTTCACCCGCGGCACCGGCCACGACGAGGCGGCCGCCTACAGCGAGAAGGCGGACGTGTACGAGCGCAACCTGCTGCGGCTGGCCCGCAAGCTGGACGGGGCCCGCGCCCTGCTGCCCGCGCCGGTCCAGAGCGGCCAGGGCGCGGCGGTGGGGGTCATCGCCTACGGGTCCTCCGACCCGGCGGTGCGGGAGAGCCGGGCCCAGCTGGCGGCCGAGCGCGGCCTGGCGGTGGACTACCTGCGGGTGAGGGCCTGGCCCTTCGCCGCGGCGGTGCGCGACTTCGTGGCGGCCCACCAGCGGACCTACCTGGTGGAGCAGAACCGCGACGGCCAGCTGGCCAGCCTGCTCAGGCTGGACCTCGACGCCGACCTGGCCGGGAGGCTGCGGCCGCTGCCGCGCAGCGACGGCCTGCCGCTCGACGCCCGCTCGGTCACCGACGCCATCCTGTCCCACGAGGAGGCCTGACATGGCCGATCACGCCCCCGCCTCGCCGTCCCCCGCCGCGCCCCGGCTGAACCGCCTCGGCCTCCCGGTGGCCGAGTACAAGGGCGGCAAGACCACCCTGTGCGCCGGCTGCGGCCACAACGCCATCTCGGAGCGGATCCTGGAGGCCTACTTCGACCTGGGCATCCCGCCCGAGCAGGTGGCCAAGTTCTCCGGCATCGGCTGCTCCTCCAAGACCCCGGCCTACTTCATGGGCCGGTCGCACGCCTTCAACGCCGTGCACGGCCGCATGCCCTCGGTGGCCACCGGGGCGCTGCTGGCCAACCGCACCCTGCACGGGGTGGGGGTCTCGGGCGACGGCGACACCGCCTCCATCGGCATCGGCCAGTTCGTCCACCTGATGCGGCGCAACCTGCCGATGGTCTACGTGATCGAGAACAACGGGGTGTACGGGCTCACCAAGGGGCAGCTCTCCGCCACCGCCGACCCGGGCTCGATCCTGAAGGGCGGCGCCGCGGCCGAGCTGCCGGCCATCGACACCTGCGCCCTGGCCATCCAGCTGGGCGCCAGCTACGTGGGGCGCAGCTTCTCCGGCGACAGGAAGCAGCTCGCGGCGCTGCTGCACGGGGCGGTGGCCCACCGCGGCACGGCGCTCCTCGACGTGCTCTCACCCTGCGTCACCTTCAACGACCACCAGGGCTCCACCAAGAGCTTCGCCTGGGTGAAGGAGCACGACGCGCCGCTGCAGGAGCTCTCCTTCGTGGCGGCCTTCGAGGAGATCGCCGTGGACTACGACCCGGGCACCACCGCCGAGGTGACGCTGCACGACGGCTCGCGGCTGCGGCTGCGCAAGCTGGAGGCGGGCTACGATCCGCGCGACCAGGTGGCCGCGGTGGCCCGCCTGATGAGGGCCCAGGCGGCCGGCGAGGTGCTGACCGGCCTGCTCTTCGTCGACCCGGCCGCGCCCACGCTGGTGGACCGGCTGGGCCTGCCCGCGGCGCCGCTGGCCACCCTGCCGCCGGAGCTGGTCCGCCCGCCGCGCCAGGTCCTCGACGCCATCAACGCCGCACTGCGATAGGCTAGGGCCATGACCACCACCGCCATCCGCTTCGCCACCACCGGCGGCCCCGAGGTGCTGCACCTCGAGGCCGTGGACCTGCCGGCCCCGGGCCCTGGCGAGGTCCAGGTCGTCCACCAGGCCATCGGCGTGAACTTCGTCGACACCTACCACCGGTCGGGGCTCTACCCGCTGCCGCTGCCGAGCGGCCTGGGCGTGGAGGCGGCCGGCCTGGTGGAGGCGGTGGGGCCGGGCGTGAAGGGGCTCGAGCGCGGCGACCGGGTGGCCTACACCAGCCCCCCGGGCGCCTACGCCCGCGCCCGCAACCTGCCGGCCGAGCGGCTGGTGGTGCTGCCCGACGGGGTGGACGCCGCGCTGGCCGCGGCCGCCTTCGTGAAGGGGCTGACGGCCCACATGCTGGTGACCCGCTACCGGCCGGCCCGGGCCGCCGAGCCGGTGGTGGTGACCGCCGCCGCCGGGGGCGTGGGCCAGGTGCTGGTGCAGTGGCTGCGGGCCATCGGGGCCGAGGTCATCGCCGTGGTCGGCTCGGAGGAGAAGGCCGAGGTGGTGAAGGCGCTGGGGGCGGCCCACGCCCTGGTGACGCCGCGCGACGACGTGCCGGCCCGGGTGCGGGCCCTCACCGGCGGCGTGCCGGTGGTCTACGACTCGGTGGGCCAGGCCAGCTTCGAGGCCTCGCTCGACTGCCTGGCCCCCTTCGGCCTGCTGGTCAGCTACGGCAACGCCTCCGGGCCGGTGCCGCCGGTCGACACGGCCCTGCTGGCCCGCAAGGGCTCGCTCTGCCTGGCGCGCCCCAGCGTCTTCCACCACGTGGCGCGGCGCGCCGACCTGGAGCAGGCCTCGGCCGCGCTCTTCGCGCGCCTGGCCGACGGGCGCGTCGCGGTGACGGTGGGCGGGCACTGGCCGCTGGCCGAGGCGGCCGCGGCGCACCGGGCGCTGGAGGCCCGGCGCACCACCGGCTCGCTGCTGCTGATCCCATGAGGAGCGCCCCGCCGCCCCGTGGGCCGCCCACGGCGGCCTGCGGTGCGCGCGGGGCGCGGTGCCGACCGGCGGCGCGCGGCCGCTGGCCCGGCGGCTACTTGGTCTTGAGCTTGTCGATCTCGGCGTTCTGCGAGGCCACCAGCTTCTCGAGCCGGCGGATGTCCTCGCGGCGGGTGGTGAGCTCGGCCTCCAGGGCCAGCTTCTCGTCGAGCACCTTGAGATAGCCGTTCATGAGCCCCTGCACCTGCGCGACGACGCCGGTCAGGTCCTTGGTGTCGGACATGGTCTTCACTCCTTGGCAAAGGGCGGCGCCCGCGGTGGGCGGCGCGCGCCGGGTTGTCGACCCCTGGGGCCGTGCTGTGGCTGGCCAGGGACGCGAGGGGGCGGACACTCGCACGGCCGGCGGTTTCCCGGCAAGGGCCTCGTGGCAGGAGCCGCCTGGCCGGGGCGGAGCCGGTCGTCCCGGCCGGAGTCCGCGGCTGCGCCGCCCGGTGCTCGCGCTGGGCCGGGCGTGCGCCCCTCTGCCTCCTGGTCCTGGCCGGGCGGGGGCGGCCAGGTCGCTGGACCGCCTGCACACGGCCCGGTGCTCGCGCCGGGCCGGGCGGTCGCCCCGCTTGCTCATGCTCCTGGCCGGGCGGGGGCGGAGCCCCCGCCGGTCAAGCCTGCTTGATCTCGTGCACCAGCTTGGCCAGCGAGGCCTTGGCGTCGCCGAAGAGCAGCGCGGTGTTCTCGGCGTAGAAGAGCTGGTTCTCGATGCCGGCGAAGCCCGGGCTCATGGAGCGCTTCAGCACGATGACCTGCTTGGCCTGGTCCACGTCGAGGATGGGCATCCCGTAGATGGGCGAGGACTTGTCGCTGCGCGCCGCCGGGTTGACCACGTCGTTGGCGCCGATGACCAGCGCCACGTCGGCGTTCTTGAACTCGTCGTTGATCTCCTCCATCTCCTTGAGGCGGTCGTAGGGGATGTCGGCCTCGGCCAGCAGCACGTTCATGTGGCCGGGCATGCGGCCGGCCACCGGGTGGATGGCGTAGAGCACCGTGCCGCCGTTCTTCTCGATGAGCGCCGCCATCTCGCGCACCTGGTGCTGCGCCTGGGCCACCGCCATGCCGTAGCCAGGCACCACGATGACCAGCCGGGCGAAGGCCAGCTGCATGGCGGCGTCCTCGGCGGTGATGGAGCGGACCGTCTGGTCGGAGGCCCCCTGGGCCGAGGGCGGCGGCGGCGCGCCGAAGGCGCCGAACAGCACGTTGCCGAAGGACCGGTTCATGGCCTTCGACATGACGATGGAGAGGATGAAGCCGGAGGCCCCGTCGAGCGCGCCGGCGATGATCAGCACGTTGTTGCCGATGGCGAAGCCGGTGGCCGAGGAGGCCAGGCCGGCGTAGCTGTTGAGCAGCGAGATGACCACCGGCATGTCGGCGCCGCCGATGGGCAGCACCAGCGAGACGCCGAAGACCAGGCCGAGGACCACCATGGCGTAGAAGGCCACCGGGTTGTACGGGGCGACGACGAGCCAGATCATCAGCCCCAGCCCGGCGCCGATGAGCGCCACCGAGAGGACGTTCTGGCCCTTGAAGGTGATGGGGCGGCCCGGCAGGAGCTCCTGCAGCTTGCCGAAGGCCATCAGGCTGCCGGTGATGGTGAGGGCGCCGAAGAGCACCTCGAAGCCCAGCGCCGCCATCTGCCAGCGGCCCAGCTGGCCGATCCCGTTCAGGTGGGAGTACTCGGCCACCCCCACCAGCGTGGCGGCCACGGCCCCGAACATGTGGCTGATGGCGATGCGCTGCGGCATGGCCGTCATGGGCACGTAGACGCCCATGGGGTAGCCGATGAGGGTGCCCAGGGCCAGCCCGGCCAGGATCCAGCCGTAGGAGACGATGTCCCGGTGGACCAGCGTGCCGACGATGGCCAGCAGCATGCCCAGCGCCGCCAGCTGCATGCCGCGGCGGGCCTTGTCCGGGACGGTGAGGCTCTTGAGGCCGAGGATGAAGAGGACCGAGGAGAGGAGGTAGGCCGCCTCCATGAAGACCAGACGGGCGGTCACGTGGTGGGCCCCTTCTTGTCGCCGCGCTTGAACATCTTGAGCATGCGGTCGGTGATGATGAACCCGCCCACCACGTTGATGGTGGCGCTGGTGACGGCGATGAAGCCCAGGATGGTGGAGAGGTGGCCCCGGTCGGTGGCGCCCGCCAGCACCAGCGAGCCCACCAGCGAGATGGCGCTGATGGCGTTGGTGGCCGACATGAGCGGTGTGTGCAGCAGCGCCGGCACCTTGGTGATGAGGAAGAAGCCGACGAAGCCGGCCAGCACGAAGACGTAGATCTGGATCAGGTCGGCGTTCATGTCCCGCTCACCTTCCCGTGGTGGACCACCAGCATGGCCCCGGCGATCTCGTCGGCCGGGTCGACCCGCAGCGCCGCCTCCTTGGTGGAGAGGTGCGTCAGCAGGGTGAGGACGTTGCGGCCGTACATCTGGCTGGCGTGGAAGGGGATGGTGGCGGCCAGGTTGGCCGGCCCCAGGATGGTCACCCCGTGGGCCAGCACCGTCTCGTCGACCCTGGTCAGCTCGCAGTTGCCGCCGGTCTCGGCGGCCAGGTCCACGATGACCGAGCCCGGGCGCATGCTGGCCACCATCTCGGCGGTGATCAGCCGGGGCGCCGCCCGGCCGGGGATGGCCGCGGTGGTGACGACCAGGTCCATGTCCTTCAGGTGGGCCGCGATGGCGGCCAGCACCCGGGCCTGCTCGTCCTGGCCCAGCTCCTTGGCGTAGCCGCCCTGCCCCTCGGCGGCCACCGCCGGCACCTCCACGAAGGTGGCGCCCAGCGACTGGACCTGCTCCTTGACCACCGGCCGCACGTCGAAGGCCGAGGTGATGGCGCCGAGCCGGCGCGCCGTGGCCAGCGCCTGCAGCCCGGCCACGCCGGCCCCGATCACGAAGGCCTTGGCGGGCGCCAGGGTGCCGGCCGCGGTGGTCATCATCGGCAGGATGCGGGGCAGGGTGGCGGCCCCCAGCAGCACGGCCTTGTAGCCGGCCAGGGACGCCTGCGAGGAAAGCACGTCCATGGCCTGGGCGCGCGTGGTGCGCGGCACCTTCTCCATGGCCATGGCGTCCACGCCGCGCGCCGCCAGCTGGTCGAAGAGGGGGCGCGAGCCGGCCGGCTGCAGCAGGGCCACCAGCAGGGCGCCGGCGGGGAGCTGGTCGGCCAGCTTGGGCGAGGGGCGCTGGACCGCCGCCACCACCTCGGCGCCCGCCAGGGCCTCGGCGGCCGTGAGCAGCACGGCCCCCGCGGCGGCGTAGGCCGAGTCGGGGAAGCCGGCCGCCGCGCCCGCCTCCCGCTCGATCCGCACCTCGTGCCCGGCCTTCTTGAGCTTCGCCACGTTGTCCGGAACCAGCGCCACCCGGCGCTCCCCCGGGGCCCGCTCCCTCAGCACCGCGATCCGCATCCCCACCTCGCCGGTCCGAAGTGGACCGCACAGGTCCACACGCATAGCCCCTTTCCGGGGGGCTTGGGCTGTGGGACTTCGGTGTCAAAATGGGCCTGTGGTGGGTTGCCGCAGTAGGGGACCCCCGAGCAGGTCGCAGGTTCGCGCTGCCGCCAACCGCGCGACCTGCTAGGGGTTTACGGTCGCCCACCCGAGCCCGAGGACGCCATGGCCACCATCCGGAAGCACATCACCCGAGACATCGCCACCATCGACGCCAGCGCGCCGTGCCGGGAGGCGGCCAAGCTCATGGCCGACCGGCGCATCGGCTCGGTGGGGGTGGCGGTGGACGGCCGGATCATCGGCCTGGCCACCGAGCGCGACCTGGTGGTGACGGTGCTGGCCCGCGGCGGCGACGGCAGCCTGGCGGTGCGCGAGGCGGTGCGCAAGCTGCCGCGGGTGGAGCCGAGCGCCTCCGAGACCGAGTGCGCCGAGCTGATGAAGGAGCACTTCACCCGCCACCTGCTGGTGGCCGAACTGGGCGAGGTGATCGGCGTGGTCTCGATGCGCGACATCATCCAGGTGATGCTGGACGAGAAGTCCTACGTCATCGAGCAGCTGCACGAGTACATCGGGAAGTCCTGAGCGGCGGCGGCTCGCCGCCGCCTCTCACTTCACCCGCACGATGGTCTCGATCCAGCTCTCGCCCGCCGCCGGCAAGGGCACCTCGCGCCGCCAGGCGCCCAGCTCGAAGGCGCGCGCCACCTCCTGCTGCTGCTCGGCGGTGAGCTGCGGCGAGACCACCGAGAGGACCACCACCCGGCCGTCGGGGGCGCGCCCCATGCGCACCACCACCTGCTCCACCTCGGTGAGGAACCGCGGCCCCTGGACCATGCCGCGCGAGGTCGGGTCGGCCTCCGGGAAGGCGTCGGCGGTGGGGGACTGGTAGCGGCGCGGCTCGGCCTCGCGCACCGGGCCGGGCGCGGCGCAGCCGGCGGCGAGGAGGGCGAGGGCGAGCAGGCGCGGCGGCAGCGGGGCACGGGACGGGCTGACCATGGGCCGATCCTACACCTGGCCCGCCCGCGGCAGGGCGCCGCGCCCCGGTGGCGCCCCGCCTTGACCCCCCGTCCGCGCGGCGGGACGATCGAGCGGGTCCGGCCGCCCGGCCGGGCCGAGGGGAGGGGGGCGGCGCATGGGCGGCGCACCTGGCACGCCGGTCTTCCAGGCCAGCGGCATCACCAAGGTCTACCGGATGGGCGACGTGGAGGTGCACGCGCTCCGCGGCGTGGACGTCACCTTCCACGAGGGCGAGTTCGTGGTGCTGCTCGGCCCCTCCGGCTCGGGCAAGTCCACCCTCCTCAACGTGCTGGGCGGCCTCGACGTGCCCTCCACCGGCGCGGTGCGCTGGCGCGACCACGACCTGGCCGATCCGGACGAGGGGCTGCTGACGCGCTACCGGCGCGACCACGTCGGCTTCGTCTTCCAGTTCTACAACCTGGTGCCGAGCCTGACGGCGCGCGAGAACGTGGCGCTGGCCGCCGAGATCGCCCGCCGGCCCATGAGCCCGGAGGAGGCGCTCGGGCTGGTCGGCCTCTCGGCCCGGCTCGACCACTTCCCGGCCCAGCTCTCCGGCGGCGAGCAGCAGCGGGTGGCCATCGCCCGCGCCGTGGTGAAGCGGCCCGACGTCCTGCTGTGCGACGAGCCCACCGGCGCGCTCGACGCGGCCACCGGCCGGCTGGTGCTGGAGGTGCTGGCCAGGGTCAACCGGGAGCTCGGCACCACCACCGTGGTCATCACCCACAACGCCTCCATCGCCGACCTGGCCGACCGGGTCCTGAGCCTGCGCGACGGCCTGGTGGTGCAGGAGACGGTCCACGCCGCGCGGAAGACGCCGCAGGAGATCGCCTGGTGAGGCTGCGCGCCCTCGACCGCAAGCTGCTGCGCGACCTGTGGCACCTGCGGGTGCAGGCGGCCGCGGTGGCACTGCTCACGGCGTGCGGCGTGGCCACCCTGGTGGGCTCGGTGACCACCTGGCGCGCCCTGGAGCGGACCCAGGCCGGCTACTACGCGGACCACCGCTTCCCCGACCTGTTCGCCGAGGTGCGCCGCGCCCCCGGCGGCCTGGCGGCCCGGCTGGCCGATCTGCCCGGGGTGGCCGAGGTGGAGCCGCGGGTGGGCGCCTACGGCACGCTGGCGCTCGAGCGGGCCGCCGGGGCGCCCATCACGGCGCGCCTGGTCTCGCAGCCGCCGGGTGGCTCGCGCCTGGACCGGCTCCACCTGCGCACCGGGCGTGGGCCGGCCGGGCCCGGCGAGGTGGCGGTGGGGGAGGGGTTCGCCCAGGCCTGGGGCCTCGGCCCGGGCGACGCCCTGGCCGCGGTGGTGAACGGCCGGCGGGAGCGGCTCACGGTGGTGGGCGTGGCGGTCTCGCCCTCCACCGTCTACGCCATCCGGCCGGGCGACGTCTTCCCCGACGACCGGCACTTCGCGGTGCTCTGGGTGGACCAGGCCACCCTGGCCGCGGCCCTCGACCTGACCGGCGCCTGGAACGAGGTCGGGCTGGTGCTGGCGCCCGGCGCCTCCCGGCCCGAGGTGGTGGCGCAGGTGGACCGGCTGCTGGCGGCGGCCGGCGGCACCGGCGCCTACGGCCGGGACCAGCACGTCTCGCACCGCTTCCTCACCGACGAGATCCGCCAGCTCAAGGCCATGGCGGCGGCGGTCCCGTCGATCTTCATGGGCGTGGCCGCCTACATCATCTCGCTGGTGCTGTCCCGGCTGGTGGCCACGCAGCGGGCCCAGATCGGCATGCTCAAGGCCATCGGCTGGTCGGGGGCGCAGGTGGCGGGCCACTACGCCTGGATGGTGACCGGCATGGCCCTGGCGGGCGGGCTGGCGGGCCTCGGCGGCGGGGTGGCCATGGGGCGGTGGATGGCCGGCGTCTACGCCGCCTACTACCGGCTGCCGGAGCTGCGCTTCGAGGGCGACCTCCCGGTGCTGGCGCTGGCGGTGGCGCTGGCGGTGGCCGCCGCCCTGCTGGGGGCCGCCGGCGCGGTGTGGCGCGCCCTCCGGCTCCCGCCGGCCGAGGCCATGCGGCCGGCCGCGCCGCCCACCTACCGGCCGGGGCTGGTGGAGCGGCTCGGGCTGACCCGCTGGCTCTCTCAGCCGGGGCGCATGGTGGTGCGCGGCCTCTCGCGGCGCCCGCTGCGCGCGGCGCTGGCGGCGCTGGGGCTGTCCACCGCGGTGGCGGTGCTGCTGCTCTCGAACTTCTCCGAGGGGGCGACGTCGCTGATCCTGCGGCGCGAGCTGGAGGAGGCGCAGCGGCAGGACCTCTCGGTCACCTTCGCCAACGCCAGGGGCCCGGAGGCCCTGGCCGAGCTGCGCGCCCTGCCGGGCGTGCTGGCGGTGGAGGGGACCCGCGACGTGCCGGCGGTGCTGCGCCACGGCCACCTGAGCTACCGCACCGGGCTGCGCGGCGTGGAGCCGGACGCGCGGCTGGGCCGGCTGGTGTCGGCCGACGGGCAGGTGGTGCCCGTGCCGCCCTCCGGGCTGGTCCTGTCGCGGCAGCTGGCGGCCATCCTGGCGGTCGAGCCCGGCGGCCTGGTGACGGCCGAGATCACCGAGGGGCGGCGCCCGGTGCTGACGCTCCCGGTGGTGGCCACGGTGGACGACTTCCTCGGCGCCGGCGCCACCATGGCGCGGCAGGCGCTCTCGGCGAGCCTGGGCGAGGGGCCGCTCGTCACCGGGGCCCGCCTGGCCACCGATCCGGCCCTGGCCGGCGAGGTGCGGGCCCGCCTGGCGGCCCGTCCCGGCGTCATGGGGGCCACCTCGCGCGCCGCCACGGTGGCGGCGGTGCGGGTCATCCTCGACGAGCTGGTGGTCACCTACATGGCCGTCATCAGCCTGCTGGCCGCGGGCATCGCCGCCGGCGTGGTCTACAACACCGCCCGCATCACCTGGGCCGAGCGGGAGCCGGAGCTGTCCACGCTGCGGGTCATCGGTTTCACCCGCGGCGAGACCTGGCGGATCCTGGCCGGCGAGCTGCTGGCGCTCCTGGTGGCGGCGCTGCCACTGGGGACGGCGCTGGGCGCGCTGGCCGTGCGCTCCGTGGCCGCCGCCATGTCCAACGACCTCTTCCGGATCCCCGCCGTCGTGAATCGCGGCGAGGTGGCCTGGGCGGTGGGCGTCACCACCGCGGTGACGCTGGCCGTGACCGCGCTGGCCTACCGGTGGGTGGCCCGGCTGGACCTGGCGGGATCGCTCGATCGAAGGGAGTGAGCCATGCGCGTCCGCACCGTCGTCGTCGCCGCCCTGGCCGCCGCCGCCCTGGCGGGGCTGGTGGTCTGGCTCCGCCCCGACCCGGCGCCGGTGGTGACCGCGCCGGTGGTGCGCGGCCCCATCCGCGAGGTGGTGGCGGGGACCGGGCGGGCCCGGGTGCGGGACCGCTACCTGGTGGCCGCGCCGGTGAGCGGCCACCTGCTGCGGGTCCCGGTGGTGGAGGGCCAGCGGGTGGCGCCCGGCCAGCCGCTGGCGTCCATCGCGCCGGCCACCCCGGGGCCGCTCGACGCGCGCAGCCGCGCCGAGCTGCAGGCCCGGCTGGAGGCCGCCCGTGCGGCCGAGGCCGAGGCCGGGGCCGGGCTGGCGCGGGCCGGGCTGGCGGACCAGGAGGGCGCCGCCGAGCTCAGGCGCGCCGAGGCGCTGGCGGCGGGCGGGTCGGTGGCCGGGCGGGAGCTGGAGCTGGCCGGGTACGTGCGGCGCCAGCGGGCGGAGGAGCTGCGCATGGCCGGCCACGCGCGGCGGCGCGCCGCCGGCGAGGTGGCGGCGGCCCGCGCCATGCTGGCCGGGGCGGAGGCGGGCGGGCGCGGCGAGCGGGTGGTCCTGCGGGCGCCGGCGGGCGGGCTGGTGCTCCGGCTGCTCCGAGAGAGCGAGGGGCCGGTGGGGGCGGGGGCGCCGCTCGTGGAGGTGGGCGACCCGGCGGCCCTCGAGGTGGAGCTCGACCTCCTCACCACCCAGGCGGTGCGGATCCGGCCCGGCGCGGCGGTGGCGCTGGTCGGCTGGGGTGGCCAGGGGGCGCTGCCGGGGCGGGTGCGCTCGGTCGATCCGTCGGCCTTCACCAAGGTCTCGGCGCTCGGCGTGGAGGAGCAGCGGGTCCACGTGGTGGTGGATCCGGTGCCGGGCCCGGAGGCCTGGGCGGCGCTCGGTGACGGGTACGCGGTGGAGGCCGAGGTGGTGGTGGCGGAGCGGGCCAGCGCCCTCAAGGCCCCGGCGGGCGCGCTCTTCAGGTCGGGGGACCGGTGGGCGGCCTTCGTGGTGGAGGGCGGGCGCGCCAGGCTGCGGCGCCTGGCGGTGGCCGAGCGAGGCCCGTCCGAGGTGGCGGTGCTCGAGGGGCTCGCCGAGGGGGAGCAGCTCGTCCTCCACCCCACGGACAAGGTGGTGGACGGCGGCCGGGTGAGGTCCAGGTGAGGGTGGGCCGTCCGTCGGATGACCTATCTGGGCGGTCGGCGGGCCAGACGGCCACGGCCCGCCGATCCCAGGAAGCCCTCGTCCTGGCGGGCGGTTGCGCTGGAACGGGTCCATCGTCGTCGCGCGCCCACGGGACTACGAGGGGGCCGACCCCGAGGGTTAAGCTGGCTCGAGGTCACCGATGCCCGGACTCAAGAGAATCCTCGTCGTCGACGACAACCTGACGCTCCGTGTCCTGCTGGGCCATGCCCTGGAGGAGGCCGGCTACCTGGCCCTCTCCGCCGAGTCGGGCGAGGCGGCGCTCGAGGTGATCCGCTTCGACCCGCCCGACCTGCTGGTGGTGGATCACCACATGCCGGGCATGAACGGCGACGAGCTGGTCCGCCGGCTGCGCCGGGCGCCCGAGGAGTGGCTGCGCGCCATCCCGGCCATCGGCCTGACCGGCTACCCGGAGGCGCGGCAGGCGCTGCTCGACGCCGGCGCCCGCTGCGTCCTCGACAAGCCCTTCGCCGAGGGCCCGCTGCTCGCCGCGGTGGCGGCCGCGCTCGGCCAGGCGCCCAACCAGGCCACCGGGCGCGCCCTCCTCACGCTCGCTCCTCTGGGGGCCTGACCTTCGAGAAGGCCCGCCACAGCGCCAGGTCGTAGGCGATCTTGAGCCCCCCGCAGATCAGGAAGGGCAGCCCGGCCAGCGCCGGCACGGCGTAGAGCGGCCCGGCCAGCAGCGGCGAGAGCGCGGCGCCCACGGTGCGCGCGATGCCGGTCACGCCGGCGGCGGCCGCCCGCTCGGTGGGGTCCACCACCGCCATCGTGTAGGACTGCCGCGTCGGCACGTCCATCTGGGAGATGGAGAAGCGGGCGAAGAGGATGGCCACCGCCCAGGGCAGGCTGGGCGCGAAGGGCACCAGCAGGAGGAGGAGGTTGGAGGGCAGGTGGGTGAACACCATGGTGTTCAGGAGCCCGAAGCGGCGGGCCAGCCAGGCGGCCGACAGCGCCGACAGCCCGGCCAGCACGTTGGCGCCCAGGAAGACCGCGCCCACCAGCCCCTCGCCGGCCCCGAAGCGGCGGTGGAGCCACCAGGCCACGAAGCTCTGCACGATGAAGCCGCCGGCGAACGCGTCGAGGGCGAAGAGGGCGGAGAGCCGGACCACCACCCGGCGGGATCGGTGCAGGCCCAGCCCGGGCGAGAGGAGCGGCGGCCGGGCCGCGCCCGGCGACGGGGGGGCCTCGATGCCGGGCCCGAGCCCGGCGAAGAGCAGCATCAGCCCCAGGCCGGCCAGGGCGTAGAGCGCCACCACCATCCGGTAGCTGGCCAGCGGTGCCCAGCCGAGCCGCTGCAGCCCCTCCGCCAGCGCCCCGCCGGTGAAAGCGCCGAGCGCGGTGGCGAAGGCGCCGGTCAGGGTGTACCAGGCGAAGGTCGAGGTGCGCCGCGCCGGGGGGACCGCCTGCGCCAGCGCCGCCTGCTCCACCGCCAGGAAGGGGCCCACCTCGTTTCCGGAGGGGCTGATGATGCCGAGCGTGGCGGCCAGCAGCAGCAGCCAGAAGTCCTGCGTCACCGCGAAGAGCAGCCCGGCCCCCACCATGAGGGCCGCGCC
The DNA here is from genome assembly GCA_016718565.1 of Anaeromyxobacter sp. Classification (NCBI taxonomy): domain Bacteria; kingdom Pseudomonadati; phylum Myxococcota; class Myxococcia; order Myxococcales; family Anaeromyxobacteraceae; genus Anaeromyxobacter; species Anaeromyxobacter sp. Next base: position 591,736 of record JADKCZ010000018.1, on the reverse strand, counting down.
GAGGAGGAGCGTGCGGCGGCGGCCGGCCGCGTCGGCGCGGGTGGTGAGGACCAGCGAGAGGGCGGTGTCGCCCAGCAGGGTCAGGCTGAGGAGCAGGCCGATGCGGGCCTCCGAGAGGCCGGCGGCCGCCAGGTGGAAGACCAGCACCACCGACAGCGCGCCGTAGGCGAAGAGCCGCACCCCGCGCGCGCCGAAGAGGCGGGCGACGTCGGCGCGGTCCGCCCCGGGCGGCGGCGTCACGGGCGGCTCAGAGGCCGTGAGGGGATTCCTTCACGGCCTCTCAGCCGCGGGCCCAGGCCTGGAGCGCCGCCGAGACGGCGGTCCCCGGCACGGGGCCCTTCCCCTGGGCGGCCAGCGCCTGCTCCAGCGCCGCCAGCACCGCCAGCACGTGCTCCTGCCGCGAGCCCTCGCCCATCAGCCCGACGCGCCAGACCTTGCCGGCCAGCGGCCCGAGGCCGCCCCCGATCTCGATGGACCGCTCCGCCAGCAGCCAGCGGCGCACCGCCGCCTCGTCCACGCCGGGTGGCACCTTGACGCAGTTGAGCGAGGGGAGCCGGTGGCCAGCGGCCGCCTGTGGCTCGCAGCCCAGCGCCGCCAGGCCGGCCAGCAGGGCCGCGGCGTTGCGCTGGTGGCGGGCGAAGCGGGCCGGCAGCCCCTCCTCGAAGACCAGCCGCAGCGACTCGCGCAGCGCGTAGACCATCGAGATGGGCGCGGTGTGGTGGTAGGCGCGCTTCCCGTCGGCCCAGTAGTCGGCGATCATCGAGGCGTCCAGGTACCAGCTCTGGACCTTGGTCGTGCGCCCCTTCACCACCTCCAGGGCGCGCGGCGAGAGCGTGAACGGCGCCAGGCCGGGCGGGCAGGAGAGGCACTTCTGCGTGCCGGAGTAGACGGCGTCGGCCCCCCAGGCGTCCACCTCCACCGGCAGGCCGCCCAGCGAGGTGACGGTGTCCACCACCAGCAGCGCGCCGTGCTCGTGGCAGAGCTGGCCGAGGCCCTCCATGGGCTGCCAGGCCCCGGTGGAGGTCTCGGCGTGCACCAGGCCCACCGCCTTGACCTTGCCCTCGCGCGCCAGCACCTCGGCCAGCGCCTGGCGCGTCACCACCTCGCCCCAGGGGAGCTCCACCTTCACCAGGCGCGCGCCGCAGCGCCCCACGATGTCGGCCATGCGGGTGCCGAAGACGCCGCTCACCACCACCACCATGGTGTCGCCGGGCTCGAGCACGTTGACCAGCGCCGCCTCCATGCCCGCCGACCCGGTGCCGGAGAGGGCGATGGTGAAGGGGTTCTGGGTGCCGAAGGCGGCGCGCAGCTGGGCCTGCACCTCGTTCATGATCTCCAGGAACTTGGGGTCGAGGTGGCCGAGCAGCGGCGTCGACATGGCCTTCAGCACGCGCGGGTGCACCGGGCTGGGGCCGGGGCCGAGCAGGAGGCGCAGGGGCGGGGCGAGCTCGGAGACGATGGGGGCGGTCATGGCGGCCTCGGGGGAGGAGGAGGGCTGCGGCACGGGGACTGGCACAGGTGTACCGCGGCCGGCGCCACCCGAGGCGCGCCCCGATGGGGGCGGCCGGGCGGAAGAACCGGCCGCCCCGCCGGTTCCTCCCCTGGTGGCGCGGCTCCCCGGTTCCAGCGGATGATGGCCGGCCCACCACGGGACCCATGACCTCCACGCTCGCCGCACTCGGCCTCGCCCTCCTCGCCGCCGCCCCCCCACCCTGGCTGGCCGCGCCGCCGCTCTCGGCCGATCCGCGCGCCCTGCAGGACGCCGCCGCGGCGCTGGCGGCGCCGGACGGGGCGGACATCGACGTCCTGCTCGAGGAGGCGCACATCGCCTTCGACGCGCAGGGGCGGACCGTCACCACCACGCGGCTGGTCTACCGGGCGCTGACGCGCCAGGGGGCCGAGCGCTGGGCCGAGGTCGGCCGGGCCTGGGCGCCCTGGTACCAGGCGCGGCCCGAGGTGCGGGCCCGGGTGGTGCGGGCCGACGGCGCGGTGCACCTGCTCGACCCCGCCACGCTGGTGGAGGCCGGGCTGGGGGACGTGGCCCGCGGGGTCTTCAGCGACCGTCGGGTGCTGAAGGGGCCGCTGCCGGGGGTGGACGCCGGGGCGGTGGTGGAGGAGGTGTCGGTGGTGCGCGACCTGGCGCCGCTCTTCGAGGCCGGCACGGTGCGGCGCTTCGACGTGGGGCGCGAGGACGCCATCCGCACGGTGCGGCTGGTGGTCGAGGCGCCCGAGTCGCTGCCGCTGTCCACCGCCCTGCGGGGCGGGCTCGGCGGGGCGCCCACCACGGCCAGGGCCGGGGGCCGCCGGGTCCTCACCTGGCAGTGGGAGCGGGTGCCGCCGCGCGCCCGCCCCGAGCCGCTCCAGCCGCCCGACGTGGCCTCCACGCCGCACCTGGCGCTGGCCACCGGCGCCGGCTGGCGCGAGGTGGCGTCGGCCTACGCGGCGGTGGTGGAGCGGCAGCTCGAGGGGGCCGACCTGGCGGCGGTGGCGGCCGCGGTGGTGCCCCGCGGGACGGGCCGGGAGGCGGCGGCCCAGCTGGTGCTCGACTGGCTCAGGCAGCAGGTCCGCTACACCGGGCTCGAGCTCGGCGAGGCGGCGCTGGTGCCGGCCCGGCCGGCCGAGTCGCTGGCCCGGCGCTACGGGGACTGCAAGGACCTGGCGCTGCTGGCGGCGGGCGTGCTGCGCGCCGCCGGCTTCCCCTCCACCCTGGCCCTGGTGCGGGCCGGCGGCGACGACCCGGATCCGCTGCCCGGCCTGGGCGAGTTCGACCACGCGCTGGTGGCGGTGGCCGGCGCGCCGCCGCTCTTCCTCGACGCCACCGATCCCTTCACCCCGGCCGGCCAGCTGCCGGCCATCCTGCACGGGCGCGCCGCGCTGGTGGCGTCGAAGGAGACGCGCGGGCTGGTGCGGCTGCCGCAGCCGCCGGCCGGCGCCAGCCGGGTGGAGATCACCCGCGAGATCACCCTCTCCGAGAGCGGCTGGGCAGACGCCCGCGAGCTGCAGGTGCTGACCGGCTGGCCGGCCACCGACCAGCGCGCCGCGGTGCGCCGGCTCTCCCCGGGGCAGCGCGCCGAGCGCGACCACGCGCTGGTCGCCAGCCACTTCGTGCAGGCCACCTCGGGCGAGGTGGCCTTCGAGGGGCTGGAGCAGCCGGACGGGCCGGTGCGGCTCACCCTGACCGGCCGGGGCTCGCACTGGGCCGTCACCCGCGCCGATGACGCCGAGGCGGTGACCTCGCCGGCCTACCTGCTGGAGTGGCTGCCGCCGCAGGTGCGGCCGCCGCGGGCGCGCGGCGCCCCGGGCGATGGGGCCGGCGACGAGGCCGACGACGAGGCGGAGGCCGCCGAGGCCCGGCCCGAGCCGCGCCGGTCCGAGCTGCTCCTGCCGCTGGCGTACCAGGGCTCGCTGACCTACCGGGTCACCCCGCCGGCCGGGTTCGAGCTGGAGGGCCCGCTCCCCTCGCCGAGCCGCCTGGTGATCGGGCCGCTCACCGCGGAGCGGCGCGCCACGCTGGCCGCCGGCGGGCTGGTGGAGGTGACGCACACCGTGACGGTGGACCGCCGCCGGCTCTCGGCCGAGGAGGTGGAGGCGCTGCGGGCCGGCCTGCCGCCGCTGCTGGCCGACGAGCCGCGCCTGCGCTTCACCCGCACCTCGGCGCGGCTGCTCGAGGCGGGCCAGGGGCGGGAGGCGCTCGACGAGCTGAGGCGCCTGGTGGACCTCCACCCGGGCGAGGCGCGCCACCTGAACCACCTGGCGCAGGCGCTGCTCAGGCTCGGCCTGGGCGAGGCGGGGCGCCAGGCGGCCCGCCAGGCGGTGGCCGCCGAGCCGTCCTCGAGCTGGTCGCACCGGGTGCTGGCCACGACGCTGGAGCACGACGCGCTGGGGCGCTGGCTGGCGCCCGGCTGCGACCTCGAGGGCGCGGTGGCGGCGCAGCGCCGCGCCGTGGAGCTGGACCGCGAGCCGGCGGTGCGGGCCCACCTGGCCTTCCAGCTGGAGCACGGGGCGCGCTGCGAGCGGTTCGGCGAGGGAGCCAGGCTCGACGAGGCCGCGGCGGCCTACCGCTTCATCCGCACCGAGCTGAAGAGCAAGGACTACGATCGCGCGCTGCTGGCGGTGCTGCTGCGCGCCGGGCGCTTCGAGGAGGCCGGGCCGGTGGCGCAGGACCTGCCCGACGGACCGGAGCGCCGGGCCGCCCAGCTGGCCGTGCGGGCGGCCACCGAGGGGGTGGAGCCGGCGGTGCGCGAGGCGCTGCGCATCCCGTCGGGGGAGCGGGCCGCGGTGCTCGACCAGGCGGCCCAGCACCTGACGCTGGCGCGCCGCTACCCGGCCGCCGCCCGCCTGCTCGACGGCGGGGCCGGCGGCACGCCGCAGTCGGCGCAGCTCAAGGCGCGCGCCGCCATGCTGGCGCGCGTCAAGCGGGTCGAGGAGCTCGACCTGGCCCCGTCCAGGCCCGCCACGCTGGTGCCGCGGCTGCTCCGCGCCATGGCCGAGGGCGGCCGGGCCTGGGCGGCCGTGCCGGAGCTGGGCGACGAGGTGAAGGGCGGCGCCGCCCCGGCGCTGGCGGGCGCGGACCTGTCGGCCACCTTCCGGCGCGGCCTGCGCGGCAGCTCGGGCCTGCCCGACCGGGTGGCGCTGGACGCCGGCCTGTCGCTGCTCGAGGTCCGCACCGAGGGCGATCCGGCCTGGGCGCTCCGGCTGGTCGGGACCACCCCGTCGCTGCAGGTGCCGCTCACCTTCGCGGTCGTGAAGGAGCAGGCGGGCTGGCGGCTGGTCACCACCGAGCCGGTGGCGTCCGGCCTGGGCGCCGCCCTGCGGCGGCGCGCCGAGGCGGGCGAGCTGGCCGGGGCGCGCGCGGTGCTGGAGGTGGCCCGGCTGGAGGCCGGCGAGCCGGTGGAGGGCCGGCCGGCCAGCGTGCTGGCGGCCCTGGCGCCCCCGGGGCGCGAGCTGGGGCGGGAGGGGCTGGCGCTGGCCGGCGCCGCCCTGGAGTCGTTCGGGGCCCCCGACGCGGTGCGGGGCACGCTCGAGGCGGCGCTGGCCGGCGCCGCGGACCCGAAGGTCCGCCAGGCGCTCGGCTGGGCCCTGGCGGCCGGCCACGCCGCCAAGGCGCGATGGGCCGAGGTGCTGCCGGTGGCCGACGCGCTGCTCCTCGCGGAGCCGGGCTCGGATCGCGCCTTCGGCCTGAAGACGGCGGCGCTCATCGAGCTGGGCCGCAAGGCCGAGCTGGCGGCCGCGGTGGCGGCGCGGCGAGCCCTCAAGCCGGGCGACCCTGCGGCGGCGCGGGCCGAGGTGGGGGCGGCGCTGCGCGAGGGCGACGTGGTGGCGGCGCTGGCGCAGGAGCGGGCCATCGTGGCCTCGGGCCGGCCGGACGCCGGCGACCACAACAACCTGGCCTGGGCCATGCTGTTCCAGCCGCCGGTGGACGGGGAGGCGCTGGAGCAGGCTCGGCGCGCCGTGGAGCTGACCCGCGACCGCGAGCCGGCCTACCTGCACACCCTGGCCACCGTGCACGCGGTGCGCGGCGAGGCGGCCGAGGCGCTGCAGGTGCTCAGGCGCGCCGTGGAGCTGGCCAGCGTGGGCAACCTGCCGGCGCCGCACGACTGGCTGGTGGTCGGCCTCATCGCCGAGCGGTACGGGATGCCGGCCGAGGCCGCCGCCGCCTACCGGCGGGTCACGCCGCCGGAGCGGCCCGACGGCCTCTCCAGCCACGTGCTGGCCCAGCAGCGCCTCACGGCGCTGGGCGCGACGCCCTGAGCCAGCCCTCGACCTGCCCGGTGATGAACGGCACCGCCTGGTCCACCCGCAGCGGGCGGGGACCCAGGCTGAACGGGGCGAAGCCGCGCCGCTCGAGCTCGGCCGCCTCGTAGGGGGTCCAGCCGCCCTCCGGCCCGACCGCCACCGCCACCCCGCCGGCCGGCGCCGGCAGGGCCTCCACCGGCCCGGGCGCGCCCGGGTCGGCCAGGAGCCGCGCGCCCGGGAAGGCGGCGTCGAGGTCGTCCTCCACGAAGGGCTTGAAGAAGCGGTGCAGCGTCACCACCGGCAGCGCCGTGTCCTTGCCCTGCTCCAGGCCCAGCAGGAGCTCGCCGCGGATGGCGGCGGGCTCCAGGTGCGGCGACGACCAGTAGCTCTTCTCCACCCGGTAGGACCCGAGCAGCGCCAGCCGCTTGACGCCCATGGCGGCGACGGCCTGCAGCACCTTGCGCAGGATCTTGGGGCGCGGCAGGGCCAGCACCAGCGCCACCGGCGAGGGCGGCGGCGGCGGGCGGTTGAGCGCGGCCCGCAGCAGCAGCTCGTCGGCCGAGGCGGCCAGCACCTCGGCCTGGCCCATGGCCCCGCCGAGCAGCCCGACCGTCAGCCGGTCCCCGGGCCGGCAGCGCAGCACCTCGCAGGCGTGCCGGGCGCGGCGCCCGGCCAGGCGCGCCTGGCCGTCGGGGGCGAGCTCGCCCGGCTCGAGGAGGAGGAGGTTCACGGCGCGGCAGGCTCGCCCGCAGGGGGGCAGGAGTCAACGGGCGCGCCGCCCGCGGGCGCGCTAGAGTCCCGGGAGGATGTCCCAGACCCCGCCCGGCTACACGCTCATCTCGGTCCTCTTCTCGACCTTTCCGCTCGAGCAGTCGCTGGCCGCCACGCTGCACCAGGCGGCGGTGGACCTCTACCAGCGCGACGTCGGCTTCGGCCCGGTGGCCGGCGAGGTGGTCTCCGGCCGGGTGGTCAACCTGAAGAAGAGCCTGTCGCTGGGCAGCATCAGCGGGCCGGCCTTCGAGGCCGAGCTCGACACGGCGCGGGGCAGCGGCACGGTGCGCTACCTGCTGACGCGCCAGGGGCTCGACCTGATGGGCATCCAGGCCCCGGCCCGGCCGGCGGCGCCGCGGGCCTGGCTCAACTGAGCCTCAGCCGTGGACGAGGGTCTTGCGCATCACCACGTGCGGCACGCCCTCGGCCAGAAACTCCCCGCCTTCCTGCGCGTAGCCGCGGTGCCGGAAGAAGGGCACGGCCGGCAGCTGCGCGTGGCAGATGAGGTCGCCGATGCCGCGCATGCTGGCCAGCTCCTCGAGCATGTGGATGACCTGTTCGCCCACGCCGAGGCGCCGGTGGGTCGAGGCCACCGCCATGCGGCCGATCTGGCCGGTGCGGGAGTCGACCCGCACCAGGCGGCCGGTGCCGACGCAGCGCCCGGCCTCGTCGATGGCCACCACGTGGTTGGCGTTGTGGTCGTGCACGTCGCGGTCGAGCGGGCGCGGGACGTTCTGCTCGGTCTCGAAGACGTCGCGGCGCAGGCCGTAGGCGAGTTCCCGGTCCTCGGCGGTCGAGGCGAAGCGAACCGTGTAGGGCATGTTCCTTCCTTAGCCGAAGCCGGGCCCGCCGCGCTACCGGCCAGCGCACGAGGGGGCTGCCGGGGGCGCGCGCCCCGGCGCCGGGAACGACGAAGCCCCCCGGCCTGCCGGCCGGAGGGCTCGGGCAGGCGCCGGGTGGCGCCGCGGCCTACTTCTTGACGGCCGGCTTGGCAGCCGGGGCCGGCTTGGCGGCGGGCGCCGGGGCGGCGGCTGGCGCGGCGGCCTTCATCACCCGGTTGCCGGTCTCGTCCATGGAGGTGAAGAGGGCCGGCTTGGTGCTCACCGTGGCCGCGTCGGCCTTGATGGGGTGGCAGACGCCGCAGAAGGCGTCCATGTTCTGCCCCTTGGCGCCGGTGTCCACGCGCAGGTACTTGAAGTTCGTGTTGGACGGGTGCGGGTCGTGGCAGCCGAGGCACTCGAAGCGGCCGCCGTCGCGCAGCAGCTCGGCCGGGACCTTGGCGATGCGCTGGTCCACCGTGGCCATGCCGTACGGGTGGCTCATGTTGGCGTGCACCGGGGCGTAGCCCTGGCCGCCCTTGTTCGACTCCTGGTGACAGCCGAGGCAGAGGGCGGTGGTGCCGGTGTAGGGCTGCTTGGTCTTGGGGTTCAGGTCGGCCTTGTTGGCGGCCACCGCGAAGATGACCTCGCCCTTGGCGGTGTGGATGGCGTGGCAGCCGACGCAGCCGACGCCGTCGTGGCCGCCGGCGGCGAAGGCGGCCGCGGGAGCGGAGAGGGTGAGGGCGAGGGCGAGGCGGGTGACGAGCGACATTCGAACTCCTTCGGACCTGGGGAGGGGGTGGAGGAAAAACGCCCGGACTCTAGAGGGTTCGGATGACCCATCGCATTGACGCGGGACAATGACGCGTGGTGTCGGTCCATTTCCTCCACGACCCGGAGTAGCATCCCGCCCGTGACACCCAAGTCTCCGGAATCGCTGGGCGCCGGGTCGCCGCTGGCCGCGTCGCCCTCGCCCGTCCGGGTGGTGCTGGTCCGACCGCGCAACCCCGAGAACCTGGGCGCGGTGGCCCGGGCCATGCGGAACTTCGACCTCGACGACTGGGCCATCGTGGCGCTCGGCACCCACGACTTCGCCACCGCCCGGCGCGTGGCGGTGCACGCCGAGGAGCTGCTCGACCGGCCGCGGCTGGTGGCCACGCTCGACGAGGCGGTGGCCGACTGCGCCTGGGTGGTCGGGACCAGCGCCCGCAAGGTGCGCGGCAAGCGCCGCCTGCTCCCCGAGGAGGTGGCGCGCGAGGCGGCGGCGCGGGCGCCGGGGCGAACCGCCATCGTCTTCGGCGAGGAGCGGAGCGGGCTGACCGGGGAGGAGCTGGACCGCTGCCACGACCTGTCGGCCGCCCCCACCGGCCAGGCGCAGCCCTCGCTCAACCTGGCCCAGGCGGTGCTGCTCTATGCCTACGAGGCGCGGCGGGCCGCCGGGGTGGCGCCGCGGGGCAAGGAGGGGGCGCTGGCCACCGACGCCGACCTGGCGCGGCTGGAGGAGGTGCTGCGGGAGCTGCTGCGCGCCGGCCGCTTCCTGGCGGGGCCGGAGCGCCACGCCGTTCGCGACCTCAGCGACGTGCTGCGGCGCGGACGCCCCTCGCCGCGCGAGGCCCGGCTCTGGGAGACGGCGCTGCGGGCGCTGGCGCGCAGGCTCGGTGCGGGGTGACTCCCTCCGACGTCGCGCCCCAACGGGAAGCAGCACCGACCCGCCCCGGGAGGGCATGATAGGGCCTCGTCGCGCCACCCGGCGCGGGAGGAGGAAAGACATGGCCATCGACTTCGCCACCCTGGACCTGCGCGACGCGCTCGACCTCGCCATCCTGATGGAGGTGGAGGCGCGGGAGCGCTACGCCGACTTCGCCAAGGTGGTGGGCGGGCGCTACCCCGGCGACGCCGCCGACGTCTTCAAGCTGATGAGCTCCTACGAGGAGAAGCACGAGGCGCAGCTCAGGGCGCGCCGCCGCTCCCTCTTCCAGGACCAGCCCAGCCGGGTCCGGCTGGAGCAGCTCGACGACGCCGAGGCGCCCGACCGGAGCTCGCCGCGGGTCTTCATGTCGGCCCGCGACGCCATGGAGGTGGCGCTGGCCTCGGAGGAGAAGGCCTGGACCTTCTTCGACGACGCGCTCCGCGCCGTGAAGGACCAGTCGGTGCGGGACCTCTTCACGGAGCTGCGCGGGGAGGAGGCGGAGCACCGGACCATGCTGGCCGAGCGGCTCAAGGGGATGCCCAAGGGTCCCGACCTCACCGAGGCGGAGGCGGACCAGCCCGGCTCCGACGGCGGCTAGGGTCGCCTGCCCGGCATGTCCACCTTCACCTGGCGCGACCGCGGCGACGAGCGGCTCCTGTACCTCGACGATCCGGCGCTCCCGCAGGCGCGTCACCTCACGGTGCGCCGCCAGCCGGGCCAGCCCGGCGACGACCCGACCTGGTGCGCCGCCTGCGTGCTGGTGGCCGGCGAGCCGGAGCGCGAGGTCGGGGACGGGCTGCTGGACGCGGGCTTCGCCGAGGACGTCATCCTGAAGTACGCCATCCAGGGGCTGGCGCAGCTCCACGGGGTCTCGCCGGTGCCCGGCATCCCGGACGAGGAGGCCGGCGAGGCCGAGGTGCTGATCGCCCGGCTGTGGCGCGTCCTCACCGAGCGCTGGGCGCCGCCGGAGGGGGCCAGCCGGCCAGCCGAGGCGGGCGGCGACGAGGGGTGAGCCGGGCCGCGGCGCGGGCTCACGCCTTGCGCCGGAACACCAGCACGGCCGGGTCGAGCTCGGGCGGCAGCACCAGGCGGGAGAGCCCCTCGTCGGGGCCCCAGTCGAAGGCCCGCTGGGCCTGGTAGGCCTGCCAGTCGCCGGCGGCGAAGCGGTGGCGGGTGGTCACCACCACGTAGAGCTCCACGCTGGGCGTGGTGAAGACGCGCCGCTCGAAGCCGTTGCCCGGCGGCGGGAAGGAGCAGAGCACGGCGCGCGGGCGGTGGCGGGCCAGCGCCTCGGCGGCGTCGAGCCGCTCCACGTCGGCCGGGTAGGAGACGGCGTGGCGCCAGGACTGGTCGTCGGAGGCGGACACGTCGGCGCCGCTGGCCCTGAGGAAGCGGCTGAGGGTGCCGTCGCCGGCGGCGATCTCGACGGCCGGCCGGCCGGCCAGCAGGGCGGCGAGCGCCCGCACCAGCTCCCGCGAGTAGAAGCAGTAGATGCCGCGGGGCTGCACCAGCGGCATGAGGAGGCGCCGCTGGGTCACCAGCGGCCAGACCAGCCTGAAGGCGCGCAGCGGCACCGGCCGGCGCTCCAGCCCGCGGCCGAAGAGGAGCGCCTGGATGAGGGTGCCGCTCCACCGGCCCAGCCGCACGGTGCCGCCGGCCTGGCCGGTGGCGGCGGACAGCAGGGTGCGCTCCATGGCCAGGGTGGCCATGCGGGCGGCGGCCAGCCGGGGCAGCGCCGAGGCCAGCACCTCCGGGTGGCCGTGGCTCCGCTGGAGGCGGCTCCGCCAGGGCGCCGCGGCCTCGCGGGCGCCGCGGACGAAGGCCTCCAGCGCCTCCGGCCGGCCTGCCGCGGCGGCGGACACCAGCGCCTCGCCGACCGCCTGCCACTCGGCGGGGTAGCGCGCCTGCAGCTCCTCGAGCGAGGCGGCGTCGAGGTGCGCCACCTCGGCGCGGGCGGAGGGGGGCACGGACCTCGTCAGTGGCCGTGGCCGTGATCGTGGCCGTGATCGTGGCCCTCGGGGCCGTGCACGTGGCCGTGCTCCAGCTCCTCGGCCGTGGCCTCGCGGATCTCGCCGACGGTGACCTCGAAGTGCAGGGTCTTGCCGGCCAGCGGGTGGTTGAAGTCCACCACCACCACCTGGCCCTCCAGGCTGTTCTCCACGCCCTTCACCACGAAGGGCATGGGGTCGCCGTCCGGACCCTCGGCCACCAGCTCCATGCCGACCTCCGGCTTGAAGCCCTCGGGGAAGGCGCTCAGCGGCACCCGCTGGAACGCCTCCAGGTTCAGCTCGCCGTACCCGTCGGAGGGCGACACCACCACCTGGCGCTTGGCGCCGGTCTCCAGCCCCTCCAGGGCGGCCTCCAGCCCGGGCACGATCTGGGAGTGACCGTGCAGGTAGACCATGGGGTCACCCGGCTGGGAGGCGTCCACCACCTCGCCGTCGCCGAAGTGGAGGGAGTACTCCAGGGACACGACGCTGTTCGAGCCGATCTTCATAGGGGCGGACCCATATCAAGCCGGGCGCGCGTTGGCACGCGGGAAACGGCGAGGGCGCCCCCCGGTCAGCCGACCACGCGCAGCGGGCTCTTCTCGGCGGCCAGCACCGCCTCGAAGGAGGCCATCAGCTCCGCCACCGAGGGCAGCGCGCTGGCGTCCCGCTCCGGGATGCGGGTGATGGAGGACCCGGTGTAGAAGAGGCCGTTCCTGGTGTCGCCCTTGATGGCGGCGGCCAGCAGGGCGTCGGTGATGCAGAAGCTCTCCTTGAAGTCGGAGGCCCGGCACAGGCAGAGCTCGTCCCCCAGGCACTCCACGCAGGCCTTCCTGCGGCCGTGGTAGCCGTCCGGGCCGTAGAACCAGGCCTTGCTGCGCGGCGGGAAGGCCGTGCCCGCCGCCAGCGCCTCGGTGAAGTCGTTGCGCACGGCGCGGGCCTTCATCCCCTTGACGCAGGAGGTGATGAGGGTGATGTCCTCGGCGGTCTTGCCGAGGTGCATGGCCTTGAAGTTCTGGTGGGCGTCGCCGTCGGAGCAAGCCAGGAAGCGCGACGCCACCTGCACGCCCGCCGCCCCGGCGGCCAGGAAGCGGCTCACGTCGGCCGAGTCCACCCCGCCCGCGGCCACCACCGGCAGCGCGGTGTGCCGGAGGACCTCGTCCACCAGGCCCGGCAGCGGGTGGCCCACGTCGCCGATGTGGCCGCCGGCCTCGGCGCCCTCGGCCACCAGGAAGTCGGCGCCCCACTTCTCGTACATGGCGGCCAGGCGGCCCGAGGAGACGATGCCGGCGAACGGGACGTTCCCGGCGCGGCACCACTTGATGATCTCGCGCGAGATGCCGGCGCCCTGCACGATGAAGGAGACCCGCTCCTCGATGGCGATGCGGGTGCAGGCCTCGAACTCGGCCTTGTTGATGGCCGCCATCAGGTTCACGCCGACGAAGCCGCCCTCGGCCTCGGCGCGGCAGCGCCGGATCTCGGCGCGGAAGTGGTCGGGGCTCTTCACCACGGCCGAGACCGTGCCCACGCCCACCAGCCGCGCGCCGCGGTGGCGCGCCACCTTGCCGGAGAGGCCGTCGCTGGCGTGGATGCCCATGCCGCCCTGCACCAGCAGGCGGCGCCCCGAGGCCAGGAGCCCCTGGATGGTGGCGCGGTCCAGCCTGCCGAGCGGCAGCGGCTCGGCGGTGGTGGTGCTGGCCTCGGCGGTGCCGGCGGTCATGGGAAGCCTCGGGGCGCGCAGGGGAGGGGGCGCGCGAACCAGAGACACTAGGGGTGACGTGTCATCACGGTGTCACGGTGCCTGTGACGAGCGTGCGACGCGGCGCGGCGAACGTGACGCGGGGCGGCAGGGGGGGCGAGGTCCGCGAGGCGCCGCGCAGCGTGACGCAGCGTGAAGCGAGGCGACGGGCTCGCCGCGAGCGACGGCGCGACCCGCTCCTCGGATCCGCGGTATCTTCGAGGCCGTCACCCGGAGGAAGACCCCCATGCGCCGAGCCCTCGCCGCCGCCTCGCTCCTCGCCGCCCTCGCCTGCGCCGACGAGAAGCGCGCCCCGCCGCCGCCTGCGGCCGACGCCCCCACCCAGACCGCACCTCCGGCACCGGTCGCGCCTCCGGCCGCGATCCCGGAGCCTGCCGCAAACCCGCCGCCAGCCGTGGTTCCAGCGCCGGCCCCGACCCAGCCAACGACCCCGGTCCCGGCCCCGGCCCCGAAGCCCAAGCCGACCCCGACCCCGGCCCCGACCCCGGCCCCGATCCCGGTCCCGACCCCGACCCCGACCCCGACCCCGGCCCCGACCCCGACCCCGGCCCCGACCCCGACCCCGACCCCGGCCCCGGCCCCGACCCCGACCCCGACCCCGACCCCGACCCCGACCCCGACCCCGACCCCGACCCCGACCCCGACCGCCCACGCCTCCATCGGCGCCGAGAAGTGCAAGATGTGCCACCGCGTCCAGTACGACTCCTGGTCCGCCTCCGCCCACAAGGCCAAGGGGCTCGACTGCGAGGGCTGCCACGGCCCCGGCGCGGACTACAAGAGCGCGGGCGTGATGCGGAACCGCGCCGCGGCGGTGGCGGCCGGGCTCTTGCTCCCCGGTCCGACGTTCTGCGTCAAGTGCCACGCCAAGGCGGACGCCTCGCTCCTCCCGAAGGTCCACGCGCACAAGGCGAAGTGACGAGGCGCTCGCCTCGCGCGAGTCCAGCCCACTTGGAGGGAGGACCGGCCTGCTGAAAGGTGGGCCGAAGGAGCGTCCCGCGCCTACGGGACGCTGGGTATGAGCCCGGCCGGGTCGGGGGGTGCGACGATCCTGCTAGGGTCGGGCGGCCATCGGAGGTCTCATGCGCCGCCTTGCTCTCCTCGCTCTCGCCGCCTCGCTCGCCTGCTCGTCCGAGGTGACGCCCCAGAACCCGTACGACCCGGCCACGCCGCTCCCGCTGCAGGCCAAGGCGCGGGTCTCGGGCCGGGTGGCGGCGTCGGGGTTGCCGTCCGCCGAGGGGGTGGCGGTCTTCCTGCGCCAGGACGGCCAGCTGGTGGACTCCTTCTCCACCGACGCGGGCGGCGCCTTCGTCTTCGACTCGCTGACCCCCGGCAACTACGCGGTCGAGGCCAAGCCGGCCGGCTTCCAGCTGCGCAGCGTGACGCTCACGCTGTCGGCCGGCGAGGACGCCGACGTCGGCACGCTGGCGCTGAGCCCGGAGGGCGGCACCGACCGCGGGGCGCTCAAGGGGCTGGCCGTGCTCGGCGCCATCCCGGCCGACCCCGCCGATCCCATCGAGCCGGATCCCGCGGCCGACAACGGCGGCATCCTCATCGAGGCGGTCGGCACGCCCTTCGCGGCCGTGACCACCTCCACCGGCCAGTACCAGCTCGACCTGCCGCAGGGCACCTACGACCTGCGCATCTCGCACCCGGACTACGTGGCCCGCACCATCCAGGCCCAGCAGGTCACGCTGGGCGTGACCGGCGACGTGATCCTGGTGGTGCTGGCCACCAACCCGGCCACGGTGAGCGGCACGGTGGTGGCCGAGCTGGCGGACGGCAGCGTGGCGCCGCTCCCCGACGCCCTGGTGACCCTCGACGGCACCTCCGCCACCGGGGTCACCAACGCGGCCGGCCAGTTCACCCTGGATCAGCTGGCCCCGGGCAGCTACCTGCTGCGCGTGCTCAAGGCCGGCTACGACACCGGCTCGGTGCCGGTGCTCAATCTGGTGGGCGCCGAGGTGCGCACCCTGGCCGATCCCGTCTCGCTGACGCTGCAGCGCGGCTCGCTCCACGGCGTGGTGGTGCTGGCCGACACGCCGGCCGACTCGAGCGGCGTGGTGGTGGAGGTGACCGGCTCGGGGCGCGCGGTGGTGACCGGCGCCGACGGCGCCTACGCCTTCGACGGCCTGGTGGCGGGCGCCTACGAGGTGCGGGCGCGGCGCGACGGCTACGGCCAGCAGGTGGTGACCGGCCTCTCCGTCACCGCCGGCGCCTCGGTGGCGGTGCCCGGCGTGACCCTGACCCGCCAGGGCGGCACGGTGGCCATCTCGCAGGGCGCCGTGACCAGCGGCCGCCCCATCACGCTGCAGCTCGGCGCGCCGTCGGCGGCCTCCTTCCGCGCCAGCGAGGACCCCACCTTCCAGGACCCGGCGCTGGGCGACACCACCGGCACCCACCCCTACGCCGGCCCGGGCTCGACCGCCCCCTTCACCCTCTCCGACCGCGACGGCACCCACGAGATCCACGTGGTCTTCGTGGACGGCAACGGCAGCGCCTCGGCCCCGGCCTCGGCCACCATCGTGCTCGACCGGCTGGCGCCGGCGGCCCCGTCGGTGGTCATCGAGACCGGCCTGGCCTACACCCGCGCCGCCACGGTGGGGCTGGCGCTCTCGGCGCAGGACCTGCCCGCCACCCCGGGCGCGGCCGTCTCCGGCCTCGCCAGGATGGAGCTGGCCGACAACTCGCTCTTCACCGGCGCGGTGCTGCTCGACTACAACCTGGCCCACACCTGGACCCTCTCGCCCGGCGACGGGGTGAAGGCGGTCTACGCCCGCTTCCACGACCGGGCCGGCAACGTCTCGGCCGACGCGGTGGCCCTGGTCACGCTCGACACGGTGGCGCCCGACGCGCCGTCCATCGCGCTCTCCGGCGGGGCCGGCGCCCCGGCCGGCACCACCGGCTCCGCGCTGGTCACCGCCACGCTCTCGGCCAGCGACGCCAACCAGGGGATCGACCGGCAGGGGCTGCAGGTCCGCCTCTCCAACGCCTCCGGCTTCGCCGGCGCCGCCTGGCAGCCCTTCGCCCCCAGCGTCTCCTGGCTGCTGCCGCCGGGCGACGGGGCCAAGCTGGTCTACGCCCAGTTCATGGATCCCGCCGGCAACCAGAGCCTGCCGGTGCAGGGCGGCATCACCCTGGCCGGCACCGCCCCCACCGCCGGCAGCCTCACCCTGGCCGGTGGCGCGGCCGCCACCAACCAGCAGGTGGTGCCGGTGGCCATCTCTGCCGCCGGCGCCGCCGAGATGCGCCTCTCGGTGAACGGCGTGGCCCAGCCGTCCGGCTGGGTCGCGTACGCCACGGGGGCCAGCGTCGACCTGGGGGCCACGCCGGACGAGGCCACCCGCACCGTCTCGGTCGCCTTCCGCAACGCGGCCGGGGTGGAGGGGGGAGCGGCCACCGCCGCCATCGTCTTCGACCAGCGCGCCCCCACCGCTCCCTCCGTGGCCGTCAACGGGGGGGCCGCCTTCACCGGCAGCCCCATCGTCGCCCTCACGCTCGGCGCCAGCGACGGCCCGGCCACCGCCGGCGGCTACGCCGCGGGGCTCGACGCCGTGGAGCTCTCGGCCGACGCGGCCTTCACCGCCCCCACGGTGCTCCCCTACGCCACCAGCGCGCCCTGGACCTTCACCGCGGTCGACGGCGCCAAGACCGTCTGGGCCCGCTTCCGCGACCGGGCGGGCAACCGCTCGGCGCCCACGTCCGCCACGGTGGTGCTCGACACCGTCGGCCCGGGCTCGCCGGTCCTGTCGCTCTCGGGCGGTGCCGGGGCGCAGGCCGGCTTCACCGCCTCGCCGGTGGTGACCGCCACGCTCTCGGCCACCGATCTCAACGAGGGGGTCCTCAAGGCGAACCTGCAGGTCCGGCTCGGCAACGACGCCGGGTTCTCGGGCTCCACCTGGCAGCCCTACGCCGCCGCGCTCTCGTGGGTGCTGCCGGCCGGCGACGGGGCCAAGCAGGTCTGGGCCCAGTTCCGCGACCAGGCCGGCAACAGCAGCCTGGCCGTCAGCGCGCCCATCACGCTGGTGTCGGCGCCGCCCACCGGCGGCTCGCTGGTGCTGGCGGGCGGGGCCGCGGCCACCAGCCAGGCCTCCGTGAGCGCCGGCGTCCTGGCGGCCGGGGCCGCCGAGATGCGCTTCTACGTGAACGGCGTGGCCGGCGGCTGGGTCCCGTACGCCACCACGGCCTCGGTCAGCCTGTCCGGCGTGCCCGACGAGACCACCGCGTCGGTCTCGGTCCTCTTCCGCACCGCCGGCGGCATCGAGGGCGGCAGCGCCTCGGCCACCATCCTGGTGGACCGGACCGCCCCGACCGGCGGGAGCGTGGTGGTGGGCGGCGGGGCGACCTACGCCGGGTCGACCGCGGTGACGCTCACGGTGGCCGCCTCCGACGGGCCGGTCACCGGGTCGGCCGCCTCCGGCCTGGCCACGGTGGAGGTCTCGAACGACGCGGGCTTCGCGGCGCTGACGGCCTTCCCCTACGCCACCTCCATCCCCTGGACGCTGGCGGTGGGCGCCGACGGGGCGCGCACGGTCCACGTGCGGTTCAGGGACCGGGCGGGCAACACCTCGGCGGCGACCTCCGACGCCATCACGCTGGACGCGACCGGGCCGGCCACGCCGACCATCACGCTGGCCGGCAACGCCGGGGCGCAGGCGGGCTACACCGGCACGCCGGTGGTGACCGCCACGCTCTCGGCCACCGACCTCAACGAGGGGGCCCTCAAGGCGAACCTGCAGGTCCGGCTGGGCAACGACCTGGCCTTCTCGGGCTCCACCTGGCAGCCCTACGCCACCACGCTCTCCTGGGCGCTGCCGGGGGTGGACGGGCTGAAGACGGTCTACGCGCAGTTCAGGGACGCCGCCGGGAACGCCTCGGCCATCGTGAACACCACCATCACGCTGGCGGCCGCGCCGCCCTCGGGCGGCAGCATCGCCCTGGCCGGCGGGGCGACGGTCACCAACCTGGCCACGGTCACCGCGGCGGTGAGCGCCACGGGCGCCAGCCAGATGCGCTTCCTGGTCGACGGCGTGGCCACCGCCTGGGTGACCTACGCCGCCTCCGCCAGCGTGGCCCTCGGGGCCGCGCCGGACGAGGCCACCCGCACGGTGGCGGTGGCCTTCCGCAACGCCGGCGGCGTGGAGGGCGGCGGCGCCTCGACCACCATCCTGGTGGACCGGACCGCCCCGACCGGCGGGAGCGTGGTGGTGGGCGGTGGGGCGACCTACGCCGGGTCGACCGCGGTGACGCTCACGGTGGCCGCCTCCGACGGGCCGGTCACCGGGTCGGCCGCCTCCGGCCTGGCCACGGTGGAGGTCTCGAACGACGCGGGCTTCGCGGCGCTGACGGCCTCCCCTACGCCACCTCCATCCCCTGGACGCTGGCGGCGGGCGCCGACGGGGCGCGCACGGTCCACGTGCGGTTCAGGGACCGGGCGGGCAACACCTCGGCGGCGACCTCCGACGCCATCACGCTGGACGCGACCGGGCCGGCCACGCCGACCATCACGCTGGCCGGCAACGCCGGGGCGCAGGCGGGCTACACCGGCACGCCGGTGGTGACCGCCACGCTCTCGGCCACCGACCTCAACGAGGGGGCCCTCAAGGCGAACCTGCAGGTCCGGCTCGGCAACGACCTGGCCTTCTCGGGCTCGAGCTGGCAGCCCTACGCCACCACGCTCTCCTGGGCGCTGCCGGGGGTGGACGGGCTGAAGACGGTCTACGCGCAGTTCAGGGACGCCGCCGGGAACGCCTCGGCCATCGTGAACACCACCATCACGCTGGCGGCCGCGCCGCCCTCGGGCGGCAGCATCGCCCTGGCCGGCGGGGCGACGGTCACCAACCTGGCCACGGTCACCGCGGCGGTGAGCGCCACGGGCGCCAGCCAGATGCGCTTCCTGGTCGACGGCGTGGCCACCGCCTGGGTGACCTACGCGGCCTCCGCCAGCGTGGTCCTCGGGGCCACGCCGGACGAGGCGACCCGCACGGTGGCGGTGGCCTTCCGCAACGCCGGCGGCGTGGAGGGTGGCGGCGCCTCGGCCACCATCCTGCTCGACCAGGCCAGGCCGACCGCGGCCGCGGTGGTCATCGCCGGCGGCGCCGCCTTCACGGCCACCACCAGCGTGGCCCTGGCCCTGTCGGCCAGCGACGGGCCGGCGCCGGGCGGCACCGCCTCCGGGCTGGCCTCCGTCGAGGTGGCCAACAACGCGGCCTTCACCGCCGCCACCACCTTCGCCGCCACCGACGCGCTCACCTGGACCCTGGCGGCCGGCGCCGAGGGCGCCCGCACCGTCTGGGTCCGCTTCCGCGACCGGGCCGGCAACGTCTCCGACCCGGCCTCGACCAGCATCACCTACGACCAGACCGGCCCCGCCGGGCCCACCCTGGCCCTGGGGGGCAACCCGGAGGCCCAGGCCGGCTACACCGGGACCGCGGTGGTCACCGCCACCCTCTCGGCCACCGACGCCAACGAGGGCGCCGGGAGGGCCAACCTCCAGGTGCGGCTCTCCAACGACTCCGGGTTCGCCGGGGCGAGCTGGCAGCCGTACACGGCCGCGCTGCCCTGGCTGCTCCCCATCGGCGACGGCCTCAAGACGGTCTACGCCCAGTTCCGCGACGCCGCCGGCAACCTCTCCACCGTCGTCAACGCCGGCGTCACGCTCGACGCCACGCCGCCCACCGGCGGCGCCATCGCGGTGGCCGGCGGGGCCGCCGCCACCAACCAGCTCTCGGTGCCGGCCGTCATCTCCGCGGTCGGCGCGGCCCAGATGCAGGTCTACGTGAACGGGGCGGCCCAGCCCGGCGGCTGGCAGCCCTACGCCGCCGGCGCGACCGTGGCCCTGGGGAGCACGCCCGACGAGTCCTCGCGCATCGTCTCGGTGGTCTTCCGCAACTTCGGCGGCGTGGAGGGCGGCGCGGTGCTGACCTCCATCGTGGTCGACCGGGCGGCGCCGGTCTCGCCCGCGGTGCAGGTGGCCGGCGGCGCGGAGTTCACCGGCGGCACCGCGGTGACGCTCACGCTCTCGGCCTCCGACGGCCCCACCACCGGCACGCTGGCCTCGGGCCTGGCCAGCGTGGAGGTGGCCAACAACGCCGCCTTCACCGGCGCCACCACCTTCCCCTACGCCACCTCGGTGGCCTGGACCCTGGCCGCCGGCGCCGACGGGAGCCGCACCACCTGGGTGCGCTTCACCGACAAGGCGGGCAACGTCTCGGCCGTCGCCAGCGACGCCGCGGTGCTCGACACGGCCGGGCCCACCGTGCCCGCCATCGGGCTGGCCGGCAACGCCAGCGCCCAGGCCGGCTACACCGGCACGCCGGTGGTGACCGCCACGCTCTCGGCCAGCGACGTCAACGAGGGGGTCGCCAAGGCCAACCTGCAGGTGCGCGTCTCCAACGACCCGGGCTTCGCGGGCGCCAGCTGGCAGCCCTACACCACCTCGCTCCCCTGGGTGCTGCCCATCGGCGACGGGGCCAAGTCGGTCTTCGCGCAGTTCCGGGACGCGGTGGGCAACGTGAGCCTGGCGGTGAGCGCCCCCATCACGCTGGCCGAGACCCCGCCCTCGGCCGGCACCATCGCGCTGGCCGGCGGCGCCCCCGCCACCAACCAGCAGACCGTCACCGCCACGCTGGGCGCCACCGGCGCCACGCGCATGCGGCTCTACGTCAACGGCGTGGCCCAGGGGGCCGACTTCGTGGCCTACGCGGCCGCCGCCCTGGTGGACCTGGGGCTGGCGCCCGACGAGTCCACCCGCACCGTCTCGGTGGTCTACCGCAACGCCGGCGGCGTGGACGGCGGCGACGCCCTGGCCACCATCGTGATGGACCGCACCCCGCCCAGCGCTCCGCTCGTCCTGGTGGCCGGTGGCGCCGCCTGGTCCGCCACCACGGCGGTGGCCCTCTCGGTCTCGGCGCAGGACGGCCCGGCCACCGGCACGGTGGCCTCCGGGCTGGCCAGCGTGGAGGTGGCCAACGTCGCCGCCTTCACCGGCTCCGCCACCTTCGCCATCGCCGACACGGTGGCCTGGACACTGGCGGCCGGCGACGGCGCCAAGACCGTGCACACCCGCTTCCGCGACAAGGCGGGCAACGTCTCCGCCGTCGCCACCGACGGCGTGATCCTCGACGCCACCGGCCCCAGCCTGCCCACCATCGCCCTGCTGGGCAACACCGAGGCGGCGGGCGGCTACACCGGCACGCCGGTGGTGACCGCCACGCTCTCGGCCAGCGACGTCAACGAGGGGGCCGCCAAGGCCAACCTGCAGGTGCGGGTCGCCAACGACGTGGGCTTCTCGGGCGCCAGCTGGCAGCCCTACACCACCAGCCTGCAGTGGGTGCTCCCCACCGGTGACGGCACCAAGACCGTCTACGCCCAGTTCCGCGACGGCGCCGGCAACCCCAGCGCCACCGCCAGCGCCATCATCCAGCTGCTGGCCACCCCGCCCAGCGGCGGCTCCATCGTGCTGGCCTCGGGCGCCGCCGCCACGGCCCTGCAGGTGGTGCCGGCGGCCATCTCCTCCAGCGGCGCGGCCACCATGCGCCTCTCGGTGAACGGCGTGGCCGTCACCGGCTGGATCCCCTACGCCACCTCCACCACGGTGGACCTGGGGGCCACCCCCGACCAGGCCACCCGGGCGGTCACCGTCTCCTTCCGCAACCTGGGCGGCGTGGAGGGCGGCGCGGCCACCGACTCGATCCGCTTCGACCGGACCGCGCCCGACTTCGGGACGCTCGCCGTCACCGGCACGCTCGGCAACGGGACCACCAGCAACTCCCTCACGGCCACCCCGGCGGTGACCTTGTCCATCACGCCGCCCGGCGCCGACGAGGTCGAGATGGCGATCGCCCAGGCGGCCACGGCCCTCACCTCCTGCGCGGCCTCCTTCGCCTCTCCCCTGTGGCAGCCGGTCTCGCGCACGGCCACGCTGGTGCTGACCGGCTCCGACGGCGCCAAGCGGGCCTGCGTGCTCTTCCGCGACGCGGCCGGCAACTTCTCCGCCCTCACCGCGGCGGCGGCCGGCATCACGCTCGACACCACGCCGCCCACCAACCCCGCCTTCGTCAACCTCTTCTCGCAGCGCCAGAACACGCTCTCGGCGCCGACCAGCGGGGTGCCCATCATCACGGCCTCGACCGACGTCACCACGGTCCAGTACCAGTGCACCGGCGGCACCGGCGCCAGCTACGGGGCCCTCTGGACCGACTGCTCCGCCACCACCGCGCTGCCCCGCGCCTACGCGCTGGCCGCCAACGCCCAGTCGACGCTCGGCGTGCGGGCCCGCGACCTGGCCTACAACTACAGCCCGGGCTCCTTCGTCCAGATCATCCACGACGACGTGGCGCCGTTCCCGCCCTTCATCACCGACCTGCGCGCCTCGCGGGACAGCGTGACCGTCACCTGGGACGCCACCGCCGACACCGACGTGGCGAGCTTCCTCGTCTACTACGGCAACGCGGTGGCCGACTACGCCGGCACCGGGGCGGCCCAGGGGCCGTCGCCGGTGATGGTGACCGCGGTGGCCGGACAGGTGGCCCCCGCCTTCACCCTCACCAACCTGGTGCCCGGCCTGCCCTACTACGTGGCCATCGAGGCGGTCGACTCGGCGGGCAACAGCAGCGGGCCGGGCGGCCAGCGCCTGGCCGTCCCCAACAAGGCCAACCCGCGCGTGCTCTCCACCTTCGGCGGGCAGCCCCGCGCCTCCGGCTCGGCCGTCTCCGGCGCCCGGACCTTCCTCTACCTGGCCCAGAACCAGGGCATCGTGCAGCTCGACGTGACCGGCGACGGCGGGGTGCCGGTGGTGGTGGGGCGCGCCTACCTGCCCGACCTGGTGCCCGACGAGGACCACTCGCTGGCCATCATCACCTGCTCCCGGGGCGGCGTGACCGGCCACTGCGTGCTGCCCACCGGCACCACCGCCGAGGGCGACTTCCGCGGCGACGGCGAGAACTACCGCGCCTCAACGCCCATCGTCTTTTTCAAGACCACCGGCTCCTCCGCCTCGCCGACGGTGGGCACCATCGAGGGCCTCCTGCCGGTCCAGCCCACCCACGTGCTGGTCGGGACCTTCGCCGGCGAGCCGGTGGTGGTCACCGTCGACCGGAAGGGGCTGCGGGCCTTCACCTTCAAGGCCGGGCAGCTGGCCTTCCTCCGCCAGGTGGCGCGCCGCGACTTCTCCGCCTCGGTGCTGAAGGTCTACGCCGCCACGCTGGCCTTCGGCCAGGTCCACGCCTTCGCCCGCGTCGATCCGCGCGACGACACGGCGCCCAACCTGTGGACCTTCGATCTCACCACCGTGCTGGCCGGGGGCATCACCGAGACCCGCCACGGGCCGCTCCTCGACGACGCCGGCGTGCCCATCGGCGACATCGCCTTCGGCGCCTCGGTGCAGGACTTCGTGCCCGCCTTCCACAACGGCATCTTCCTCTCCTACGTGTCCTCGATCTCCGACCAGACCGTGCTCTCCTGGTACTCGCCGGGCTTCGCCGGTCCACAGGACACGCTCACGCTGCCGAGCGGCGCCGGGTCCGACGGCACCGGGCCGGTGGCGACGGCCGGCGGGATCAACCAGAACCTGTACGTCTTCGTGAGCGGCGGCATGGGCTCGCCCGAGGTCTTCCAGGTGCTCGACGACGGCGGCCTGGTCTTCCTGAGCCAGTTCAGCTGGCTCGGCATGTCCGACGCGGTGGCGGCCCACGCCGGGCTGAACCACCTGGGCCAGGAGCGGCTCTGGGCGGTGGAGGTGGCCGGCATGAACCGCGCCCTGGAGCGGTACACGGTCACCGGCACCGCCATCGCCCACCTGGCCGCCTCCTTCCTGGAGCTGCCGCCGGAGGCCTTCGCCGAGAGCGATCGGTTCCTCTTCGTGGCGGCGGGCCGCTCCATCCACACGGTGGACGCCTCCAACCCCTACACGCCCAACGTGATCTCCTCCGTCACCCCGGGCTGGATCGCCAACTACACCAAGGTGGTGGTCCACGGCCGCTTCCTCTACGCCCTGGGCGGCTCGACCGGCCTGGACGTCTTCCGCATCAACGGCAACGGCTCGCTCACCTACCGGACCTTCACGGGCGACAACAGCGTCAGCGACGCGGCGGTGGTGGGGCGCTGGCTCTTCACCGTCTCGGCCAGCGGCCTGCGGGCCTACGACGTGAGCAACGTCGGGGCGGCCACGCCCTCCATGACGCTGCTCAACACCCTGGCCCCCGGGGTCACCATCAACGCCATCGCGGCGCGCTACGACAACTCGGTGGCGGGCGCGGTGGGGGTCAGCCCGGTGGCGCACGCGGTCATCTACGCGGTCACCGGGGCGTCCGAGCTGCGCACCTACGACTTCAACGGCGCCACCCTGTCGCTGCTGGGCGCGGCGAGCTGGAGCGGCGGCGCCGGCAGCAACGTCACGGTGGAGGGCGACTACGCGGTGGCCGGGACGCAGGACGGGGCCTACCTCTTCATCGTCTCCACGCCCTCGTCGCCCTTCCTGACCGGTCCGGCCATCTACCCGCTGTCCGGGCCGACCCTGCTGCAGGACGGCTACCTGGTCGGGCTGGGGGCCTACGGCGACCCCAGCGGGCCCTCCTTCGTCGGGCGCGCGGCGGGCGGCGTGGACGGGACCATCCGCTACTCGGCCTGCTCGGCGCCGCAGGGCGGGGAGCGCGGCTCGCTGACGCACGTGGACGGGCGCTACGCCGCCTCCTGCGGGCGCAACGGCATCACCTTCTTCACGCCGGTCTCGGCGGAGGGCGGCCGCCTGCTCAAGAGCCACGACATCGCCGCCTCCTGGGGCTTCCAGGGCGCGGCGCTGGCCTCCGACGGCATGCTGGCGCGGATCGCCGGCCCCACCATCCCCGGGGCCGGCTTCACCGACAACTCCCGCCTGTACAGCGCCAACGAGCAGAGCCTGGCCGAGGGGACGCTGGCGGCGCCCTTCTACGCCTCCACCAACATCCAGCTCAACCTGCCCAACCAGGCCGCCGGCCTGGACGTCCTCCGCTCGGTCTCCTTCCTGGTCGAGTCGGACGGGCTGATCTTCGCGGTGACCCGCCGGGTGGCCGGAGCGCCCACCGTGGACGCCTTCGACCCGGGGACGGCGCCCTGGACCTACCTCGGCCGCTACACCTTCACCGGGACGGCCGAGCCGGCCGCGGTGGTCAGCGACGGCGAGTACCTCTACGTGGCGCGCAACGGCTCGGCCGGCCAGGTGGACGTGATCGACATCCGCAACCCGGTGGCCATGACCCTGCGGGCCACCACCGTCGCGCTCCCGCTCAACTACCAGATCGCCTCGCTGACCCTCTCGCGGGACCGGCTCTACGCCGGCATGGCCCAGGGGAGCCCGGAGCTCAACGAGGTGCGGGTCTGGGACGTCTCGACGGTGCAGGCCTCCGGCACGGTCTCCGCCAGGACCACCCTGCAGATCGGCGTGGAGGGGGGCATCACCGGCGTGGCGGTGGTCGGGCGGACGCTCTTCTACACGCTGTACGACCCCATCTACCAGGTGCCCCAGTACCAGGTGGGCGTCCACCGGCTCTCCTCGGTGGACCGCGACGGCACCCTGAGCGGCGGCGACACCGGCGCGCTCAACGTCGCGCGGCTCACGGTGACGGCGCCGGCGCAGGCGCCGGTGGTGGCGGGCGACGTGCTCTACGTGGCCTCCAACCTCGGCCTCGCCTCCTTCAACCTGGCGCCGTACTGGCGCGACGGCTTGCCGCCGACGCCGGTGGGCGGCGTCAACCTGGCCGACCCGTTCCGCGGCGGGCCGATCACGCTGCGCCTCGACGGCCCGTTCGCCTCGATGGTGGGCGGGGTCTACCGCGTCTTCGACCTGCGGTGAGAGGGGACACGGCCATGCGGACCATGACGAGGGTGGCGGTGGTGGCGGCGCTGCTGGGCTGGGCGCCGGGGGCCAGGGCCGAGGAGACGGCGGCGGCGGCCAGGCGGGTGGCGGGGGCGCTGGTGGAGGCGCTCGCCAGGCGGGGGACCAGCGCGCCCGGGACGCTGGCGGTGTCGCCGGCGCGGGAGACCCCCACGGCGCAGCAGGCCGGGGCGGGGCGGGCCTTCACCGAGGCGCTCTCGGCCGAGCTGGTGCGCGGCGGCCGCGTCAAGGTGCGAGACTGGGCGCTGCTCGATCAGGCCCAGCGCGAGAAGACCCTGGCGGCCCTGCTGGGGGGCGGCCTGGCGCTGCCGCCGCTGCCGGAGGTGCAGGCGGTGGTGGTCACCGAGGCCTCGGGCGGCGGCGACGGCCCGGTGCGGGTGCAGGTGCGGGTGGTGGCCCTGCCGGCGGGCAACGTGCTGGCCAGCGAGACGGCCAAGCTGGACTCCGGCCGCCCCGGGGCGGCCCTGGCCCGCTCCGAGTCGGTGGACGTGGTGGTCCGCCGCCTCTCCGACATGCTCTCGGCGGGCCTGGGCAAGCTGCCCGGCGCCGGGCGCTACCAGCGGCTGGCGGTGCTGCCGTTCGTGGACGTCGGGCCGGAGTCCACCAAGCGGGAGCTGGGGGCGGTGGTGACGGCCGAGCTGTCCACCGACCTGCGGCAGTTCCACGGGCTGCTGCTGGTGGAGCGGGCCCGGCTGGGCGCCGTCCTGGCGGAGGTGAAGCTCGGCGAGATGGGGCTGGTGGACGCCAAGGACGCGCCGCGGCTGGGCAAGATCGCCGACGCCCAGGCGCTGGTGGTGGGCAGCGTGGCCGACGCCGGCGATCGCTTCCTGGTGAACGCCCGCATCGTCACCACCGAGACCGCGGAGACCCTGGCCACCGCCTCGGAGACCGTCTCGGCCGGGTCACTCATCGCCTTCTCGGCCGACGCGGTGGTGCTGCGGAGCCGGTCCGACGCGGTCTTCCGGTCGCTGCTGGTGCCAGGGTGGGGGCAGCTCTACAACCGCCAGCCGGTGAAGGCGGCGGTCTTCGGGGCGGCCGCGCTCGGGACGGTGGGGGCGGCGCTGGCCTTCCACCTGAAGGGCGCCAAGGCGGAGCGCGACTACCTGGCCAAGGTGACGCCGGGCCAGCTCGGGGGCGACCCGGGCGCCGAGGCGGCGGCCCTCAGGCAGCAGGCCAACGACGCCTACGGGGTGCGCAACGGGTTCCTGTGGGGCGCCGCCGGCGTGTGGGCCCTCGCGGCGGCCGACGCCTACCTGTTCGGCGTGGACGGGGCCAAGGCGGCCGACGGCCTGGCGCTGGCCCCGGCCAGCCAGGGGCTGGGGGTCGCGCTGGCGGGGCGGTTCTAGGGCACCGCGCGGCCTACGAGGTCGAGCGCTCCCCCCGCCCCACCAGCACCACCGCCGCCACGATGGCCGCCGTCGCGAGCACCAGCTGGCCGCCGAGCGGCTCGCCGGCCCACATCCAGCCGACCAAGACGGCGACCACCGGGTTCACGAAGGTGTGGGTCGCCACCAGCGCCGGCGGCACGCGCTGCAGGAGCCAGGTGTAGGCCGAGAAGGTGATCACCGAGCCGAAGGTGATGAGGTAGGCGAGGCCGAGCGCGGAGCGGAGCGAGATCGCGCCGGGGTCGAGCGCCGAGAGCTCGCCGGTGAGGCCCGCGAGCAGCAGGAGCATGGCGCCGCCCGTGAGCGTCGCCACGGCCGCGCGGCCGATGGCGTGCTCGGGGAGGTTCAGCAGCGGCCCCGCCACGACGCCGAGCGACCAGGCGAAGGAGCTGAGCAGCGTGGCGAAGATGGCCCGGTCGACCAGGCGCGCCGCGCCGAGCTCGGGCAGCGTGAGCAGCGCGACGCCGGCCAGGCCGAGCAGGAGGCCGAGGGCGCTGGGCCGGCGGAGGCGCTGGCGGCCAAGCGCAGCGCCGAGCCCCAGGATCATGAGCGGCTCGGTGGCGATGAGGAGCGCCGCCAGCCCCGACGAGATGTGCACCTCGGCCCAGTGCAGCAGGCCGTGTCCGGCCAGGAAGAAGAGCGCGCCGAGCACGCTGCCCGCGAGCCAGTCGGTGCGGCGCGGGCGGTAGCCGCGCAGCCAGGCCAGCGAGAAGAGCAGGGTCCCCGCCACGCCGTGGCGCACGCCCGCCGTGAGGAGCGGCGGGATGGTCTCGACCGCGTAGCGGATGGCCAGGAACGTCGTGCCCCAGACCAGGAAGACGGCCGCGAAGGCCAGGAGCACCAGGGCACGGGGCGGCGCGGGCGGTGGCGGCGCGGCGGGGGCCAGGCACGTACCTCCAGGAGCACCCATGACGGCTCTGACGCTACGTCCGGAGGAATAACCTGTCAAACGCGGTATGATGGTTAGCAAGGAGGCGGCACCCCCATGGCGTACGCGTTCACCGCCGGAGATCTGGGCCTGGACTTCGTGAACACGCTGGAGCGTCACGCGGGCCGGGCGCCGGAGGAGGTGCTGACCTCCTGGCGGGAGCTCGTCGACTGGGCGGCCCGGGCCGGGGTGGCGGGGCCGCAGGTGGCGGGCAGGCTGCGCGCGCTGGGGGTCGGGGACCGGCGCACCGCGCAGGCCGTGTTCCGGCGCGCGCTGCAGCTGCGGGACTGCCTCTACGAGCTCGTCACCGCGCACCTCGCCCGGCGGCGGCCCAGGACCGTCCACCTCCGGCGCTTCAACGGCTTCCTCGCCGAGGCGCAGGCCGCGGTCGTCCTGCGCGCCGCCGCCGGGGGCCTGGCCTTCGACCTCCCGGTCACGGCCGAGCGGCCCGCCTCGCTACTGGGTCCCGTCGTCATGGCCGCGGCGCGGCTCCTCACCTCCCCCGAGACCGTGGCGCTGATCCGCCGCTGCGACGCGGAGAACTGCCGCCAGTTCTTCGTCGACCGCAGCAAGAACCACTCGCGGCGGTGGTGCGACATGAAGCTGTGCGGCAACCGCGCCAAGGCGCGCGAGTTCTACCGGCAGCACCGCGGGCGCGGCTGAAGCCCTGCGCCCGGGCCTGGCCCTCCGCCCTGAGGAGGGGACCCGACCCCGACCCCGAGACGAAAACGGCCCGGACCGCCCCGTGGCAGGGGGCGATCCGGGCCTGGGTCCGTCGCGGCCGTGGCACGGGCCGCGGCGGCTCACCCCCCGATCACGGGAGTGGGACGACCGGGACCATCCAGGTGAAGACGTAGGCCTGCAGGAAGACCACCACGCCCACCAGGCAGGCCAGCGCCAGCGAGTGCCAGAAGACGTAGCGCAGGATCTCGCCCTCCTTGCCGTGCTGGCCGGTGGCCACGCCGGCCACCACGATGGACTGGGCGTCGATCATCTTGCCCATCACGCCGCCGGAGCTGTTGGAGGCGGCCGCCAGGATGGGGTTCATGCCGATGGCGTTGGCGCTCACCACCTGCAGGTTGCCGAAGAGCACGTTGGAGGAGGTGTCCGAGCCGGTCAGCGCCACGCCCAGCCAGCCCAGCAGCGGCGAGAAGAACGGGAAGAGCCAGCCGGTGGAGGCGAACGCCAGGCCCATGGTGGAGTCGGAGCCGCAGGACTTGGTGGTGAAGCCCAGCGCCAGCATGGCGGCGATGGTGATGAGGGACATCTTCACCCGCTTGAGCGTGCCCCAGTAGGTGGCCAGCAGCGGGCCGGGCTTCAGGCCGAGCCAGAGGCCCGAGATGATGCCGGAGAGCAGGAGGCCGGTCCCGGTGGCCGAGAGGTAGTTGAGGGTGTACTTGGCCCCCTCGGGGGTCAGCTTGGCCGCCACCGGCGGGGCCTTGATCACCAGGTTGTGCAGGTACGGCACCTCCCAGGACGGCGCGAACACGCCGCCGTACATGGTGTTCATCCAGATCTTGACCGGGCCGTAGCCCCAGATGAAGACCAGCACCGAGAGGACGATCCAGGGCATCCAGGCCATGAAGGCGGCGCCGAAGGAGTGGTTCTTGTGCTGGACCTGGGGGAGGTCGCGCTCCTCGGGGAAGCGCCAGATGTTCTTGGGCTGCCAGACCTTGAGGAAGCCGTAGAGCGCCACGATGCAGGCGATGGCGGCCACGATGTCGACCAGGTTCGGGCCGTGGAAGTTGGACATCACGAACTGCGGGACGGCGAAGGCCAGGCCGGCCACCAGGCAGGCCGGCCAGACCTCGAC
This sequence comes from Anaeromyxobacter sp., assembly GCA_016718565.1. Taxonomy (NCBI): domain Bacteria; kingdom Pseudomonadati; phylum Myxococcota; class Myxococcia; order Myxococcales; family Anaeromyxobacteraceae; genus Anaeromyxobacter; species Anaeromyxobacter sp. Next base: position 561,980 of record JADKCZ010000018.1, on the reverse strand, counting down.
CATGCCGCGGAAGCCGGACATCTGCCAGACCAGCCAGAAGGGCACGATGAGCGAGAAGAGCGGCAGCTGCCGGCCGGCCATGGCCGAGAGGGCCAGCTCGTTGAGGCCGGTGACCTTGGCCAGGGTGATGATGGGCGTGCCGAGGGCGCCGTAGGCCACCGGCGCGGTGTTGCCGATCAGGGCCAGGCCGGCGGCCTGCAGCGGCTTGAAGCCGAGGCCGATCAGCATGGCGGCCGAGATGGCCACCGGGGTGCCGAAGCCGGCCGCGCCCTCGATGAAGGCGCCGAAGGCGAAGGCGATGAGCAGCACCTGGATGCGCCGGTCGCCCGCCAGGCCGCCGATGGTCTCCTTGACCACCTCGAACTTCCCCGTCTTGACGGTGATGTCGTAGACGAAGATGGCGTTGAGGATGATCCAGCCGATGGGCAGCAGGCCGAAGGCCGCGCCGTTGGCGGCCGCGGCGAAGGCCGTGCTGGCCGGCATCTGGTAGACGAAGATGGCGATGAGGAGCGCCAGCGCCAGGCTGAGCAGGGCCGCCAGGTGGGCCTTCATGTGGAAGAAGGCCAGGGCCCCGAGCAGCACCACCACCGGGATGGCGGCGACCAGCGTCGAGACGAAGAGGTTGCCTACGGGGATGTAGTTCTGTGTCCAGGCTGCGGGATTCATCGGTGGTCTCCGGGGAGAGGGAGGCGCTGCGTCAGGGGGCGGCGGGGCGCTGCGGTGCGGCGGGCTGCGGTGGCGCGGCCGGCGTGGTGCACCGGTCGACCAGGTAGACGATGGAGCGGTAGGGCCGCGCCGCGTGGTGCGACAGGCCGATCTCGCAGGTGCGGCTGTTGGAGAAGCCCTCGGTGCAGCCGGGCGGCAGGCCGTCCTTCAGCGCGGCCAGGGCGCTGGCGTTGAGCTCCGGGTGGCTGAAGCCGCGGTCGCCGGCGAAGCCGCAGCAGCCGACGCCGGGCGGCACCACCACCTGCTCGGCGCAGCGGCGGGCCACCGCCTCCAGCTTGGCGCCCAGGCCGAGCTTGGTGGAGCTGCAGGTGACGTGCAGGGCCACCGGCCCCGCCTCGCGCCGGAAGGTGAGCTTGTCGAGCAGGTGGTCGTGGATGAACTCGGCCGGCTCCAGCATGGTGAGGCGCGGGTCGAGCTTCTTGCGCATGCGCTGCAGGCACGGGCTGGTGTCGCAGAGGATGGGGATGGCCCCGCCCCGGCTCACCTCCAGCAGCGCCGCCTCCAGCTCGCGCGACTTCTCGTCGGCCAGCTCCGGGAAGCCCTTCGACTCGAAGGCCAGGCCGCAGCACAGGCTGGTGACCTCGGGCGGGAAGAGCACGTCGTAGCCGCCCTTGTCGAGCAGCGAGCGGACCGCGTCGGCCAGGGCGCGAGCCTCGGGGTCGCCGGGGGTCGGGCCGAAGGTGCGGGCCACGCAGGCCGGCAGGTAGACCACCTGGCGCCCCAGGCCGCGCCTGGTGTCGAGGTAGGGCGCGGCGCGGGCCGGCCCAGGCAGCGCCGGCGTGAAGGCCGGGCTGGCCCCGCCGGAGAGGACCCGCAGGCCGCGGAAGCCGCCCGCCACCACGCCGTCGCCGAGCAGGGCGCGGGCCCCGGCCGCCGCGGCCAGGCCCACCCGGGCCCCGGCGCTGGTGCCGGCCAGGTGGTGCGCCGCCAGGCCGGCGATGGAGCGGGCCAGCCCGCCGCGGGCGCCGGCCCGCAGCTTCTTCATGTAGCTGCCGGTGTCGATGCCCACCGGGCAGGCGGTGGCGCACAGGCCGTCGGTGGCGCAGGTCTCCTCGCCCCAGTAGCGGTAGTCGGCCTCGAGCCGCGCCAGCCTGGCCGGCTCGGCGCCGTCCACCCGCAGGCGCGCCATCTCCCGCGCCACGGTGATGCGCTGGCGCGGCGTGGCGGTCAGCTCGCGGGAAGGGCACTTGGGCTCGCAGAAGCCGCACTCGATGCAGCGGTCGACCACCTCGTCGGCGGGCGGCAGCGGCTTGAGGTGCTTCAGGTGGGCCTGCGGGTCGTCGTTCATGACGACGCCCGGGTTGAGCAGGCCGTGCGGGTCGAGCAGCGCCTTGACCCGCCGCATCACCCGGTAGGCGGCGGCGCCCCACTCCAGCTCGACGAAGGGGGCCATGTTGCGGCCGGTGCCGTGCTCGGCCTTGAGCGAGCCGTCGAAGCGGGTGGCCACCAGGGCGCAGACGTCGTCGAGGAAGCCCTGGTAGCGGGCCACCTCGGCCGGGTCGCCGAAGTCCTGGGTGAAGACGAAGTGCAGGTTCCCGTCGAGCGCGTGGCCGAAGATGATCCCCTCGGCGTAGCCGTGGCGGGCGAAGGCCCGCTGCAGCTCGACCAGGCCGGCCGCCAGGTGCTCCATGGGGAAGGCCACGTCCTCGATGATGACGGTGGTGCCGATGCGCCGCGCCGCCCCCACCGCCGGGAAGAGCCCCTTGCGGATGTCCCACAGCTTGTCGGCCGCCGCCTTGTCGGCCGTGAAGACCACCGGGCCCAGGGTCGGGACGCCGGAGAGGCGGGTCACCGCGGCGTCCACCGCCGCCGGCAGCGCCGCCGCCGAGGAGGCGCGCACCTCCACCAGCAGGGCGCAGGCCTCCGGGCCCAGCTCGGACAGGCCGCCGGGCATGCCCGGCTTCCCCTCCACGGCCCGCAGCGAGGCCCGGTCCATCAGCTCGGCGGCGGCCACCACCTGGCGGTCGAGCCGCTGCACCGCCAGGGCGGCCTGCTCCACGTCCGGGTAGAGCACCAGCGCGCTGGCCTTGTGGGCCTGCTCCTCCACGGTGCGGAAGGTGAGCTCGGAGAGGAAGGCCAGCGTGCCCTCGGACCCCACCAGCAGGTGCAGCAGCAGGTCGGCCGGGTCGTCGAAGTCCACGAAGGCGTTCAGCCCGTAGCCGGTGGTGTTCTTGACCCGGTACTTGCGCCGGATGCGATCGGCCAGGGCGGTGTCGGCGCGCACCTCGTCGCGCAGGTCCGCCAGGCCCTGCCAGATCTCGGGGTGGGCGGCGCGGAAGGCGGCGCGCGAGGCCGGGTCGCCGGTGTCGAGGCGGGAGCCGTCCCACAGCACGACTTTGGCCGACTCGAGCGTCTGGTAGCTGTTCTGCGCCGTGCCGCAGCACATGCCGCTGGCGTTGTTGGCGGCGATGCCTCCCACCATGCAGGCGCCGATGGAGGCCGGGTCCGGCCCCAGCTTGCGGCCGAAGGGGGCCAGCAGGGCGTTGGCCTCGGCGCCGATGACGCCCGGCCCCAGCCGCACCCGGGCGCCGCCGTCGAGCACCTGGCGGTCGCGGAAGCCGCCCGCCAGGATGACCAGCACCGAGTCGGTGACCGCCTGGCCGGAGAGGCTGGTGCCGGCGGCGCGGAAGGTGACGGGCAGCCGCCGGGCCGCCGCGGCGCGCAGCACCTGCTCCACCTCGGCCGCGTCGCGCACCTTGACGGCCAGCTTGGGCGTCAGCCGGTAGAAGCTGGCGTCGGTGCCCAGGGCCAGCAGCCGCAGGGGATCGATCACCAGCCGCCCGTCCGGGAAGGCGCCGGCGAGATCGGCGTGCAGGGCGCGATACGGCGGCGGGAGGGCGTCGAGGTCGAGGCTCATGGCGGGGGCTCGCGGGAGTAGGCCATGATCGGACGGCGGGGAGGCGGCGGAGTGGGTGAGAGGCGCACTCATGCCGGCGACCGGCGTTCGGCGCAGCCCGACCGGCGAGGTCATTGGGGTGGGAAGCCGGGTGACGCGACGCGTCGAGGCGAGGCGGGTGCGCGGAGAGGGGCACCCCGGCCGCGACCGCTCAGACCCCCAGCAGCTCCTTCAGCGCTCCCAGGAACCTCCGGCTCACCGGCACCAGCCGCCCGGTCCGCGTCCGCACCTGCGCGCCCTCGTCGTCGCCGAGCAGGATCTCGTCGACCCGCTCCACGTTCACCAGGTGCTGCTTGTGGCAGCGGAACAGGCCGGTCCGATCCTCCAGCACCCGCAGGGTCAGGTCGGTGAAGTGCTCGCCCGCCCCGGTCACCACGTACACCCCGGCCTCCGAGGAGCGGACCGACTCGACGTCGGCCAGGTCCACCAGCTTGATGGAGCGGGCCCCCTGGCACGGGATGCGCCGGATGCTGGCCGCCGCCAGGGTGGCCGGGCGGGTCGAGGGGCCGCGGCGCAGCCGCTCCAGGGTGCGCGCCAGCCGCTCCCGCTCCACCGGCTTGAGCAGGTAGTCGACGGCGTTCTCCTCGAAGGCCCGCACCGCGAACTCGTCGTGGGCGGTGACGAAGACCACCTGCGGCAGCTCCTCGGGGTCGAGCATGGCCAGCAGCTCGAAGCCGGAGATGGCCGGCATCTGCACGTCCAGGAAGAGCACCGCCGGGCGCTCGCGCCGCACCGCCGGGATGGCCTCCACCGCGTTGGCGCACAGCCCCACCACCTCGAAGGCGCCGGTCTCGCGCAGCAGCGCCGCCAGCTCCTCGCGGGCGTTGACCTCGTCGTCGACCACCAGGGCGCGGATCACGGCGTCACCCCCTGGGCGGGCACGCGCACCGTCACCCGGGTCAGCACCCCGGGCACGCAGGAGACCGCCACGCCGTACTCGCGGCCCAGCAGCGTCTTGATGCGCCGGTCCACGCTGCGCAGCCCCAGCCCGTCGCCGGCCACCGGCTCCACGTAGGCGCCGGCGTCGTCCTCGATCTCGATGAGGGCGTGCTGGGCCTCGCGCCGGGCGCGGATGCGGGCCGTGCCCGGTCCCAGGGTGTTGGCGAAGCCGTGCTTGAAGGCGTTCTCCACCAGCGGCTGGAGCGTGAAGGCGGGCAGCTTGAGATCCAGCAGCGAGGGGTCGATCTCGGTCTCCACGGTGAGCCGGTCGGCGAAGCGGGCCTTCTCGATCTCCAGGTAGGCGCCCACGTGCTCGAGCTCGTCGCGCAGGGTGGCCAGGTCGGCCGGGCGCTTCAGGTTCTTGCGGAAGAAGGCGGCCAGGTGCAGCAGGAGGTCGCGGGCCCGCGCCGGGTCGGCCCGCAGCACCGCCGCCACCGTGTTGAGGGCGTTGAAGAGGAAGTGCGGGTTGACCTGGGCCTGGATGAGCTTGAGCTCCTGCTGGGTCAGCAGCCCCTTGGCCTGCTCGTAGCGCGCCGCCACCAGCTGGGACGACAGCAGCGCCGCCAGCCCCTCCCCCAGCGAGCGGTTGACCGAGCTGAAGCGGCGGTGGCGCGGCTCGAAGAGCTGCACCGTGCCCACCACCACCCCGTCCAGGGCCAGCGGCGAGACCAGCACCGAGTCGAGCGGGCAGTCGGCCGAGATGGGGCAGTTGTAGTGCTCCGTGACGCCGTCGGCGAAGACCACCTCGCCGGTGTCGATGGCGCGGCGGGTGAAGGTGGAGACGATGGGGCCCGGGGCGCGGTGGTGGTCGGCGCCCAGCCCGTCGAAGGCCAGCACCGCGGTGGCGTCGGTGATGACCACCGCCCCGGCGCCGGTCTCCTCGCGGATGATGCGGGCCACCTCAGGGGCGACCGCCGGGTCGAAGCCGCGGGCCAGCAGCCCCAGGGTGCGCTGCGCCACCCGCAGCGCCCGGGCCGAGGAGTCGGCGGCCACCTGGTCGCGCTCGCGCTGCCGGTCGCGCATCACCAGGGCGAAGAGCGCCGCGCCGATGGCGTTGGCCATGATCATGGGGGGGCCGATGGTCTTGACCACCGCCCACGGGTCCGGGTTGTGGGGGGACAGCGCCAGCACGAAGCCCATGTGCAGCACCTCGGCGCAGGCGGTGACGCCGGCCGCCAGCTGCCAGCCGGGCAGGCGGCCCGGCCCCTCGCGTCGCACCAGCCACAGGTGGATCAGGCCGCCGATCAGCCCCTCGGCGGTGGTGGCCACGGCGCCGGCCACCGCGGTGGTGCCGCCCAGCGAGAGGCGGTGGAAGCCGGCGGTGACGCCCACCGCCAGCCCCAGCAGCGGGCCGCCCACGAACCCCGAGACGATGGCCCCCAGGGCCCGGGTGTTGGCGATGACGCCGTCCGGCAGGTCGATGCCGAGGTAGGAGCCGGTGATGGTGATGAAGGTGAAGAAGAGCCAGCGCAGCACCCAGGTGCGCGCCGGCGGCGTGTCCGCCCGCGCCTGGAACGCCTTGGTCCTCGACAGCACGTAGAAGAGGGCCATGAAGAACGACATGGCCTCGACCAGCGAGAGGAGCAGGGAGAGCAGGAGGGGCAGGCGCACGGGGCCTCGGGGCCGGTCAGGCGCGCAGCGAGGACCCGATGCGCCGCTGCCCGGAGGAGGCCTGGCCCAGGGCGTCCTTCGAGCCGTCCCCCAGCTGGGCCACGGCGTCGCGCAGCCCCTCCAGCCGCGTCACCACCGCGCCCAGGGTGGTCACCAGCCGGGCCGCCTCCTCGGCCGAGGAGCGGCCGGCCTGGTCGAGCGCCCCCACCGCGCCCCCCACGTCCTTCAGCGTGCCCTGGATGGCGTTGGAGGCGGTGCGCGCGTCGTCGGCCAGCGTCAGCATCTCGCGGGCGATGACCCCGAAGGCCCGCCCGCTGTCGCCGGCGCGGGTGGCCTCCACCGAGGCGTTGATGGCCAGCATGCGGCTCTGCTGGGAGATGCCCTGCACGCCGCGCAGCGCCTCGTCGGCCGAGGCCAGCCGGTCGCCGGCGGTGCCGGAGGCGGCGCGGGCCTGCGCCGTGGTCTCGGCCGCCCTGGCCTGGGCCTGGCCCAGCTCGGCCGAGAGCGCCTGCAGCGCCTCCATGACCTGGCCGGTGGCGCTGGCCAGGGCGCGCTGGCGCCCCAGCTCCTGCAGCCAGGAGGAGAGCACCGCGGCCGCCACCCGCGCCATGGGCCGGGACAGCTCGAGCGGCCCGGCGATGCCGAAGGTGCCGAGGCGCCGCCCCTCGAGCACGATGGGGCAGTTGTAGCCCTCCTTGACCTTGGGATCGCGCTGCGCCTCCTCGGCGGTGACGAAGGCCTCGTCCACCTCGCAGCGCAGGATGCGCTGGGCCCCGGCGTGGGGCGTGCCGACGCGGGACCGGACCGTGGCCTCCCGGATGGTGCCCTGCTCGTCGCAGACGATGAGGGCCAGCCCGGTCTCCCGGTTGACGAACTCCACGAAGCGGGCGGCCAGCCGCCAGAAGTCGAGATCCTGTGCCATCGGGGCACCTTAGCAGGGCGCCAGCGGACCGGTCAGCGACACGCGGCGTCCGCGGGCCCGCCGGTCGGGGCGGGCGGCAGGAGGCCGGCCCCGCGGCGGATCTAGCCCACCAGCAGCACCGTGGCGCTGCGCGCCCCGTGGGCCCCGATCACCAGCGACTGCTCGATGTCGGCGGTCTTGGACGGGCCGGCCAGGAAGAGCCCCCAGCGCGGGCGACCGGGCAGGTCGAGCGCCGCGTAGGCGGCGTGCAGGTCGGGCACCAGGGTGGCCGCGTCCACCACCACCGCCACGTGCTCCGGGATGACCACCAGCGCGTGGTGCGGCAGGGCCGTCCCCTCGATCCAGCAGGCGCCGTTCTCGGCCACCCCCAGGGCCGCGGGCAGCACCACCAGGTCCAGGTCGGCCAGGGCGTGCGGGTCCTTCTCCGCGGCGGCGTCCAGGGTGGCGGCGCCCACCCCGGGCACCAGCGAGGCGATGCGCCGGGCCCCGGCGTGGATGGGCAGGGCCCGCAGCGCGGCGTCGGCGCCGGCCAGGTCGGCCACCCGCAGCAGCGTCCCGCCCACCGCGGTCACCGCCTCGGCGAAGCGGGCCGCCAGGTCGGGGAAGACGGCGGCCACGCCATCCAGGGCCGGGCGTGGCGCCGGGGGCGGGGCGTTCCGGCGCAGCGCCGACAGGATGTCGTCACGGGCGGCCATGGGTCCTCCGGTAGAGGTCGCGGAAGCTCTCGGGGGGCGGCGGCGGCAGGTCGCGCTGCTTGCCCCAGGCGCCCGACAGGGTGGCCATCAGCCCCCGCGGCAGGAGCCGCAGCGCCAGGCGGGCCAGCCGCCCGGCCAGGGCGAAGCGCCAGGGCGAGGCGAAGACCCAGGCGGTCAGCCGCAGGGCCAGCGTCTTGCCCACCGGGGCGAACCCGCCCAGCACCAGCTCCTTGCGCCAGGCCAGCAGCTGGTGGTGCAGGTCGATGCGCACCGGGCAGACGTCGGCGCAGGAGCCGCACAGGGTGGAGGCGAAGGGCAGGGTGGCGTGCGCCCCCGGCCCCTGGGTGGGCCCGAGCACCGAGCCGATGGGGCCCGGCACGGTGGTGCCGTAGCTGTAGCCGCCCGTCCGGCGGAACACCGGGCAGGTGTTCATGCAGGCGCCGCAGCGGATGCAGGAGAGGGCGCGCCGGAAGGGGTCGCGGCCCGAGAGGGCGCTGCGGCCGTTGTCCACCAGCACGATGTGCAGCTCGCCGCCCGGCTTGGGGCCGAGGAAGTGGGTCGCGTAGGTGGTGACCGGCTGCCCGGTGGCGCTGCGGGCCAGCAGGCGCAGGAAGACGCCCAGGTCCTCGCTGCGCGGCACCAGCTTCTCCAGCCCCATGCAGGCGATGTGCAGCGGCGGCAGCGCCGTGCCCATGTCGGCGTTCCCCTCGTTGGTGCAGACCACCACCGCGCCGGTGTCGGCCACCGCGAAGTTCACGCCGGTGAGGCCGGCCTGGGCCCCCAGGAACTTCTCGCGCAGGTGGCCGCGGGCCGCCTCGGTGAGGTACTTGGGATCGCTGGCGCCGGCCGCGGTGCCCAGCTTGTCGTGGAAGAGCTCGCCGATCTCCTCCTTCTTGATGTGGATGGCCGGCAGCACGATGTGGCTGGGCGGCTCGTGGCGGAACTGCACGATGCGCTCGCCCAGGTCGGTGTCCACCACCTCCAGCCCGCGCGCCTCCAGGTACGGGTTGAGGCCGCACTCCTCGGTGAGCATCGACTTCGACTTGACCACCCGGGTGACCCCGCGCTCGGCCAGGAGCTGGTGGACGATGCGGTTGTGCTCCTCGGCGTCGCGGGCCCAGTGGACCACCGCGCCGTGGGCGGTGGCGTTGCGCTCGAACTCCTCCAGGTACCGGGCCAGGTCGGAGAGGGCGTGGGCCTTGATGGCCTGGGCCAGGTCGCGGAGCCGCTCCCAGGCCGGCAGCTGGGCCGCCGCCCGGTCGCGCTTGACGCGCACGAACCAGAGCGCCTGGTCGTGCCAGTGGGCCCGGTCCACGTCGGCGATGAAGCGGGCCGCGGCGGCCGGGTGCCCCGGGAAGGGGCCGGACTGCTGGCCGCCCGGGTGGACGGTGGGCGCGGCGGGGGTGGTGGCGGGCGCGGTCATGTGGCCTCCCCGAGCAGCACCTCGGCCACGTGGCGGATGCGCACCGGGCGCCCCTCGCGGCGCGCCAGGCCGTCCAGGTGCATCAGGCAGCTCATGTCCACCCCGGTGATCACCTCGGCCCCGGCCTTGGCGTGCTCGTCGAGCCGGTCGCGCCCCATCAGGCAGGAGACCGCCTCCTCGGTGGCGGCGAAGGTGCCGCCGAAGCCGCAGCACTCGTCGGTGCGCGCCGGCTCCACCAGCTGGATGCCGGTGAGGGAGGAGAGCAGCGTCTTCACCTTGTCGAACGGGGGCACCTGCCGCTCCGAGCCGCTGGCCAGCCGGAGCTCGCGCTGCCCGTGGCAGCTGCGGTGCAGCCCCACCACGTGCGGGAAGCGCCCCTCGACGCGGCGCACCCCGAGCACGTCGTGCAGGTACTCGCACAGCTCGAAGGTGCGGCTGCGCACCTCCTCCAGCTTGGGGTGGTCGGGCGCCAGGCCCGGGTACTGGTGCTTCACCATGGCCACGCAGGAGCCGCTGGGCGCCACCACGTGGTCGTAGCCGGCGAAGGTGTCGAGGAAGCGGATGGCCAGCGGCGCCGCGTCGGCGGCCTGCCCGGCGTTGGCCATGGGCTGGCCGCAGCAGGTCTGGTCGGGGGGGAAGACCACCCGGCAGCCGTGGCGCTCCAGCAGCCGGAGCGTGGCCACGGCCACCTGCGGGTAGAGCTGATCCACGTAGCAGGGCACGAAGAGGGCGACGGTCGGCATGGAACGCGGATTCTGCGCCTGCCGCACCGGCGGCAGCAAGCGGCCGGCCGGGGGGAGGGGGCGATCGGTCGCGGCGCCGCGGTGACCGGCGCCCGGCCGCGGGGGACCGGTGCGGGCCGGGCGCCCCCGGCGGGCCCTGCCGTCGCCGCCGGCGTCCTAGTGCGGCTCGCCCGCCGCCTGCTTCTTGCCGCCGCTGGCCAGGAAGAGGGCCAGCCCGATGAGCGCCACCGCGCCGGCGGAGAGCACCAGCTCGTACGGGGTGGACGGCCGCACGACGGCCGCGTGCTCGAAGAACTTCACCACCAGCATGATGAGCACCACCTGCGCCAGCTTGCCCTTCAGGTCGTCGAGCGAGCGCACGTAGAGGATGGACTCCGCGAAGGCCGTGCCCTGGGCCACTTCGATCTTGGAGATGAAGAGCTCGTAGAGCCCCAGCCCGAAGATCACCAGGAAGGCGGCCAGCAGGAATCCGTCGACGATCTCCACCACGTGGGTGATGGCGGTGAGCCGCATGGCGGCCTGCACCTCCGGGGTGGCCCCCGGGCCGGCGTAGTGGAGCACGTGGCCCACCAGGGTCACGGTGTCCACCGCGGCCATGTAGAGCATGGCCGCCGAGCCGGCCAGGCTGGCGACCACCGCCACCAGCACCATCAGCCGGACGTTCCACAGCATCGCCTCGAAGCGATCCAGGACCTGCTTCATCCGCACCCTCCCTCGGGGGACCAGAAGGTACCACGCGTTCGACGCCCGGTCGGTTTCCACCCACGACTTGATCGAGATCAATGACCCGATGGGCCGAGATCGCTGAGGGTTGGTCCACCCGAATCGTTTTGCGCGCACGGATTGCGTCTCTCGGGGCGTGCCAGGAGGATCACCGATGGCCGACCAGCGACCCGATCCAGGCTCCAGGGCCCGTCCCCCGACCGATGGACGCCTGGCGGTCCAGGCTGGGCGGGCGGCGCTCCTCGGCCTGGTCGTCCTCCTGGCCACCACCACCGCGGCGCTCTCCTGCTCGAGCCGGACCGAGCCCGCCCCCGCACCGCCGGCCCCGCCCCCCGCGCCGGCCGTGGCCGGAGTGACGGCCACCGAGGTCGTCTTCGGGATGGCCTCCCCGTTCACCGGCGCCAACAAGGAGCTGGGCCGGGGCATGAAGGCCGGCATCGAGCTGGCCTTCGCCGCCGCCAACGAGGCCGGCGGCGTGCACGGCCGGAAGCTGCGCCTGGTGGCGCTCGACGACGGCTACGAGCCGGACCGCACCCTCGGCGTGATGAAGGAGCTGGTCGAGGAGCGCAAGGTCTTCGGCATCGTCGGCAACGTGGGCTCGGTGACCGCCGGCGTCTCCATCCCCTACGTCACCGAGAAGAAGGTGCTCTTCCTGGGAGCCCTCTCCGGCGCGCCGGTGCTGCGCAAGACGCCCCCCGATCGCTACGTCTTCAACTTCCGCCCCAGCTACGCCGAGGAGACCGCGGCCGCGGTGCGCTACCTGATGGACGTGCTGCGCCTGCCCGCCTCGGCCATCGCGGTCTTCCACCAGGATGACCCCTTCGGCCAGGCCGGCCTGGCCGGCGTGCAGCAGCAGCTCAAGCGGGCCGGCGGCGACCCGGCCAAGCTGCTGGCGCTCACCTACCGCCGCAACTCCAGCGAGGTGGCCGACGCCGTGGCCCGCCTGGCCAAGGCCGCCGACGTCCGGGCGGTGGTGATGGTGGCCACCTACAAGGCCGCGGCCCAGTTCATCGTGGCCGCCCGCGACGCGGTGGAGCGCCCGCTCACCTTCACCAACGTCTCGCCGGTGGACTCGAACGCCCTGGCCGACGACCTGCTGCAGGCCGGCACGCGCTACACCGAGGGGGTGGTGGTGACGCAGATCGTGCCGCTGCCGACCTCCCGGGCCACCGCAGTGACCCGCTACCGCGGGCTGCTGGAGCGCCACGCGCTGGGTGAGCGGCCCGGCTTCCTGACCCTGGAGTCGTTCGTGGTGGGCGAGATCCTGGTGGAGGCGCTGCGGCGCGCCGGCCCGGCCCTCGACACCGAGAAGCTGGTGGCGACGCTGGAGGGGATCCGCGACCTGGACCTGGGCATCGGCACCAAGATCAGCTTCGGGCCGGCGGAGCACCAGGGCTCGCACAAGGTCTGGGGCACGGCGCTCCAGCCCGACGGCGCCTACGCGGCGCTGGATCTCGAGTGAGGGAGGGCACCCCCATGCGCACGTCCTTCGGCCTGGCGGCGGCGCTCGCGCTGGCCGCCGCCCCGTTCCACGCCGCCGCCGCCGACGACCTGGTCTTCGGCATGTCGGCGCCCTTCTCCGGCGCCGCCAAGGAGCTGGGCCGCTCCATGAAGGTGGGCATCGACGTGGCCTTCGCCGCCGTCAACGAGGCCGGCGGGGTGCACGGGCGCCGCCTCCGGCTGGCCGCCATGGACGACGGCTACGACCCGGCCCGCGCCCTGGCGGCCGTCAAGGCGCTGCGCGAGAAGTACAAGGTGATGGGCTACCTCGGCAACGTCGGCTCGCAGGCGGCCGCCGAGATGATCCCCTGGGTGCTCGACCAGCGCCTGCTCCTCTTCGGCACGCTCTCCGGGTCGAGGGTGCTGCGCCAGGAGCCGCCCGACCGCTACGTCTTCAACTTCCGGCCCAGCTACATGGAGGAGACCATCGCGGCCGTGAAGTACCTGGTGGAGGTGCGGCGGGTGCGCCCGGCCGACATCGCGGTCTTCTACCAGGAGGACGGCTTCGGCGAGGCCGGGCTGGAGGGGGTGCAGAAGGCGCTGCGCCGCTACCGGGTCGACCCGGCCCAGGCGCTGCGCCTGACCTACAAGCGCAACTCGGCCGACGTGGACGAGGCGGTCAAGGCGCTGAAGCGCCACGGCGGGGTGAAGGCGGTGGTGATGGTGGCCACCTACAAGGCGGCCGCCCGCTTCATCGCCAAGGCGCGCGGCGCCGGGCTGGAGCCCATCTTCACCAACGTCTCGCCGGTGGGCAGCACCGAGCTGGCCGACGAGCTGCTGGCGGCCGGGCCCGGGCTGGCCGACGGCGTGGTGGTCACCCAGGTGGTGCCGCTGCCCACCTCCGGCGCCACCGCCATCCTGCGCTACCGCGAGGCGCTCAAGCGCTGGGCGCCCGACGAGCCGCCCGACTTCCTCTCGCTGGAGGGGTACGTCATGGCCACCCTGCTGGTCGAGGGGCTCAGGCGGGCCGGCCCGGGGGCGGACGTGGAGAAGCTGGTGGAGGCCCTGGAGCAGCTGCAGGGCCTCGACCTGGGCATCGGCGCCCCCTTGAGCTTCGGCCCCAGCGAGCACCAGGCCTCCCACCGGCTGTGGGGGACGGTGCTCGACGCCAAGGGCAAGTACCGCACCATCGACCTGGAGTAGCCCCTACTTGGCCGGCACCTGCGCCTGGTCCGCCGCCCCGGGCGCCAGGGCGGGCTTCCAGAAGCGCCGCCGCAGGTCGTCCATCAGCGAGTAGACCACCGGGACGATGCCCAGCGTCAGCACGGTGGAGGTGATGAGGCCGCCGATGATGGCCACGGCCATGGGCACCCGGGTCTCGGCGCCGTCGCCGCGCGCCAGCGCCACCGGCACCATGCCGGCGATCATGGCCACGGTGGTCATGAGGATGGGGCGCAGCCGCACCTGGCCGGCCTCCAGCAGCGCCTCGCGGGTGGCCTTGCCGGCGTGGCGCAGCTGGTTGGTGAACTCCACCAGCAGGATGCCATTCTTGGTGACCAGGCCCATCAGCATGATGAAGCCGATCATGGCCATCATCGAGAGGTACTGGTTGGCGATGAGCAGGCCCGCGATGCCGCCGATGATGGCGAAGGGCAGGGACATCATGATGGTGAAGGGGTGCACCAGGCTCTCGAACTGCGCCGCCAGGATGATGTAGACGAGCACGATGCCCAGCACCAGGGCCAGCAGGAAGGCCCGGCCGGCGGTGCCGAGCTCGCGGGCCTGGCCCTCGAAGTCGGTCACCACGCTCTTGGGCAGCTCGTCCTTGGCCACCTTGCTCAGGAAGGTCATGGCCTCGCCCAGCGAGTAGCTGCGCAGGTCGGCCAGGATGGTGATCTGGCGCAGCTGCGCCTGGTGCTCGATCTGCGACGGGCCGGAGGCGGCCCGGACCTCGGCGAAGGAGCGCAGCTCCACCAGCCGGCCCGAGGCGGCGCGCACCGCCACCGCGCCCAGCGCCGACGGGTCGGAGAGCACGTCCTCCGGCAGCTTCACCTTGATGTCGTAGGTGTCGCCGCCCTGGTGGAAGTCGGTCACCTTGTCGCCGCCCATGAGGGCGCGCAGCGCCTGGCCCAGCGAGCCGGCCGCCACCCCCACCGCGGCGGCCCGCTCCCGGTCCACGTCCACCTCGAGCTGCGGCTTGCCGGCCCGGTAGGTGGTGTCCACGTCGACGAAGCCGGGCTGCGTGGCCATGGCGGCCTTGACCGTCTCGACCGCCTTCGTCAGCTCCTCCCAGTTGGTGCCGCGCAGGTTGAACTGCACGGGCTGGGGCCGGTTCCCGCCGCCGGCCACCGGGCTGAAGTCCTGCACGCCCAGCGTGGCCGCCGGGCTGATCCGCAGCGCCTGGCGCACGTGCTGCTTGAACTGCTGCTGCCCGTAGGTCCGGCCGGAGAGCGGCACCAGGTTGACGGTGATCTCGCCCTTGTTGACCTCCTCCTGGGCGCCGGCGCCCACCACCGCGAAGGTGTTGGTCACCCCCGGGATGGCGCGCAGCTGCGCCGACAGGTCGTCGAGGGTGCGCTGGGTCTCGCCGAGCGGCGTGCCGGCGGGCAGCTCCACCGTGACCTTCACCATGCTCATGTCCTGCTGCGGGATGAAGGTGAACTTGAGGAGCCCGGCCAGGAAGACCGTGCCCACCAGCACCAGCGAGGCGCCGCCCAGGGTGGCCAGGCGGTGCGACAGCGCCCAGGCCAGGACGGCGCGGTAGCGGGTCTCGATGCCGACCAGCACCCGCTCGATGGCCCGGGAGACGCGCCCGTGGCCCTGGTGCTCCTTGAGGATGCGGGCCGAGAGCATGGGGGTGAGGGTCATCGAGACCAGGTAGGAGATGAGCACCGCCACCGCGACGGTGACCCCGAACTGGTAGAAGAACCGCCCCATGATGCCCTCCATGAAGGCCACCGGGACGAAGACCGCCACCACCGCCAGGGTCACGGCCAGCACCGCCAGGGCGATCTCGCCGGTGCCCTCCTCGGCGGCCTGCTGGGGCGCCTGCCCGTGCTCCAGGTGGCGCACGATGTTCTCGATGACCACGATGGCGTCGTCGATGAGCAGGCCGATGGAGAGCGTCAGCGCCAGCATGGTGACGATGTTGAAGGTGAAGCCCAGCGCCTGCATCACCGCGAAGGTGCCGATGATGGAGGTGGGCAGCGCCACCGCCGAGACGATGGTGGAGCGCCAGTTGCGCAGGAAGAGCAGCACCACCAGCACCGCCAGCAGGCCGCCCAGGATCATGTCCTCCTGCACCGAGGCGATGGAGGAGCGGATGAACTTGGCGCCGTCCACCACCAGGTCCACCCGGGAGCCCTCGGGCAGCAGGACCTGCAGCCGGGCCAGGCTCTGCTTGACCGCCTCCGCCACGGCCACGGTGTTGGCGCCCGACTGCTTCTGCACGATCAGGCCGATGGCGCCGCGCCCGTCCAGGGTGGCCTGGCTGCGGGCCTCGGCCGGGCCGTCGAGCACCTGGGCCACGTCGCCGAGCCGCACCGGGGTGCCGCCCGGGCTCATCAGCACCAGCGCCCGCAGCTCCTCCACGGTGCGGGCCTCGGCCGAGAGCTTGACCGACCGCTCCACGCCCGGCTCCAGGGTGCGGCCGCCCGGCACGTCGATCGACTGGCCGCGCACCGCCCCGACCACGTCCACCGGCGACAGCCCGTAGCCGGAGAGCGCCTGCGGCGAGACCACGATGGTCAGCTCGCGCTTGCGGCCGCCCACCAGGGTCACCGAGCCGACCCCGGGGATCTGCTGCAGCGCCGGCTTGACCACGTCCTCGGCCAGCTTGGTGAGCCGCTCCGGCGGCAGCGGCGCCGAGAAGGCCAGGGTGGCCACCGGGCTGGCCCCGATGTCGAACTTCTGCACCACCGGGGTCTGGATCTCGCGCGGCAGCTTGGAGAGGGTGGCCTGGACCTTGTCGCGCACGTCCTGGGCCGCCACGTCGGCCTGGCGCGCCAGGTCGAAGCGGATGACGATCTGCGAGACGTTGTCGACGTTGATGGAGCGGAGCGTGTCCAGGCCCGAGAGGGTGTTGAGGGCCTCCTCGAGCGGCTTGGTGACGTTGCGCTCGATCGACTCGGGGTCGGCGCCGGGCAGCACGGTGGTGACCGTGACCACCGGGAACTCGACCTCGGGCATCTGGTCCACGCCGATCTTCGGGTAGGCCACCAGGCCGAAGACCACGATGACCAGCGTGAGCATCCCGGTGAACACCGGGCGGGTGATGAAGGTGCGGATGGGGCTCATGGGCGGCTCCCTGGAGGGCGCGAGGCGGGGCGGTCAGTCGGCCAGCGGGGCGACCGCGTCGCCCGCCGCCAGCGTGCCCGGATCGAGGATCACGGCGGTGGCGGCGTCGAGGCCACCCTCCACCGCCACCACGCCCGGGTTGACCTGGGTGCCGCGGATGGCGCGCCGCTCGGCCTTGCCGCCGGCGATGACGAAGACGTACCGGTCGTCGCCGGCGCCCAGCACCGCGGTGGCCGGGACGTAGAGGCCGTCCTTGTCACCGAACCCGCCGAAGTCCACGTTGACCAGGGTGCCCGGCCGGAGCGGGGCGCCTGCCACCTTCACCACGTCCACCAGCACCTCCACGGTGCGGCTGGCCGGGTCCACCACGGCGTTCTTGACCCGCACCGTGGCCTCGAAGCGCTGGCCGCCGGGGGTGGTGACGCCGGAGACCTTCTGGCCGACGGCCACGAAGGGCTCGACGCCCTCCGGCACCGCCAGGTGGACCTCCAGGTGATCCACGCCGGAGAGGGCCACGATGGGCGAGACCGGCATGGAGGTCACCGAGTCGCCGGCGTTGCGGTACTTGGCGGTGACCACCCCGGCGAAGGGGGCCACGATGCTGGTGTCGGCCAGCTGCTGCTCGGCGGCCTTGAGGCCGGCCCGGGCCTGGTCGAGCTGGGCGGCGGCCAGGTCGCGGCCGGTCTCGAGCCGGTCGAAGGCCGACGCGGGCAGGGCCTGCTCGGCGGCGAGCGCGGTGCCGCGCGCCAGCTCGCGCTCGGCGGCCGCCAGGCCCGCCTCGGCCAGGCGGACCGTGGCCCGGGAGTTCTCCACCGCGATCCCGGTCATGGACGAGTCCATCTCGGCCAGCACCTGGCCGGCGTGGACCCGGTCTCCCACCTGGACGCGGACGCGCTTGATCTGGCCGGAGCCCTTGGCGGCCAGCACCGCCTCCTGGGTGGCGCGCACCTGGCCGGTGGCCCGGGCCAGGCCGGTCTCCAGCCGGAGGGAGGGCTTGCCGATCCGGACCGCCCGGGCGGCGCTGCCGGCGGCCGGCAGCGTGGCCTTGTCGGCCTGGTGGCCGCAGCCGGAGAGCACGCCGAGGCCGAGGGACGAGAGGAGGAGGGCGAGGCGGGTGAGGTTCATGGGGTGGCTCCTCGGCGGCCGGCGCGTGGGCCGGCCGCCGGCGTGGCGGCGATGCCGTGGAGGGCCAGGTCGACGACCCGATGCGCCTCCTCGGCGGGTTCGAGCCCCGGGGCGGGGTCGAGGATGAAGGCGTGGTGGAAGGCGTGGGCCACCGCGGCCAGCGTGCGGGCGGCCTGGAGGACGGGGCAGCGCAGCTCGGACGGGTCCACGTGGCGCGCCATCCAGGCGGCCATCTGGCCCTCGTAGAGGGAGGCGCCGACGCGGTACTCGGCCAGCGGGTGGTGGCCTGCCAGCTCCTGCGGTGGGTTGGTCATCAGGAAGGCGAAGACCTGGCGGCGGCTGCGGCCCAGCTCGATCTGGCGCGCCAGCAGGGCCTCCAGCCGGGCCTCGGCCGGGCGCGAGCGGTCCACCGGGGCGTCGAAGGTGGCCGCCAGCTCGGCCTTGAGGAGCCCGATCAGGCTGCGGAAGATCTCCTCCTTGGAGGCGAAGTACCGGTAGAGCGAGGGGGCGGCGTAGCCGGCGGCCTGGGCCAGGTCGGCCAGGGTGCTGGCGGCGTAGCCGCGCCGGGCGAAGACCTCGCCGGCGGCCAGGAGGATCTCGCGGCGCGCGTGCTCGCGGGCCCTCTCCTGGCGGGCCCGGGCCGGGCTGGCGGCGGGGGCTCGGCGGGCCGCGCTGGAGGTGCGAATGACCATTCGCGGCGCGTTATCGGTCGTTCGCAGCGCTCTGTCAACCCCGGAATGGCCCCGGCCCGGGCGCGCTCCCCGTGGTCGGGTGACGTGCGGGGCGCGCCGGAGGGGGTATGGTGGCTCGATGTCGGAGCACGCGGCGGTCGTCCGGGGCCGCCACCTCAAGTCCCTCGCCAGCTTCCTCCAGGAGCGTCCTGGCGGCATGACGGCGCTCGCCCTCCTGCCGCCGGACTGGCTCCCGCAGGTGACCGACGCCAGCGGACTCGACTGGCTGCCGGTGGAGCGCAACCTGGTCATCACCCGGGCGGTCTACGACGCCCTGGGGCCGGCCGAGGCGGATCGCTTCTTCCGCGACCACACCCTGGCCTCCTTCCACGGCCCCATCCTGAAGACCATGGTGACCAGCGCCGTCCGCATCCTCGGCCTGGCCCCGGCGTCCCTGGCGCGCTGGGTGCCCAAGGCCTGGCACCTGATCTTCCGCGCCTGCGGCGAGTGGAGCCTCGAGGAGGTGACGCCCGGCGCGCGGCAGGTGACCTTCACCCTCGGGGGCCTGCCGGCCGCCTGCGCCGAGGACCCGGTGTGGCTCCGCTCGGTGGCCCGCTCGCTCGAGGCCGTGCTGGAGCTGGCCCGGGTGCGTGGGGTGGTGGCGCTGGCGCCCCGCCCGCGCGGCGCGCGCCAGGCGGTGTTCCAGCTGCGCTGGTCCGGTGGTGGCGACGCGGCCAAGCCGCCGCTGGTTCCCTGAAGGGCCGGGGCCGCGCGCCCGCTAGGGGTGCGGCATGCCGCCGCCGCCGTGCCCTCCGCCGGTGCTGGCCACCAGCGGCACGTCGCCGAGCTCCACCTCCTGGCCCGCCACCACCTCGACGGCGCGGGTGACGCCGCCGAGGCGCGGCAGGAAGGCCTGGAGCGTCTGCGCGCCGGCCTCGACGCCCTGGATGCGGAACCGGCCGTCGGCGCCGGTGCCGTCGCCGCCCAGGTCCCGGCCGCCCACCGAGACGAAGGCGCCGGCCGCCGGCGCGCCGGCCGGATCCACGACGCGACCCGACACCGTCCCGCCGCGCCGGACCTCCACGGTGGCGGCCGCCTCGGCCCCGGCCGTGAGCAGCACCTCGGTGGCGCCGGTGCGACCGTCGGCGGTGAGCACGGTGAGCCGGTGGGTGCCGGGCGCGAGGTCGGTGAGGGCGAAGGTGGCGCCGGGCAGCTCGCGCACCAGCTCCCGCCCGGGGTCGGTGGTGTCGAGCCCGGCCTCCAGCGAGAGCGTGAAGCCGGCCACCGGGCGGCCGAGGTCGAGCACCTGGCCGCGCAGGCCCGCGGCGGGCTGCAGCGCCACCACCTGGGACTGGGCGCCGGCCGGCACCAGCTGGAGCGGCGCGGTGCGCCCGCCGTTGCGCGCGCCCACCGAGAGTGGGGCCAGCGCGGCCTCGCCGGAGACCAGCGGCAGCACCACCCGCCCGGCCTCGTCGGCCGGGAAGGCCAGCGGGCCGCGACCGCCGGCGCGCTGGGTCAGCACCACCGCGCCGGGGGAGGGGGCGCCGCCCGGCTCGCGCACCTCCACCGCCAGCGAGCCGCCGCTGACCGTGTCGTCGGCCTCGAGCTGGAGCTCCACCCGGGCGGTGCGGCCGGCCGCGACCTCCGCCACCGCCGGCGGCGAGCGGACCGCCCGCGGCTCGCCCGCGCCGAGCGCCACCAGCCGCCAGGTCCCCTCCGCCACGGCGGCGTGGAACGACCCGTCGGCCCCGGTGGTCACCGGCTCGGGCTGGCGGCCGGACATCGCCCCGGCGCCGGCCTGGAACAGGATGACCCGGGCCGGGGCCGGGAGCGGCTGGCCGTCCGGCCCGCGCACCGTGCCCTCGATGGCGCCGGTGCCGGCCAGGGTGAAGTCGGCGCGGGTGGCGCGCCCCTCCTCCACCCGCACCAGCCGCGCCGCGCCCGAGAGCGCCTCGGCCCGCCGCGCCTTGACGGTGGTGCGCCCCGGCTCGAGGCCGGCCAGGCGGTAGGTCCCGTCGGCGGCGGTGACCGCCTCGGCGTCCACCTGTCCCAGGGCGCCCCACAGCTTGCCGCCGCGGACGCGCGCGCCCGGCACCGGCTGGCCCTGGCCGTCGGAGACCACGCCCTCCACCGCGCCGGTGCCCGCCAGGGTGAGCGTGAGCTCGAAGCGCTCCCCCGCCGCCACCAGCAGGCCGCGGCGCACCAGCGGGGCGAACCCCTCGGCGCCGGCGTCCACGTCGTACTCGCCGGGCGCCACCCCCGGGAAGGTGAAGCGGCCGTCCGGTCCGGCCGGCACGCGCGCCAGCTCGCCGCCCTCGCCGGCCGGCGACAGCCCCAGGGTGGCCCCCGGCACCGGGTCACCGCCGCTGGTCACCACCAGGCCGGCCAGGACCGCCGGGGCGCCCAGGCGCAGCTCCACGTCGCGCACCACCTGCCCCGCCGCCACCACCAGCGGGAGGGCCCGGGCCGCGGCGGCCTCCCCGCGGCGCGCCGAGAGCCGGTAGGCCCGCGGCGGCACCTCGGCCGCGAAGCCGCCGGCCGGGCCGGTGGTCACCACCAGCACCTGGTCACCGCCGGTGAAGGCCACCTCGGCCCCCTCGGCCGGGCCGCCGTCCGGGCCGAGGACGCGCCCCTCCACCAGGCCGGCCGAGGAGAGCGCCACCTCCAGGTCGCCGCGCGGCACGGTCAGCCCGGTCAGGCGCACCCGGGCGTGGCCGGCCGCCTCGGCCTCCAGGGTGTAGCGGCCCGGCGCCAGGTCGTGCAGCAGGAAGCGGCCCCGCCCGTCGCTGGTGGCGTAGGCGCGCTCCTCGGCGGGGAGGTCGCCGCGCGGGGCGCCGCGGTCCGGCTCGCGCGAGAGGACCAGCGCCGTGGCGGGCAGCGGCGCCGAGGTGGCGCGCTCCACCGTGGCGCCGGAGAGGGAGGCCGGCGGCTCCAGCGAGAGCGCCACCTGGGTGATGGGCTCGCCGGTGGGGCGGACCACCTCGGCCAGGGCCGGGGCGAAGCCGGCGGAGCGGGCCGAGACCAGGTAGGCGCCCGGGGCGGCGCCCAGGTGGACCGAGCCGTCTGCGCCGGTGGTGGCCTGGGCCGCCAGGCGCCAGCCGGGGCGCCCGGTGCCGGGCTCGATGAGCCGGTGCAGGTAGACGCGGACGGAGGCGCCCGGCAGGGGCGCGCCGTCCGCGCTCACCAGGACCTCCAGGCCGTCGCCGCCGGCCAGCAGCGGCGCCTCGAGCGCCAGGGTGGCCGAGGGCGGCGCGTCGAGCGGGGCGGCGCCGGCGGGCCGGGCGGTCCGGTCCTGGCGGACCTCGCCGGCCGGTCCGGCCGCGGGCTCGTCGGTGGAGAGCAGCCGCCACCCGGCCAGGCCGGCGGCGAGGAGGACGACCAGGGCAGCGGAGGCGAGGAGGGCGCGGCGCATCGGCACGGGGGTGTAACACGCGAGGGCGGGCGGGGCTTCCGGGGCTGGGGCTGCGCCTCACCTCCCCGGCGCGCGCCTCACCGCCGCCACCGCCCCGACGCCCGCCAGGATGAGCGCCAGCGCCCCCAGGGCGCGCGGCCCCACCGGCTCCCCGGCCGCCGCGCCGATGGCCAGCGCCACGGCCGGGTTGACGTAGGCGTAGCTGGTGGCCAGCGCCGGGCGCACCCGCCGCAGCAGGAAGTTGTAGGCGCTGAAGGCCACCAGCGACCCGAAGACGGCCAGGTAGAGCCAGGCGGCCACCGCCCGCGCCGGCGGCACGGCCACCAGCCGCTCGCCGAGCAGCACCCCCACCAGCACCAGCGCTGCGCCGCCGGCCAGCATCTCGACGGCGCTGGCCATCAGCCCTTCCGGCATGGGCAGGCGCCGGCTCCACATCGAGCCCAGGGCCCAGCACCAGGTGGAGGCCACCAGCAGGGCGGCGCCCAGCGGGGCGGCGCGCAGCTCGCCGCCGGACTGCAGCAGCACCACCCCGGCCAGTCCGAGCCCGATGCCGGCCACCTCGGCGCGGGTCGGCCACTCGCGCCACAGGGCGGCCGCCAGCACGGTCCAGAGCGGCATCGAGGAGACCACCACCGCCGCCACGCTGGACGAGACCCACTGCTCCGCCACGGTGACCAGGCCGTTGGCGGCGCACAGGAGCAGCCCCACCGCCGCGCCTGAGCGCCAGCCCCGCGCCGGCGGATCGGGGGCGCCGCGCAGCCGCAGCACCGCGTAGAGCACGCCGCCGGCCAGCACGAAGCGGCTGCCGGCCATGAGGAGCGGCGGCAGGCCGTCGATGGCCATCCGGATGGCGAAGTAGGTGGAGCCCCAGATGACGTAGAGGGCCAGCAGGGACAGGAGGACGAGCCCCTGGCTGGAGGCCTGTGGTGCGGCGGTGGGGGAGGGGGAGGAGGGCACCAGTGCCTCGGCGGGAGGGCTATGCCTTCAATCGCCTGTTTGGAGGCGGGGAGGCAAGGCCGGGTTCGAGGAGGTGACGGCCGTGGTTGCTCCCTGAGCCTCGCGGGGACGCCGCTCGCCGCGCAAGCGCGGCTCGGGGGGGAGCGCGGGTCAGACCAGGGGCACGAACCGGACCTGGAGGAGGTCGCTCGAGTGGAGCGAGCCGTCCCAGTCGAAGCGGACCAGCCGGAGCCACTGGGGACCTCCCTGTGTGCCGACCGGGGCCAGCAGGCGGCCCCCAGGCGCCAGCTGGTCGAGGAGCGGCTGCGGCACCTCGGGCGCGGCGGCGGTCACCAGGATCCGGTCGAAGGGAGCCTCCTCGGGCCAGCCGAGCGCGCCGTCGCCGGTCCGGAGGTGGACGTTGGTGACCCCGAGCTCGTCCAGGAGCACCGCCCGCGCCTGCGCCGCCAGGCCAGGGAGCCGCTCCACCGAGTAGACCTCGGCGCAGAGGGGCGAGAGCACCGCCGCCTGGTAGCCGGAGCCGGTGCCGATCTCGAGCACCCGCTCGTCGCCGGAGAGCCGGAGGGCAGCGGTCATCAAGCCCACCAGCGTGGGCTGGGAGATGGTCTGCCCCTCGCCGATCGGCACCGGGGCGTCCCGCCCCGCCTCGGCGCGCCAGCGGTCCGGGATGAAGCGAGAGCGATCGAGCCGGGCCATCGAGGCGATGACGCGCTCGTCACGGATCCCCTCGGCCCTCAGCCGGGCCGCCAGCCCGTCGTCCATGGGGGGATCCTACGCCCGGCGGCCGGGAGGGGGAGCCCGACCGCGAACCCGGTCGCGGACCTGAACCCGGATCGGATCAGCGCGGCGCCGGCGTGCTCTCCAGCAGCTCCTCCACCAGCTCGTCGGGCGTGGCGCCCTCCAGCTCGGCCTCGGGGCGGAGCACCAGCCGGTGGCGCAGCACCGGCGCGGCCACCGCCTTCACGTCGTCGGGCGAGAGCCACTCGGCGCCACGCAGGGCGGCGCGGGCGCGCGCCGAGGCCAGCAGGGCCACCCCGGCCCGCGGCGAGGCGCCCAGCCTCACCCTGGCCAGCTGGCGGCTGCCGCGGGTGAGCCGCGCCAGGTAGTCGAGCAGCTCCGGCGCCACCGGCAGGGCCCGCGCCCGCGCCCGGAGCGCGGCCAGCGCCTGGCGCGACAGCACCGGCCGGACCCCGGCGGCGTCCAGATCGTGGCCGTCGAAGCCGCCGGCGGCGCGGCGCAGCAGCTCCAGCTCCTCGGCCGCCTCCGGGTAGCCCACCCGGATCTTCATGAGGAAGCGGTCGGTCTGGGCCTCCGGGAGCGGGTAGGTGCCCTCGTACTCGACCGGGTTCTGGGTGGCGATCACGAAGAACCCGGGTCCCAGCGGGAGGCGCTCGCCGTCGATGGTGACCTGCCGCTCCTCCATGGCCTCCAGCAGCGCGGCCTGCGTCTTGGGCGGGGTGCGGTTGATCTCGTCGGCCAGCAGCACGTCGGTGAAGATGGGGCCGCGCCTGAGCTCGAAGGTGCCGGCCTGCGGCCGGTAGACGCTGGTGCCCAGCACGTCGGCCGGCATCAGGTCCGGGGTGAACTGGATGCGCCCGAAGTGCAGGTCGAGGGTCCGCGCCAGCGCCTTGGCCAGCAGGGTCTTGGCCACGCCGGGCACCCCCTCGAGCAGCACGTGGCCGCCGGCCAGCAGCGCCGCCAGCAGCTGCTCCACGGCCACCGCGTGGCCCACCACCACCTTGCCGAGCTCGGCGGTGAGCAGGCCGGCGGCGGCCGGGCCGGGGGCGGCGGCCGGGTCGGCCGGGTCGAGGGGTGCCACGCGGCCGGTCACTCGCCGCCGAAGAGGAAGCCCAGGTTGGCCTGGACCAGCGCCCCCCTCGGCTCCAGCGTGAGGTCGGCGGTCGAGCCCACCGTGACGTGGACCGGCCAGGCCACGCTGACCTCCGGAAGGAGGCGGAAGCCGTCGCCCAGCCTCCAGGCGTAGCCCAGCGAGCCGCCGGCCCAGACCGCGTTGATGGTGTCGCCGGCGCCGGCGATGAGCATGTCGGAGATCCGCGGCCCGATGACCAGCTGGCCGCCGCCGGTGTTGACGCCGATCAGCAGCGGCAGGTGGACCCACAGGTAGGTGGCGCTCTGGTCACCCGAGGTGAAGGGGTAGACGCTCAGCGCCGGCGCCACGGCCAGGTCCAGGCCGCGCTCGGGGTCGGGCGAGCGGGCCAGGGCGAACTTGCCGTCGATCTCGGCGCCCAGGAACCAGAGCTTGCCGCCGATCTCCACCCGGTCGGTGACGCCGTAGCGGCCGCCGAACTCCACCGAGGGGAAGGCGTAGCTCTGGTAGGCGCCGGTGTCGTCCCGCTGGAAGTCCGTGAGGACCATGCCGCCCGGGGCGATGAAGAGCTGGCTCTCGCCCTTGGGCAGGGTGCGGGCGGTGCCCATGGTGCTGAACGACGGGCACCCGGAGAGGAGCGCCACGGCTGGGAGGAGCAGGAGGAGTCGCTGCAGCGGGGGGCGTCGCGACATGGTGGGTCCCAGGAGGACGGCGGGTTCCCGCGACGGTAGCGACCAGGCGGCGGGGAGTCAAAGCCCGCGCTCACGGCCCCTCATGGCCTGCGGCGCGGCGCCGTCAGGGCCAGCTCGACGTCGGCGGCCGCCTGCGTCACGGCCAGCAGCTGCCCCGGGCCGGGCCGTGCGCAGGCCGCCTCCCCGCGCCGCAGCGCCGCGGCGGCCTCCGGCGCGTGCGCCTCCAGCCGGGCGGCCGCCTCCGGCGCCGGGAGGTGGGCGGGCGGTCCGCGGCGCCCCTCCAGCCGGCGCCGCAGGCGGGCCCAGGAGGCCGCGGCCAGCGCCGGCTCGGCCCCGGCGCGGCGGGTCAGCGCGGCCAGCGAGCCGAGGTAGTCGGCGGCGGTGCGGCGCGCGGTGGCGGGCGGTGGGCGCACCGCGCCGTGCCGCAGGCCGAGCGCCAGGAGCAGGAGGGCGCAGGCCAGCGAGGCCTGGCCCGCCACCAGCAGCGGGAGACGCGGCGAGGGCGCGGCGACGCCGGTCGGCGGCAGCCACCGCTCGTCGAAGGTGATGGGTCCGCGCGCCGACAGCCTGACCCAGAGCGACAGGTGGTCGGCCTCGCCCAGGCCGTCGTTCTCGAGGAGCGCCGGCCCGCCGAGGACCAGCACCTCGCCGCGGCCGATCGCGATGGCCACCGCCTCCCCCGGCTCGCCCGGGCCGGCGGCGGGGCGCGCGCCGGGGTGGGTGGAGAGGACGCCCTCGCCGCCGCCGCGGAGCAGGAGCCCGCCGAGCAGCGGGTGGCCTGGCTGCCCGGCGCCGGCCGGGGTGACGCCACCCGGCGCGCGGCGCACCTGCAGGGCCGCCTCGAGCGCCGGCTGCGGGACGGGGCCGAGCACCCAGAGCGCCAGGCCTCCGCGGGCGGCGTGGTCGAGGAAGGCGGCCGCAAACTCGGCCGGCAGCGCCACCCGCGGCGCCACCAGGAGCCAGGCCGAGCCCGGCGCGGGCGGCGGCCCGGGCGCCTCGCCGGCGGCGGGCGGCGCCTGGCCCGGCTCGCCGCCGCGGACGGTGAAGGGTCGCCCGGTCGCCTCGAGCCAGGCCGCGGCCGCCCCGAGGCCACGACGGCCCGGGTTGCCGGCCGAGGGCAGGCGGGTCCGGGCGGCGTCGAGCTCGCGGCGCGGCGCCACCGCCGTGGAGGCCACCACCGTGACGAGCGCCACCGCGGCGCCGAGCAGGGCCAGCCGCCTCACCGGCGCGCCCCGGCGGCCGGCGTCGCGGCCTCGAGCCGGCGGGCCACCTCCACCGCGGAGCGGGCCTCCGCCTCGGCCGCCGGCTGGCGGCCGAAGACGGTCCGCTCGTGCAGCGCCGACAGGCCGGAGAAGCCCTGGTCCTTGGCGCGCGCCGCCAGCTCGGGGCCGGTGAGCGCCTCGCCGCCCTGGCCGGGCCAGCGCCGGCCGAGCGCGGCGGCCGCCGCGGCGAAGGCGGCGCGCACCGCGCCCGCCGGATCGCCGCGGGCCAGTGCGAGGGCAGCGGCCTCGGCGGTCGGCCCGGCCGGTCGCGTCCCGGTGGTGGCCGCCGTCGCCCGCGGGGCCACGGGGCCGGCCGCCCGGCGGGCCCGCCGCCGCACCGCCCGCCAGGCCAGCGCCAGCGCCACGGCCGCTGCGGCGAAGTAGACCAGGCGCCCCAGGCTGGCGTAGCGCTCCGCCTCCGCGGTGGTCAGCGCCTCGACCAGGCGGTCCCACAGCTCCAGGAGCCAGCGCCGCAGCGCCAGGCCGTCCAGCCGCTGGTCCCTGAACTCCGGGCGTGCCAGCACCTCGGCCAGCGCCAGCCGGTCGGCCTCGGTGGCCAGCGGCGCCGCGCCGCTCACCGCCCCACCTGCAGCGGCGCGCCGGCCGGCCCAGCCAGGCTGGCCGCCCAGAGCGCCACGTCCAGCCCCTCCACCCTGGCGCGCCGCTCGAAGTAGAAGACCGCCACCGCCGAGAGCGAGAAGGGCTGCAGCGCGGCGCCGGCGCAGGTCTCGAAGAGCGCCAGCCCGAGCTCGACGCCGGCCGGCAGGGACCCCGGCAGCAGCCCGAGCGGACCGCCGCCGGCCACCCGGCTGGCCGCCAGGCGCGGCAGGCTGGCCAGCGCGTTCACCGCCAGCGCGATGACGAAGGTGGTGAGGAGCAGGAGCGAGGCGCGCAGCCCCGGCCGGTCGAGCAGCGGCTGGCCGCGGCGGGGCGCCATGAGCCGGGCCGAGCGGCGCAGCGCCGCCAGGCCGCCCAGCCCCTCCACCGCGGCGACGGAGGGCGCCAGCACGGTGCGGAGCAGGACCACCAGGAAGAGCGCCAGGGCCCCGGCCAGCGCCCCCGCGACGCCCACCAGGGCGGAGGTGGTGGAGCTGGCGCGCAGCGCCAGCCAGAGGCCGGGCAGCGCACCGAGCGCCGGCGCCAGCAGCAGGGCCGCCAGCTGCCAGGCGGCGGCGCCGAGGGCGGCGCCGGCGCGGCGGGCCGTGGAGGGCGCGCCCGGGAGCGGCCCACCGGCCAGGCTGCCGGCCACGATGGCCGAGACCGCAGCGGTGGCCAGGAACTGGAGCACGGTGAGCGCCCCGCCCACCAGGCCGGCCAGCCCGGCCAGCCCGGCGGCGCGCGCCGCCAGGGCCTGCGGATCGGCCAGCAGGGCCAGGAGGTCGCCGGTGCGGGCCGAGGTGAGCCGCAGCAGGGCGAAGGCGGGCGCCTGCACCAGCAGCATGGCCAGGAAGAGCGGCTTGAAGTGGCGAGTGGTCAGCGCCACCGCCCGGTCGATGATGGCGCCCACGCCGAGGGGCCGGATGGTGAGGTCGCGGGGCGGGGCCACCGGCGCAGCATAGCCGCCCGCCTCCGCCGGCGCTCCCGGCCGGGCGCCCTGGGCGGACGGCGCTGCCCCTGCGGGCGCCACGGGAAGCTCGGGACCCGGTCCCGGACTGGGGTAGGCTGGGCCGATGGTCCGAGGCCGCCCCGCACCCCACCATGCCCGCGCCCGGCGCGCCGCGGGGGCGCTGGTGGCCGCGCTGCTGGCTGCGCTGCTGGCTGCCCAGACGCCCGCCGCGCCGGCCGCGGAGGCCACCCCACCCACCATCCTGATCCTCGAGTCCTACCACCGGGGCCTGCCCTGGACCGATCAGCAGACGGACGGGGCGCTCGAGGTGCTGCGGCGGCGCTGGCCGGACCTGCAGCCCATGGTGGAGTCGCTGGACCGGAAGCGCTTCGGCGACCCCGCCGAGCGCGCGGCGGCGCTGCGGCGGCTGGCGGAGAAGCTGGCCGGGCGCCACCTCGACGGCGTCATCGTCAGCGACAACGCCGCGCTGGAGGTGGCCCTGGCGGGCCGCGCCGACCTGCTGGGCGGGGTCCCCATCTCCTTCGCCGGCGTGAACGGCTTCGACCCGGCCTGGCTGCAGGGCCAGCCCCGCGTCACCGGCGTGGTAGAGGACGTGGACGTGGCCGGCACGCTGGCGCTGATCCGGGCCCTGCAACCCGGGCTGCGCAGCGTGGTGGTGGCGCTCGACCGCACCGAGACCAGCGCGGCCCTGGAGGCCCAGGTGCGGGCGGCCGCGTCCAGCCTGGGGCCGGGGGTGACGCTGCGGGTGGAGGCCGATCTCTCGCTGGCGGAGCTCACGGCGCTGGCCGCCGGCCTGGATCGGCGCAGCGCCCTGCTGCTCGGCTCCTTCACCCGGGACCGGCTGGGCGCCTACCACGCCTACGAGCGGGTGGCCGACCGGGTCACGGCCGGCAGCGGCGCGCCGGTGTACGGGCTGTGGGACTTCCAGCTGGGGCACGGCATCGTGGGCGGCAGCCTGCTGGGCGGCGCGGCCCAGGGGCGGCGGGCCGCCGAGCTGCTGCTGCGCCTGCTGGACGGCGCGGCCGAGGTCCCGGTGGACCACGGCGCGGCCGCCTGGCTGGCGGTGGACGACGCGGTGGCGCGGCGGCTCGGCCTGGACCTGGCGGGCCGCACCCTGCCGGATCAGGTCACGGTGCTCAACGCGCGGCCGGGCGCCTGGGAAACCCATCGCACCCTCCTGGCGGTGCTGCTGGCGCTGGTGGGCTCGCTCTCGACCTTCAGCCTGGCGCTGCTGGCGGTGCTGCGCCGCATCCGGCGGGGCGAGCAGGCGCTGCGCGAGAGCGAGGAGCGCTACCGCTCCATCGTGGACTCGGTGGACGACGCCATCTTCGTGCACGACCCGGTCAGCGGGGACATCCTCGACGTCAACCAGCGGGCGGTGGAGATGTACCGGCTGCCGCGCCAGGAGCTGCTGCGCCGGGGGCTGGAGCCGCTCTGCGAGGGCCGTGGCCCCTACACCACGGCCGAGGCGCGGCGCTGGCTGGAGCGCGCCCGGCTGGAGGGGACGCAGCGCTTCGAGTGGCACGCCCGGCGCGGCGACGACACGCTCCTGTGGGTCGAGGTGGCCATCCGGCCGGCCACCCTGGGTGGGGCGCCGAGGCTGGTGGTGGCGGTGCGCGACATCGGCGATCGGCGGCGGGCCGAGGAGGAGCGCGCCGCGCTGCAGCGGCGCGTCGACGAGGGGCAGCGCCTGGAGGCCATCGGGCGGCTGGCCGGCGGGGTGGCCCACGACTTCAACAACCTGCTCACGCCCATCCTGGGGGACGCCGAGGCGGCGCTCGACCTGCTCGGCCCGGAGCACGCCGCCGCGCCCGAGCTGCACGGCATCCTGGAGGCGGCCAGGCGGGCCGGCACCCTGACCCGCCAGCTGCTGGCCTTCAGCCGCCGCCAGGTGCTGCAGGAGCGGCTGGTGGACCTGAACGCCGAGGTGGCCTCGCTGCACGCCATGCTCCGCCGGGTCATCGGCGAGGACGTGGAGGTGCGGCTGGCCATGGCGGAGGGCCGGGTGGCCGTGCGGGCCGACCCCGCCCAAATCCAGCAGGTGCTGCTCAACCTGGCGGTCAACGCCCGCGACGCCATGCCGGCCGGCGGGGTGCTCACCATCGGCACCCGCGAGGTGCCGGCCGCCGAGGCGCCCGCCCTGGGCGACCAGCCCCCGCGCGACCTGGTCGAGCTGACGGTGGCCGACACCGGCGAGGGCATGACCGAGGCGGTGCGGGCCCGGATCTTCGAGCCCTTCTTCACCACCAAGGGGCCCGGGCGCGGCACCGGCCTGGGCCTGGCCACGGTGCTCGGCGTGGTGCAGCAGCACGGCGGCAGCGTCGAGGTGGTGAGCGCGCCGGGGCAGGGCAGCACCTTCCGCCTCCTCTTCCCGCGCTCCGCGGAGCGGCTGCCGCTGGCCAGCCCGACCCGGCGTCCGGCGCCGCCGCTGCGGCCGCTCACCATCCTGGTGGCCGAGGACGAGCCGGGGGTGCGCCGCCTGGTGGAGGGGTACCTGCGGGAGGCCGGCCACGCCGTCCTGGCCGCGCCCGACGGCGCGGCGGCCCTGGCGCTGGCCGACGCCCACGCCGGCGCCATCGACCTGCTCCTCTCCGACGTGGTCATGCCGGGCATGAACGGGCGCCAGCTGCACGAGGCGCTGCACCTGCGGCGCCCGGCCGTCCGGGTGCTCTTCATGTCGGGCTACCCGGCGCTGCCGGGCACCCAGGAGGAGATCGTGGGGAGCGCCACCGGCGAGGTGCTGGCCAAGCCCTTCACCCGCGCCGAGCTCCTGGCGCGGCTGGCCGAGGTGGCCGCCGCGCCGCCCACGCCGCCGGCGCCGCCGGTGGCGCCGGGAGCCTGCTGATCCCGCGTCTGGGTCGGCCTGGGCTCCGGGCCGAGCCATACCGGCGGTCACCGGGCGCTGGCGTACGCCGGGGGAGCTGCGACTTCCTTCGCCGCGCCGCTCCGACGCGCACCTGAAAGCGTTTCCAGGGCCCTGTTCTGTGTTGACCAGCGGTCCCGATGGGGCGCCTCTTGACTTGGTTTACGCGGAGTCGCGCCTCCGCGCGGAGGGCCGCGCCAGGAGCGCACTCCAGGGCCCGCGTGGCCGTCATGGTGGCCTCGGTCGATGGGCGTGAGGGGTGCGGAGGCCCAGCCTGCGTTCGTCGCGCCTTGGGCCGCTCCGTGCGTCAGGCGAGGCCCGAAGATCTCATGAGACGGTCCGTGCATGATCTCCGACGCTCGCCGCGACGCCGCCCGCCTGGCCGACCTGCTCCGCACCGAGCACCACGCCAGGGCAGACGTCCTCCTCGCCCTCGCCGACTTCGACTGCCGCCGCGGCTGGGCGGCGCTGGGGCACGCCAACCTCTGGGCCTTCCTGCACCACGATCTGGGGCTCTCGGCCGGCGCGGCCTTCCAGCGGAAGGAGGCGGCGGCCTTGCTCCGACGGGTCCCTGCGGTGGAGGCGCCGCTCCGAGACGGGTGACTGTGCCTGTCCAGCGTGGCCGAGCTGGCGAAGGTGCTCACGCCGGAGAACCAGGCGGAGGTGCTGCCGAGGTTCTTCGGGAAGTCGGCGCGGGAGGCGCGGGAGGTGGTGGCGGCCATCGCGCCGAGAGAGGTGGTGCCAGTCCGGTGCGTCGTCACGGCGGTTGGATCGGCTGCGCAGGTGCATGCGCCGTTTCTGACGTCAGAAACTGAAATGGCCCAGCCCGGCAGGGCCTCGCCGACTCAGACCGAGTTCGCGTCAGCGACCCCGACCCCGATCCCGACCCCGACCTCGACCGCGACCGCGACCGCGACCGCGACTCCGACCCCGATCCCGATCCCGACCCCGATCCCGACCCCGACCCCGACCCCGACCCCGACCCGCGCCACCGTCGAGCCCCTCGCCGCCGACCTCCGTCGCCTGCACCTCACGGTCTCGCGACAGTTCCTCGAGAAGCTCGAGACCGTCCGCCTGGCCCGGTCGCACGCCTCGCCCGACGCGACGGTCGAGTCGCTGCTGGAGGAGGCCGTGGAGCTCCTCCTGGCGCGCGAGGCGAAGCGGCGCACGGCCGCGGCCGACCGGCCGCTCAGCGTGGCTCGCCCGGTGGCGGAGGACGCCCTCCCGGCCCGGGTCCGGCGCGAGGTCTGGGCCCGCGACGGCGGGCGCTGCCAGTGGCCGCTCGAGTCGGGCGGCCTGTGTGGCTCCGCCTGGCAGGTGGAGCTCGATCACGTCCAGCCGAAGGGGAGGGGAGGGCCACCGACGGCGGCCAACCTTCGCCTGCTCTGCCACGCCCACAACGCGGAGGCGGCGCGTCTACGGAGCGGAGCTCGTGGAGCGGGCGCGACGCCGGAAGGGCCAGGGCCGCCGCGACGCTGGCGCGCGCCAGGGGCGCCGTCGCGGTCAGCATGGATCCCCGAAAGACGATGGGCCCTGCCAGTGAGTCAGGTGGCTCACCTGATCACCGCTCGCGCCCGATCCCGTTTGACGGGCGGCCGGGTCGGGGCGAGAATCCGCCCCCTCATGCCAACGCGGGTCACGTTGAACGGCGAGCAGCGCGAGCTGCCGGACGGGCTGACGGTCGCTGGGCTCCTGGCCCACCTGGGCGTCAAGGCCGCCCGGGTGGCGGTCGAGGTGAACGAGGCGGTGGTCACCAAGGACCGCTACGAGGTCCACCGGGTCGGGCCGGGCGACTCCATCGAGATCGTGGCGTTCGTGGGGGGAGGGTAGCCATGGCCGACGCCTGGTCGATCGGGAGCTACACCTTCACCAGCCGCCTGCTGGTGGGCACCGGCAAGTTCCCGGACTTCGCCACCATGCGCGACGCCCACCTGGCCTCGGGCGCCGAGGTGGTCACGGTGGCGGTGCGCCGCCTGGACCTGAAGGCCACCGGGGAGGCCTCGCTGCTGGAGTGGATCCCCAAGCACATGACGCTCCTGCCCAACACCGCCGCCTGCTTCACGGCCGACGAGGCCGTCCGCACGGCGCGGCTGGGGCGCGAGCTGGGCCTGGGCGACCTGGTCAAGCTGGAGGTGATCGGCGACCCGCGCACCCTCTTCCCCGACGTGGTCGGGCTGGTGGAGGCGGCCAAGGTGCTGGTGAAGGAGGGCTTCACGGTCCTGCCCTACACCAACGACGATCCGGTGACGGCCCAGCGGCTGGAGGACGCCGGCTGCGCCGCCATCATGCCGCTGGGTGCGCCCATCGGCTCCGGGCTCGGCCTGCGCAACCCGTACAACCTCCGCATCATCATGGAGGCGGCCAAGGTGCCGGTGCTGGTGGACGCCGGCGTGGGCACCGCCAGCGACGCGGCCATCGCCATGGAGCTGGGCGCGGTGGCGGTGCTCATGAACACCGCCATCGCCGGGGCCGCCAGGCCGGTGCTGATGGCCGAGGCCATGCGCGACGGCGTGGCGGCGGGGCGCAAGGCCTTCCTGGCCGGGCGCATCCCCATGAGGCTGCACGCCGCGGCCTCGTCGCCCCTGACCGGGCTGATCGGGACCTGAGCGCCGCGGCGCCCGCGCCGGGCGCCCGGCCGGCTCACCCCGCCGGGGCGATGGGCTCGAGCGAGTCCACCGCCAGCCGGAAGCAGCGGGCGGGGCGGCCCCAGCGGCCGGCCTGGAACCCGTCGGCCACCTTCTCCCAGGCCACCGGGTGGGCGCCCTGGGCCAGCTCCTCCACCTCGCCGCGCAGCGCCCAGCCGCGCCCCTCGTCGAGGTCGAGCAGCAGCCGCGTCTCCAGCCGGTTGCGCCGCAGGTTCATCCAGGTCTTGAGCGCCATCCCATCGCCGTGGAAGAGCGAGAGCCGGCCGTCCCGCACCTCGTGGTGGAAGACGAAGCGGGGCGACAGGTTGGCGGTGACGCCCACGGCGCACAGGGCGTGGCGCACCCCGCCGGCCAGGTCGCGCACCTCGTCGAACGGCACCTGCTCGAAGAACTTGAGGGTGGAGGGGCTGTGGTGGACGGTGAAGATCTGGCTGCCCTGCACGGTGAGCAGGTCGCGCTCGTCCAGGAAGGGTGGGGCGGGGTCGCC
Source organism: Anaeromyxobacter sp. (assembly GCA_016718565.1). NCBI lineage: Bacteria > Pseudomonadati > Myxococcota > Myxococcia > Myxococcales > Anaeromyxobacteraceae > Anaeromyxobacter > Anaeromyxobacter sp. Next base: position 528,057 of record JADKCZ010000018.1, on the reverse strand, counting down.
CGGGAGCAGCGGCCGGGTCTTCACCTGGTAGCCCTGGTACCGCTCCGGCCGGGCCAGCATGACCGCCAGGCACTCGCCGGCCACCGGGCCGACCGGGAGCGGCCCGGCCAGCCGGACCTTCAGCTCGCGGGCGGAGGGGCCGGGGTCCACGCCGCGCAGGCGGTGCACCGAGACCTGGGCGTGGCGGCCCGGCTCGCCGGAGGTGCCCATGTAGGCCAGCACCTGGCCCGCCTGCAGGGCCGGGAACCGAGGCGCCTGCCTGGCCTGCTGCCCCACGAAGAACTCGAGGAAGCGATCGAGGTCGCTCGACACGGGCACGGGACCTCCGGGAAGATGGCTCGACGTTAGCGATGGCCCTCCCCGAAGTCCACCTGGTCACCGACCGCCGGCTGGCGCCGGACCTGCCGGCGCGCCTGGCCGGGGCGCTGGCCCTGGCGCCGCCAGGGCGGGTGGCGGTCCACCTGCGCGAGAAGGACCTGGGCGGCGCCGCGCTGCTGGCCCTGGCCCGGGCGCTGCTGCCGGTCTGCCGCGCGCGCGGGGCTGCACTCCTGGTGAACGACCGGCTCGACGTGGCGCTGGCCGCCGGAGCCGACGGAGTCCACCTGCCGGCGGCCGGGGTGGGGCCGGCGGAGGCGCGCCGACTGCTCGGACCAGGGGCGCTGATCGGGGTCTCCTGCCACTCGGCCAAGGAGGTGGAGCGGGCCCGCCTCGGCGGCGCCACCTTCGCCACCTTCTCGCCCATCTGGGACACGCCGTCCAAGCGGGCCTACGGCGCGCCGGTGGGGCTCTCGGCCCTGCGCACCGCGGCCGGGCTGGGCCTGCCGCTGGTGGCGCTGGGCGGGGTGGAGCCGGGCAACGCCGCGCTGGCCTTCGCGGCCGGGGCCAGCGGGGTGGCGGTCATTCGCGCCTGGCTCGCAGGGGCCGAGCCGGCCGCCGCGGTGGCGGCCCTGCTGGCGGCGGCGCGCCCCACCTGAGCGCGCGCCGGCGCGGGGGCCACCGGGCGCGCGCCCGGCGCCCGCCCGCTCAGATGGTGGCGAGCTCGCGCAGCACCTCGGCCGCCTCCGGGCTGGCCTTCAGCACCTGGGACGGCAGGCGGCGCACCGCCACCTCGGCGAAGTCGGCGATGCCGTCGAGCCCCTCCACGAAGTAGACGGTCTTCCCGTCCGGTCCGGTGAGGAAGAACCAGTTGTTGACCGGGTTGAAGGTGAGCTTGGTCACCTGGGACCAGGCCAGCGAGCGGCGCCGCAGCGCCCCCACCTTCTCGATGCCGGTGTCGTCGAGGCGGAGGCAGCCGCGCCACTCGAGCAGGAACAGGTAGCCGCCGAAGGCCAGGCCCACCGCCGCCATGAGCGTGCCCAGGATGACCCCGCCCAGCTCGCTGCCGGGGGACCAGGTGGCCAGGAAGGCGGCCGTGGAGATGGCGGCGAAGGGGATGAGGGCCACCGTCGCCAGCAGGGCCCAGTGGCCGCGCGGCATGCGCAGCACCGCCACGCCCGCGTGCCGCTCGACGCGCAGGCGCCGGCGCGACTGGCTCCAGGCCAGCAGCACCGGGATGCTGATCATGATCACGAGCACGACGCCGATGGCGATGAAGATGCGGGACATGGGATGGGACTTACGCCGCCCGCGCCTGGGGAGGCAAGCGCCTTCGGGCCTCGCCAGGAGTCCCGAAGGCGCTGCGTCGGTGCGGCGCCGGCCGGCCGGCCGGGGTGGGGCTCAGCGCCGCTCGAGCAGCAGGAAGTGCTGGTAGGGCAGCAGGGTGAGCTCCTGCGCCAGCACCAGCCCGGCGGTCGCGACCGCCCGATCGATCTGGGCGCGCGTCACCCGGTGGGCGGGGGGCGGGCCCACCGGCAGGTCCCCCTCGTGGAAGTCCACCAGCGCCAGCCGGCCACCCGGCGCCAGCGCCCCGGCCAGCCGGGTCAGGGTGCCGGGGCCGTCGGGGAAGTGGTGGAAGGCGTTCACCAGGAGGATGAGGTCGCAGGGGCGGGGCGGCAGGCCGTCGCCGTCGGGCGAGAGCACCGGCACGACGTTGGCCAGGCCGGCCTCGGCGGCCCGGCGCGCCAGCAGCGCCGACAGGCGGGCGTCCACGTCGAGGCCGAAGACCAGGCCGCTCGGCCCGACCGCCCGGGCCAGGCGCAGGGTGAAGTAGCCGGGGCCGGCGCCCACGTCGGCCGCCACCGCGCCGGCCCGCAGCCCCAGCGCGGCGACCACCTCGTCCGGCCGCTGCCAGGCGGCCCGCTCCGGCGACTCCAGCTTGGCCAGGTAGGCGGCCAGGTCGAGCGGGTTGCCATGCTGGTCCCGGGGGGCGTCCGCCGCGCCGCCCGGCTCACCCGGGCCCGCCCCGGCGCCGCCGTGGTGGTGGCCGTGCCCTGCCCCGTGCTGGTGCCCGCCGCCGCCGCTGCCCTCGTGCCCGTGTGCCATGCCACTCTGAGCCAGGGGCCGGGCCGCCGGGTTCGCGCCCCGCGGGGGTGCGCCCGACGCGGCGGGCTGCTATAGAAGCGCCCGCCATGGGCGTCCCCGTCTTCGAGATCAGCAAGGACTTCCTCTTCAGCGCCGCGCACCAGATCCGCTTCCACGGTGGCAAGTGCGAGCGGCTGCACGGCCACAACTGGCGGGTCCGGGTCCACGTCCGCGCCTCCGAGCTCAACCGCATCGGGATGGTGATCGACTTCGCCGACCTGCAGCGGATGGTGGCGGAGATCGGCACGCGCTTCGACCACCAGAACGTCAACGAGATCCCGCCCTTCGACCAGCTCAACACCACCGCGGAGCTGCTCGCCAAGTTCTTCTACGGCGAGGCCGCCGCGCGGCTGGCGGCGGCGGAGCACGGCCGGGTCACCGTCTCCAAGGTCGAGGTCTGGGAGAACGAGGGCTCCCTGGCCGTGTACCGCGAGGAGTAGGAGGGGGTCGCAGGTCCCGGGCCACGGCGCGGCGGGTCGTCACCCGCTGCCAGGCCGACCCGGGTGTCGGTCCACCCGCCCGCCGTTGCCGGGCCGGGCGCCGGCCCCATTCCGGGCAGGGCGCGGAAACCCGGGGCAAAACGCCGCCAGTCAGGCCGTGGTCCGGCCGCCTCCGGGGCTGGATCCCTGGTTGCACCCTGCGTGCGACGACGCGGGCGCCGAGCGACCGACCCCCGGGAGCGGCCCCCGACCTCGATGGAGCTGACATGGCGCTGGTGTGGGACAAGAGCCTGGCAGTGGGCGTGAAGATCATCGACGAGCAGCACCAGGAGCTCTTCCGGAAGGTGAACGGGCTGCTCGAGGCGCTGCTCAAGAACCAGGGGAAGGAGGAGCTCGGCCGGATGCTCGGCTTCCTCGGCACCTACACCGTCGAGCACTTCGCCGCCGAGGAGAAGCTGATGGCGCAGTACAAGTACCCGGAGGCCGCCCAGCACAAGCTGCAGCACACCGGCTTCGTGGACGCCTTCCTCAAGCTGAAGGCCGAGTTCGACAAGAGCGGCCCCACCGCCAACGTCTCCATCACGCTGAACCGCTTCGTCTGCCAGTGGCTGCGCGACCACATCGGCGCCACCGACACGGCCCTCGCCAAGTTCCTGCGGGCCGCCGGGGCCAAGGAGGCCATGCTCTAGGCGCCTGCGCCTGCGCCTGCGCCTGCGCCGCCCGGCGCGGCGGCGGGCGCGGCCCCCCCCCGCCCCCGCAGGGAGCCGGGCCCCCCAGCCGGTGGCCCTCCACCGCCACCGTGGACAGGCGGCCAGGCTCCATGCCTCGCCAGAGGCCGCAGCCCCCACCCCGTCCCGCGCCCGCCAGGCGCGCGGCGCGGCAGGCGCCGCCCGGGCCGCGCGGGGAGCCGCTCCAGGCGGGCCCGCCCAGGAGCGCCCCCCCGCCCCCCCCCCCCCCGTCACCCCGGCTGGCCCCCCCCCCCCCCCCCCGCGCGCGCCACCCCCCCCGGCCCCCCCCCCACCCGCCACCGCGCCTGCGGTACTCGGCGATGGCCGGCTCGTAGGGATGGCCTCTGAGCTGGTCGCCCCGGGTGTGGCGTAGTCGCCCCGACGGCCGACCGACGCGCCCCCACCCTCTCGCCCTTTAGAGGGGACGGAGGGCCGACCGGGCCCAAGAGGCGGCGACTGCTCCAGCGAGGTGATGAGCATCCGGAGAGCCCGTCCAGCTCCCTCGCGTGGTGGCGACCCCCCACCCACCGGCCCACCCGCAGGATCAGCGCCAGGCCGGCGCCGGCGAAGGCAGCAGGCGGCGCGGCGGGCGCGCGGAGGGTGAGGCCGGGGGCCGCACCCCCCCCCCCCGAGCGCCGCGGCCCACCCACTCCCCCCCCCCCCCCCCCCCCCCCCCCCCCCCCCACCCCCCGCCCCCCCCCCCCCCCCCCCCCCCGCCCCCCCCTCCTTAAACCAGGGTGACGGACCCGAGCCCGGGGGCTGGACCTGCCCCAGCGTCAGCCCCACCGCCTATCCTCCCACCCCCGTGCCCACCCTCGTCCTCGTCCCCTCCCAGCTCCAGGCGAGCCGGGTGGCGCGCCGCCTCTGCGACGCGCAGGGGGGGCTGCTGTTCGGGCCGCAGGTGCTGACGCTGGACGGGCTGGCCGCCGCGGTGCTGGCGGCGGGGGGCGAACGCCGGCCGGTGCTGCCGCCGCTGGCGGAGCGGCTCCTGGTGCTGGCGGCCGGCCGGGCGGCGGGCGGCGCCTACGCCGGGCTGGCGCCGGGCAGCGGCCTGGCCGGCGCCCTGGCCCGGGCGGTGGCCGAGCTCCGGGCGGGCGAGGTCCAGGCCGAGCAGGCCCGGCTGGCGGCCGGCGCGCTCGCCGGGGCGCCGGCGGCGCGGCTCACGGCCCTGGCGGCGGTGCTGGAGGCCTACCAGGCCCGCCTCGACGGCGACGGGCTGCTCGACCGGCCGGCCGCGCTGGCCACCGCCGCCCAGGTGCTGCGGCGCCGGGTGCCCATCCTGGACGCCGCCTCGCTCGACCTGCTGGTGCTCGACGGCTTCTCCAGCTTCACCCGCGGTGAGTGGGCCCTGGTGGAGGCGCTGGTGGCGCGCTCGGCGCGCACCCGCTTCCACGTCCCGTCCATCCCGGAGCGGCCCGAGCTCTCGGGCGCGGTCGAGCCGACCCTCCGGCGGATCGAGGGGCACCACGCCCTGGCCGCGCGGCGCGAGCTGGAGGTGGTGCTCGACCACCTGGAGGATCCATCCCGGGCCGAGCGGCCGCGGGCGCTGCTGGCCGCGTTCGGCGGCGGGCCGGGGGTGCGCCGCCCGGCCGAGGCGGGGGCCGCCGCGCCGCCTGGCGGCGTGTCCGGCCAGGAGGCGCCGCCCGCGCTCGCCGCGGCCGGGCCGGGTGGGGAGGGGCTGGTGCTGGCCCTGCGCGGCGAGGGCGAGGAGGGCGAGGCCGTCGAGGCGGCGCGCGCCGTGGGGCGGCTGCTGTCGGCCGGGCTCGACCCCGCCGAGGTGGTGGTGTTCCACCCGGCGCCGGCCCTCGCCGCCGAGCGGCTGGCGCGCGCCTTCGCCGCCGAGGGGATCCCCCTCGCCACCGGCCGGGGCGCGCCGCTCACCGACCTGCCGCCGGTGCGGCTGGTGCTGGACGCGCTGGCCGCCGCGGCCGACGGCCTCGACCGCCGCCTGGCCGAGCGGCTGGCCGGCTCGAGCTACCTCGGCGTCGACGGCCTCCGGCCCGGCCTCGGCCGGCTCCTCGATCGCGCCGGGGCGCTGGCCGGCCGCGCCGCCCCGGAGGCCGCGCTGCGCGCCCGGGCCGCCCGGCTCACCGCCCAGGCCGCGGCCGGCGAGCGCGCCGCCCTGCTGCGCGCCGCCGACGGGCTGGCGGCGCTGGCGGCGGCGGTGCGCCCGCTGGGCGGGGCCCGCACGCCGGGCGCCCAGGCCTCCAGGCTCTCGGCCTTCCTCGAGGCCTCCGGCCTGCGCCGGCGGGCCGGGCGGGCCGAGCCAGGGCTGGCGGCGCGCGACCTCGCCGCCCTCGCCCGCCTGGAGCAGGCGGCCGAGGAGCTGGCCCGGGCGCTCACCCTGGTCGGACGCGGCGCCGAGCCGCTGGCGGCGGGCGAGTGGGGTGCGCTGCTGGCGCTGGCGGTGGAGCGGGCGGCGCTGCCCGCGCGCGGCGAGCCGGTGGCCGGCGCCGCGGAGCTGTGGGCGCTGGAGGAGGCGCCGGGCCGGAGCGCGCGGGTGGCGGTGGTGCTGGGGTGCGTTCGCGGCGCCTTCCCGGCCGCGCCGCCGCCCGAGCCGCTGCTGCGCGAGGCGGAGCGCCAGGCCGTCAACGACCTGCTGGGGCGCGCGGCGCTGGCCACCGCGGGCGTCCGGCGAGCCGACGCGCTGCACCGCGCCGCCTGCGCCGTGGCGGCCGGGCGCGAGGTGGTGGCGCTCGGCTGGGCAGGGGCCGGGCCGGCCGGCGGCGGCCCGCCCGCGCCGCTGGCGGCCGAGGCGCTGGCGGCGGTGGGGGTGGCGCTGCCCGGGGCGCCGCCGGCCCCCTCGCTGGCGGCGGCGCGCACGCCTGGCGAGGCGCTGGCGGCGGTGGCCAGGCTGGCCGGAGCCACCTTCACCCAGGCCCTGGCCCTCCTGCCGCCCGCGCTGGCGGCCCGCGCCGCCGCGGCGGTGGCGCGCGGCGGCGTCGAGTACGCCCGCCGCGAGGCCGTGCTGGCGCGCCGGGCCGCGCCCTTCGCCGGGCAGGTGGAGGGCGCCGGGCTCAGGGCCCTGGCGGCCCGCCTGCCGGCCGAGTGGTCCCCGACCCTGCTGGAGGCCTTCGCCCGCTGCCCCTTCCGGCTCCTGCTCACCCTCGGCGCCGGCCTGGAGGACCCCGAGGCCGCCGGCCTCGACATCGACGGCCGTGACGAGGGGCGCCTGCTGCACGCCGTGCTGGAGCGGTGGGTGGCGGACCGGGTGGCGCGCCGCGCCTGGCCCCCGGACGGCGGCGCGGCCGACCTGGCCGAGGCGCGCCGGGTGGCCGAGGCCACCTGCGACCGGTTCGAGCGGGAGGGGCGGACCGGCGACCCGGCCGTCTGGGCGGCCGGCCGCGCCGCGGTGCTGGCGCGCCTCGACCGGATCGTGGCGGCCGAGGCGGCGGCGGCCGATGGGCTGACGCCGACCTTGCTCGAGTTCGCCTTCGGCGGGGACGGCACGCCGCACCCGGCCCTGTCCCTCGGCGCGGGCGGCGAGACGGTGCGGGTGCGCGGTCGCATCGACCGGGTGGACGCCTCGCCGGACCGGCTGCTGGTGGTGGACTACAAGAACGCGCGGCGGGCCGAGCGGTACGCCCCGCTGCTGGAGCCCGAGGCCCACGGCGTCACCTCCTTCCAGGTGCCGCTCTACCTGCTGGCAGCGCAGCGCGAGCTGCCGGGCCGGGCGCCCTCGGCCACCTACCAGCTGCTCAAGAGCGCGGCGCGGCTCGACCCGGTGGCCGGCGCCCCGGACGCGGCGGCGCTGGCGGCCGCGGTGGTGGGCGCGGTGGGGCGGGTGCGGACGGGCGACCTGCCCATCGTCAGCCGCGACTGCGAGGGCTGCCCCTTCGGTGCGGTCTGCCGGTTCGAGGGCGCCGCCGAGCTGGGCGAGGGCGAGGAGGCCGGCGCATGACCACCCCGGACGCCCGCCCACGCATCACCTGGTCGGAGGCCGCGCTGGCCCTCTTCGACCTGCGGGTCGACACGGCGGTGTCGGCGGGCGCCGGCGCGGGCAAGACCACCGCGCTGGTGGAGCTGTGCGTGCGGCTGCTCTCCGGCCAGGCCACCGGGGTGCCCGTCGAGCCGGCCCGCCTCGCCGCCATCACCTTCACCGAGAAGGCGGCCGAGGAGCTGGCCGAGCGGCTGCGGGCGGCGGTGTCGCAGCGGGCAGCGCAGGCGGCGCAGGCGGTGGAGGGCGCGGGGCTGGAGGCGGCGGACCGGGTCGTCGCCGGAGGCGAGGCCGCGGCCCTGGCCCGCACCGCCAGGAGCGCCCGCCAGGCCGAGGCGGCGGCGTGGGCCGAGCGGCTGCGCGCGCTGGACCGGATGGCGGTGGGCACCATCCACGGCTTCTGTGGCCGCCTCCTGCGGGAGCAGGCGGTGGAGGCGGGGCTCGACCCCGAGTTCACGGTGCTGGAGGAGTCTCAGGCCCAGGCGCTGCTGGCCGAGGCGGCCCGCGGGGCGGTGGTGGCGGCGCTGGACGCCGGCCAGCCGGCGGTGCGCCAGCTGGCGGCGGGCCTCTCGGCCGACGGCCCGCGCGGCGGCCTCACCACCCTGGTGGCCGGGCTGGTGCGCGCCCGCTCGACCCGCGGCGATCGCGGTCCAATCGCCCCGGCCGAGGCCCCGCCCGGCGCCGACGAGGCGCTCCGCCAGCGGCTGCTCGAGGCCGCCCGCGGCCTGCTGGCCGCCCGCAGCGACGCGCGCACCGCCGGCGCCCGCGAGCTGGTGGAGGGGCTGGGGCGCGCCCTCGAGGTGCTCGACCCGGCGGCGCTGCGCGGCCCGGTGACGGCGGAGGCGCTGGCCGCCCTGGCCGGCCTGGCCGCGGCGGTGAAGGGGAAGCGGACCGGCAAGGGAGAGGAGCACCTGCGCGCAGGCCGGGACGAGGTGGTGGCGCTGGGCGCGGCGCTGGAGCAGGCCGCCGCCGAGGCGCTCGGCGGGGCGCAGCGGGCCGGCCTGGCGGCGCTGGTCGGCGAGGCCGAGGCGCGCTACCGGGCGGCCAAGCGGGCGGGAGGCGCGCTCGACTTCGACGACCTGCTGCTCGAGGCCCGGGATCTCCTGGCACGCGACGCGCCGCTGCGCGCCGAGCTCCGGGCCCGCTTCGGCGCGCTGCTGGTGGACGAGTACCAGGACGTGAACGGCGTGCAGCAGGCGCTCTTCGACCTCCTGGCCGGTCCGCGTGGCGGGGTCGACGCGCCCCGGCCGCTCCTGGTGGCGGTGGGGGACCTGAAGCAGTCGATCTACCGGTTCCGCGGCGCCGACGTGGGCGTGTTCGCGGGGGTGATCGGGCGGCTCGGCGGGGAGGCGACCCCGGCCCCGACCCCGACCGCGAACCCGACCCCGACCCCGACCGCGACCGCGACCCCGACCGCGACCGCGACCGCGACCGCGACCCCGACCCCGACCCCGACCGCGACCCCGACCGCGACCGCGACGTCACTTTCGGGCCGCGTCCTCCACCTCGCCGAGAATCACCGCTCCGGCGCGGCCATCCTGGAGCTGGTGAACCAGGTCTCGGCGGTGGCGCTGCAGCCGCCACCCGGCCAGGCGGCGCGCCCCTACGAGCTGCGCTTCGACCCGGCCGACCGGCTGGTGGCGCGTCGGCCAGGCGGCCCCGCCGTGGCCACCGAGCTCCTGCTCGACGGAGAGAAGGGGAGCGCCGAGCTCCGCCGCGGGCGGGAGGCGGCGGCGCTGGCGGCGCGCATCCAGGCGCTGGTCTCGGGCGAGGCGGGCGTGGAGGTGCTGGAGAAGGGGCCGGACGGCGTGGAGCGACCCCGCCGCCCCCGCTGCGGTGACGTGGCGCTGCTCTTCCGACGCCTCACCGCCCTGGGGCCCTACGAGCGGGCGCTGCGGGCCGCCGGGCTCCCGGTGCGGGTGGCCCGGGGCGGCGGCTTCTACCAGGCGCCGGAGGTGCGGGACCTGGCCGAGCTGCTGGCCAGCCTGTTCGACCCCGCCGACGAGGTGGCCTGGGCCGCGCTGCTCCGCTCGCCCCTGTGCGCCGTGGGCGACGGCGCCTTGCTCCAGCTGGCCGCCTACGGGGTGGCCCGGCTGCCCCGGCTCACCGGCGCCGAGCTCTTCCACCCCGGGCCGGGCGCCGGCACGCTCCTGCTCCCCGAGGACGAGGCCGAGCGGCTGCTCCGCTTCCTCGCGGCCTGGCGGCGGCTCCACGGCGTGCGCGACCGGGTCCGCCCCGACGAGCTGCTGCGTCGCGCGGCCGACGAGCTCGATCTCGAGGCGGCGCTGCTGGCCGCGCCGGACGGGGAGCGGCGCAAGCGCAACCTCGACAAGGCGCTCTCGCTGGCCCGCCGCTTCAGCGACGCCGGGGGCAGCGGCCCGGAGCTGGCCGCCCGCTGGCGGACGCTGGCGGGCCAGGCGCCGCGCGAGCCGGAGGCCGACCTCGACGGCGGGGACGCCATCTCCATCCTGACCATCCACCAGGCCAAGGGACTGGAGTGGCCGGTGGTGTTCGTGCCCGACCTGGCGGCCCGGGCCCGCCAGGACGGCGACCGGGCCACCCTCGACGCCGCCGGAAGGCTCTGCGCCGCCTGGTACGACCCGGCGGCCGAGGCCTTCCGTGCCACCAGCTCGCTCGACGCCGCCCGGACCGAGGACCGCCGCGCCGCCTCCGCCGAGTCGCGCCGCCTCCTCTACGTGGCGCTGACGCGGGCGCGGGATCTCCTGGTCCTCTCCGGCGAGGGCGCCGCCAGCGCCGACTCCTGGCGTGGGCTCGTCGAGGCCGCCGCCGCGGCCAGGCCCGAGCTGGTGCGGCGCATCCCGATCGCCGAGGCGGGGAGGGCGACCTCGACCTCGACCCCGACCCCGACCCCGACCTCGACCTCGACCCGGACCCCGACCTCCCTCGACCCCGACCCCGACCCCGACCTCGACCTCGACCTCGACCCCGACCCCGACCCCGACCCCGACCCCGACCCCGACCCCGACCCCGACCCCCATCTCCGCCCCTCGCCTCGCCTCGCCTGCGCCCCTGCCGGCGGTCCGCCTGGCCGTCACCGACCTCGCGGAGTACGCCCGCTGCCCGCGCCGCCACCACTTCACCCGCGGGCTGGGCCTCCCGGAGCCGCGGGGCGAGCACGGCGGGTCGCTGGACGACGACCCGGCGCGCGCCACCGCCCGCGGCACGCTGGCCCACGCCATGCTGGCCGAGGCCGACCTGGCCGCGCCGCCGCTGGAGCGGCGCGCCCAGCTGGCGGCGGTGGCGGTGCGGCGGGGCTATGACCCCGACGGCGCCGGCGTGGGAAAGATCCTGCGCGAGGTGGGCCGCTTCGCCGAGTCCCCTGCCGGCCGCGCCCTGGCCGGGGCCGCCGCTGCCGGCCGCCTCCGCCGCGAGGTGCCGTTCCTGCTGCGGCTCGACGGCCCACCCGGTCAGCCGGCCTGCTACCTGGACGGCGCGCTCGACGCCCTGGTGCTGCCGGCCCGGCGCGGTGGGCGGCTGCTGGTCATCGACTTCAAGTACGCCATGGCGCGCCCCGGGTCGGCCGAGCGCTATCGCCTGCAGCTCCTCGCCTACGCGGCCGCCGCCTCGCGCAGCCAAGGCGGCGCGCCGGTGGAGGCCCGCCTCCAGTTCCTGCGCGGCGACCTGCGCGCCGTGGACGTCACGCCGTCGGCCGAGGCCCTGGCCGCCTTCGTCGAGGAGGCTCCGCGCCTGGCCGCCGGGGCGGCCCGCGATGCGGGTGACCAGCCGCCCGCGGCGCTGGGACGCACGGAGGCGCGTTGCCGCGCCGAGGGGTGCGGCTTCGTGGTCCGCTGCTACCCGCCGCCGCGCGGGGGCGGATAGGAGGCTGCGGCCGGGCGCCGCGCCCCTCCCCGGTTCCCGTGGCGCGGCCCCGGACCGTCCGCGAGCGGACACGGCCCTCCTGGATGGGGCGATCGGTGCTTGCATTCCGCGCCCCCTCTCCCGGAAGATGCGGCCACCTCGGCGCCCCAGCACGGCGTGCGCCCCCCGCGACCAACCCAAGCCTGGAGAACCGACGATGGCTATCACACCGCGAGTGAAGGAAATCCTGTCCTGGTACGAGTCCGACAACGCCGGCACCCGCGCCAACCTCTACCGCCTGCTCATGACCGGCACGCTGGCCGGCACCGGCAAGCTCGTCATCCTCCCGGTCGACCAGGGCTTCGAGCACGGCCCGGCCCGCTCCTTCGCGCCCAACCCGGCCGGCTACGACCCCGAGTACCACGTCAACCTGGCCATCGACGCCGGCTGCAACGCCTACGCGGCCCCGCTCGGCTTCATCGAGGCGGTGGCCCACAAGTACGCCGGCCAGATCCCGCTCATCCTCAAGGTCAACAACTCCGACTCGCTCTCCAAGACCGGCGGCGCGCCCAACTCGGCCGTGACCAGCTCGGTGAAGGAGGCGGTGCGGCTGGGCTGCGCGGCCGTCGGCTACACGATCTACCCGGGCTCCGACGCCCGCAACGAGCAGCTGGAGAACCTGCGCGTCATCACCGAGGAGGCCAAGGCGGCCGGCCTGGTGGTGGTGACCTGGAGCTACCCGCGCGGCAGCGGCGTCTCCAAGGACGGCGAGACCGCGGTGGACATCGCCGCCTACGCCGCCCAGATCGCGGCGCAGATGGGCTCGCACGTCATCAAGGTCAAGCCGCCCAAGGAGTTCCTGGAGCACCCCGAGGCCAAGAAGGTCTACGAGAAGCTGCAGATCCCGGTGAAGACCCTGCCCGAGCGGGTGCGCCACGTGGTGCAGGCCGCCTTCGGCGGCAAGCGCATCGTCATCTTCTCCGGCGGCGAGGCCAAGGGCTCCGAGGAGGTGCTGGCGGAGGTGAAGGGCATCGCCGAGGGCGGCGCCTTCGGCTCCATCATGGGCCGCAACGCCTTCCAGCGCCCCAAGGCCGAGGCGCTCAAGCTGCTGGCCGACGTGATGAAGATCTACTCGGCCTAGAAGGGTCGACGGCCCCTCGGGCCCGCGTCCGGCGGCGCTCCCCGAAGGCGGGGGGCGCCGTCCTCGTCTCGGGCGCCTGCGGGCGCCGGGCGGAACCGTTCCCAAGGGGGTGCGGCCGCTCTTTTCCCTGCACGGAAAGTGCCCAAACGAGATAGTTTTCCCTTGCCCGTGCGGCGGGCTGGGGTTTACAAGGCTTCACCTTTCAACCGCGGTTCCCGCTCACGGCGCTGAAGATGGCCCACGGCGTGGGCCCCGGACGTCGTGGCGAGGAAAAATCAATGCGGCTCTACCCCAAGGTCATCCCCACCATCGCCCGAGAGGTCGTCTCGACCCTCATGCAGGACGGCGACGTCGAGGTGGAGACGCTCCGCATCGCCGATGCCGAGATGGACATGGCGGCGATCATGAAGGAGTACCTGGCGGCCGAGGAGCGCGTCAACGCGGCCACCCGCGAGGCGCTGGAGCGCCGCGGCTACGACCACTCCAGGTTCAACGCCGTGAAGCGCGAGATGGCCGACGTCCGCGGCTTCAAGATGGGCGACGAGGGCATCGAGTACGTCATCGGCCAGATGATCGAGTTCCTCCTGGTCTCCCGCAACGTGGAGGAGGTCTACTCCGAGGACAACATCATCCGGAAGAAGGTCTTCGGGATCTTCCGCCGGCACCTCGACGTGGACGACGAGATCGAGCGCGAGGCGCGCGCCCGCCTGAAGCACCTGCAGGAGGGCACGGCCGCCTTCGACATCGAGTACGGCAAGATGGTGGAGCTGCTCCGGCGGAGCCGCGGCCTCATCTAGGCCCAGCCACGTCGCACCCCGCAGCGGAGACGGCGCCCCCAGGGGCGCCGTTCTCGTTGGCGCCCCGACCGCGGCCCCGGGCGGCCCCCTCACCCCGGCCCTCTCCCCCACCGTGTGGGGGAGAGGGTGAGCAGACCACCCGACCGCGGCCCCGACCCCGACCCCGACCGCGGCCCCGACCCCGACCCCGACCCCGACCCCCGACCCCGACCCCCGACCCCGACCCCGACCCCGACCCCGACCCCCGACCCCGACCCCCGGTCCTGACCACCTCCCGTCGGTCGGAAAATTGACCCCCGATATCGTGCGATTACCCTGGACCCTCGAATCCGGCAGGGCGGAGGTCTGGTGGCGAAGGGGCTGGCCTACTACCGAGGTATCCGCGGCAGCGCGGCGCTGGCGACGGCGCCCCTCGAGCCCGGCGCGGTGCCCGCCGAGGCCCTGGCGCCCGGCGAGATGCGGCGGGTCCCCTACGCCGGCGAGCTGCTGGGCGCGGCCCGCGTCCGCGCCTCCTTCGTGGCCCTGCCGCTCGAGGCGCTCGATCGGGCCGGCGAGGTGCTGGAGGCCGAGGAGCAGGCGGCCTACTTCCAGCTGCTCCGGCTGGCCTATGGCGAGGGGCGCAACTGGGCCCGCGCCGGCAAGCGAGAGCTGATGGCGCGGCTGCGCCTCTCCGAGCGCCGGCTGCTGCGGGTGCTCGACGGCCTGGTCCAGAAGGGCTTCGCCCGGCCGCTGCACCGCGACAACCGCGGCACCCTGTGGCGCGTGGCGCTGCCGGCCGAGGCGTTCGGTGAGCCGGTGGGCGACGACGTGCTGCTCGGCCGGGCCGCCCCGGCGCCGGTGGACGCGGCGCCGCCGGACGGGCGGTCCGGTCCGGCGGCAGGGCCGGTGGCCCGGGTGGCCGACCGGTCGGCTCGGCCGGCCCCGGCCAGGGCGGCGCGGCTCGAGCAGCCGGCGCCGGTGGCTCCGCCGGCGACCCCGGCCGCCCGGCGAGAGCGGGAGCTGGCGCGGGCCCTCTGCCAGGCCCGCGGCCGGGACGGCGACGAGGCCTTCGCGGCCTCCCTCCGCGAGGTCCGCGAGCTGCGCGAGGAGGGGCAGTCGCCGGAGCGGATCGCGGCGGCCGTCGCGGCGGTGGCCAGGCGGCGGGCCAAGGGTGTGGTGGACGAGGCGAGCCGGCCGGTCCTTCCGGCCGGCGCGGGCGGCGTGGACGGGAGGCCGGCATGACGGTGCGGAACCAGGCGGCGGAGCGGCTCGGGCAGGCGGTCCCGGTGGCGCGGGTGGCGCTGGTGGGGTCCCCGGCCGGCGCGGTGGCGCGCCCCCAGGCGCCCACGCCGCCGGCCATCGACCCGGTGGAGGCGCTGCGGCGCCGCCTGGCGAGCAAGACGGCCCGCGAGCACGTGGTCCTCGACTTCCTGGCCGACGACCTGCGCGAGGCCCGCGAGGCCATGGGCTCCATCACCGGCTTCATGGGCCGCGTCGAGGCGGTGCTGGCCGACCCCGAGGTCTCGCAGCAGAAGCTGCTGGCCCTGGCGCTCGGCGGCGGCCCCATCGAGCAGCTCGAGTACCTCTCCGAGGTGCTGGCCAACCTGCGGCGGCGCGTCGCCCAGGTGGCCGCGCGCATGTGAGCCGGAGGGGCGCCCCCCGCCCCTCAGGGGCGCCGGGTGCCGCGGGCCTCCACCAGCTTGGCCGACACCGGCCCGAGATCCACCTCCGAGACCGCCGCCACCGGCAGGCGCCGCGCGTCGTCGGAGAGCCACAGGTAGAGCGGCCGGTCCTTGCCCTGGCCGTCGGCGCGACGCGCCCGCGCCTCCAGCCGCCAGGCGCGGAACTTCCCGGCCGGGACCTCCACCACCTCGGGCGCCCCCACCGTCCCCTCCACGCGCCAGTACTTCCCGTTGCCCACCATGTCGAAGCAGAACCGCTCGCCGGCCACCAGACGCGCCGCCCGCAGCAGGTAGAGCGCCGAGAGCGCGTCGAGCGCCTCGCCCTGGCGGGCGTAGCTGGCGCGCCCCGCCTGGCCGCCGTCGGAGAAGGTCATGGTGACCTCCGGGGCCGCCGGCCGCAGCCTGGTGTCGCTGACCCGCCGGCGGCCGTCCTCGTCGGACTCCTCGTGGTAGCGCTCGGGCCGGAGCGTGCGCGCGTCGATCCAGGAGAGCCCCACCGCCACCAGCCGCTGCAGCGGCCCGAAGCGGGCGGTGTTGCGCGCCCGGGCCGTCAGCGGGAGCACCTGGCCGCCGGAGAGCGCTCGCTCCACCGAGAACTTCACCTCGCCGACCCGCACCGCGCCGAGCAGCCCGAGGTCCATGGCGAGCACCTCGCCCGGCCCGAAGGGCGCCGGCCCGGCCAGCAGCGGGAGGGCGCAGGGGGGCGCCGGTGGCGCGCCGGGGGTGGCGGCGCCGGCCAGGGCGGCCAGGGAGAGGGCGAGCGGCGCGAGGTGCATGTCCGGCACGATGCCGCGACCCCGCCGGCGCGTCCACCGACCCGACCGCGGGCGGCCCCCTCACCCCGGCCCTCTCCCCCACGGTGTGGGGGAGAGGGTGAGCAGACCGGCTCGACCCCGACCCCGACCGCCCCCGGGATCGGCTACGCTCCCGCCCCGGGAGACGCCACATGCCGGTGGACCAGGGCTACGACGACGAGGACGAGAACAAGGACGCCGGCCTCGACGGGTCGACGCGCCGCTTCGGCGACTTCGACTGCCCGGAGTGCGCCGCCAACAACCCCTACGACGACAAGTTCGGCGACGAGGACGAGATCCGCTGCTACTACTGCGGCGCCGACTTCCGGGTCACGGTGACCGACGCCGGCCGGCTCAAGCTGCGGCTGCTCTGAGGCGGCCTGGCCTGCGGCCTCCGCCGCGCCACCCCGGGTCAGGCCCGCGGCGGCCGCGCGCCGAACAGGGCGGTCCCCACCCGCACCATGGTGGCGCCCTCCTCCACCGCCACCGGCCAGTCGGCGCTCATCCCCATGGAGAGCTCGGCCAGGCCGAGGTCGTCGCGCAGCCCCCGCAGGGCCCGGAAGTGCGGCCGCGGGTCGTCCTCCGGCGGCGGGATGCAGGTCAGCCCCACCAGCTCGAGGGCGGGCAGGGCCCGCACCGCCCCGGCCAGCGCCGCGGCGCCGCCGGGGGCGCAGCCGGCCTTCTGCCGCTCGCCGCCCACGTTGACCTCCAGCAGCACCTTCAGGGTGGCGCCGGCGGCGGCCCAGCGCTTCGACAGCTCGCGCGCCAGCTCCAGCCGGTCCACCGTGTGCACGTAGGCCACCTGGCCGGCCAGGAGCCTCACCTTGTTGGTCTGCAGCCCGCCGATGAAGTGCCAGGTGAGCCCGGGCAGGTCGGCCAGGGCCAGGGCCTTCTCGCGCCACTCCTGCGCGTAGTTCTCGCCGAAGTGGCGCTGCCCGGCGGCGTACGCCTCGCGGATGGCCGAGGCCGGCTGGGTCTTGGAGACGGCGATGAGCGTGACGCGCGGGGGGAGCGCGGCGGTGAGGGCCGCCAGCCGCGCCGCCAGGCTCACCGCGCCTCCCAGGGCAGCGGGTAGCCGGCCCGTCGCAGCAGCCCCAGGGTCTCGTCCAGCGGCAGGCCGATCACCCCGGTGACGCTGCCGCGCACCGCCCGCACGAAGGCCCCGAACAGCCCCTGCACCGCGTAGGCGCCGGCCTTGTCGCGCGGCTCGCCGGTGCCGACGTACCAGGCGATGACCGCCTCGGAGAGCGGCGCCACCTCCACCTCGGTGGTGGTGACCGCGTCGAACTCCAGGCGGATCGCCGGGCGGCGGACGCAGACGGCCGAGATGACCTGGTGCGACCGTCCCGACAGGCTGCGCAGCATGCGGGCGGCGTCGGCCTCGTCGCGCGGCTTGCCCAGCAGCGCGCCGTCCACGGCCACGGTGGTGTCGGCGGCCAGCACCAGCTCGCCGTCCACGGCGCGCGCCTTCTCCCGGGCCACCCGGCGGGCGTAGTCGGCCGGGGCCTCGCCGGGGCGGGGCGTCTCGTCGGTGTGGGCCGGACGCACCTCGAGGCTGAGCCCGAGGGCGCCGAGGAGCTCCCGGCGGCGCGGGCTCGCCGAGGCGAGCGTGAGGAGCGGAGGGGCCATCAGGAGGCGGGGCCCCGCAGCGCGGCTACCCGGCCTCGCCCGGGGCGGCGCCGGGGGCGGTCAGGGCGGCGTTGGTCTTCACCGTGGCGGCGTCGCGCAGCTGCTTCAGCCAGGCCTGCTGGACCTGCGACTCCTTGCGGCCGATGAGCCGCTGGGCCACCTGGTCGCGCTGGGCGGCGAACTGGGCCGGGTCGGGGCGCTCCCGCGTCTCCACCACCGCCACCACCGGTCCCTGCGCGGTCTCGAAGACCCGGTCGAGCGGCTTGCCGGCGGTGCCGGCCAGCCCGGCGGCCGCCAGCTCGGGCGCGGCGCCCAGCTTGGGCACGAAGGCGCCCTGGTCGCCGAAGGGACCGGTCGAGTCGGCCACCACCAGGGCGGCCCCCAGCTTGACCGGCGCCTGCTTGGCCTTCTTGGCGGCCTCCTCGGTGGGGAAGAGCGAGGCCAGCGACTTGCCGGCCTTGACCGCGGCCAGCGCGGCCGCGGCCCTGGCGCCGGCCACCGCGGCGGCGCGGTCCTTGACGATCAGCTCGGGGGCCAGCAGGGCGCGGGCCTCGTCGAGCGACACCTTCTTGGCGGCCACCACCTGGTCGGCGCGGATGAGGTGCCAGCCGGCCGCGGTGCGGACCGGCGCCGAGACCTTGCCCTGCTCCAGGGCGAAGGCCGCGTCGGAGAAGGCCTTCTCGACCAGCCCCTCGGCCACGAAGCCCAGGTCGCCGCCGCGGCCCTTGCTGGCCTCGTCCTCGGAGGCCTGCCCGGCCACCAGGCCGAAGTCCTCCCCCTTCTCGACGCGGGCGGCCAGGGCCTCCAGCTTCCTCCTGGCCGCGGCGTCGGCGTCGGCCGTCGCGCCGGCCGCCACCTTCACCAGGATGTGGCGGGCCCTCACCTTCCTGGGCTGGTCGAAGCGGGCGGCCGCCTCCTGGTAGGCCTTCTCCAGGCGCGGGCCCTGGGTGGCCACGAACGCCACCACCTCGGTGGTGGTGGGCTTCTTCACCTCGGTCTCGGCGGCGGCCAGCGGGAAGCGGACGAAGGCCAGGCTCACCTGGTCGTGGTCGGTGGTCCAGGCCTCGCGCACCTCGCCCTCGGCCACCTTCACGGTCTGCCGCAGCCCGGCCAGCATGCGCTGGTAGAGCAGGTCCTCGCGCATCACCTTCTCGAACTGCTTGACCGATCCGTAGGCGCCCTCGACGGCGGCCCGGTAGGCCTCCTTGTCGAAGCGCCCGTCGGCGCCCTGGAAGCCGGGCAGCTCCACGATGGTCCTGGCCAGCTCGTCGTCGCTGATGACCAGCCCCTGGCGCTTGGCCTCCTGGGTCACCAGGGTGCGCTCCACCAGCTGGTTCATGGCCATGCCCTGCAGGCCCAGCTGCTCGGCCAGCTCGCGGGAGAAGGCCTGCCCGGCCTGCTGCTGGAAGGCGCGCAGCAGGGTGCCATAGGCCTGCTCGTACTCGGCCGCCGTGACCACCTGGCCGTTCACCTCGGCCGCCCACACCGGCGCCTGCTGGCCGCTGCACCCCTTGTCGAAGGAGCCGGGACCGAAGCTCACCACGAACACGATGATGATGGCGAACAGGAAGAAGTAGGTGATGATGCCGCCCTTGTTCGCTCTGAGGTTGTCCAGCATGGGCCCTTCGACTCCTGTGGCAGGGTGAAAAGGAAATCTGGCGCCGGGGGGCGCCAAGAGGTTGAACAAGGTAGCGAAGAGTCGCTAAAATGCAAGGGATTTTGCCCCCGCTGGAGTACCCGTGCTGGCCCTCCTCAGGCGGTACCGCGAGCTCATCCTGGTCGCCGTGCTGCTGCTCTTCCCACTGGCCGTCTTCTTCGCCCACGCCGCGCGCCCGGGCGAGCGGTCGCGCGTCGACCAGCTGCTGCTGGCGGTCACCGCGCCGCTCGAGAAGGTGGTGGCCGCCGCCGTGACCGGCACGCTCGACGCCTGGAGCGGGTACCTGGCCCTGCGCGGGGCCCACGAGCGGGCCGCCGCGCTGACCCGCGAGAACCGGCAGCTCACCCTGGAGCGCCAGGCGCTGCTGCAGGAGAAGGCCGAGAACGACCGGCTGCGCCGGCTCCTGTCGCTGGCCGAGGCCGAGCCGCCGCGCAGCTACCTGGGCGCCCGGGTCATCGGGGTGCGGATGGCGCCGGCCGGCCTGCAGCTCATCACCCTCGACAAGGGGGCCGACGCGGGCCTGGCCCGCGGCATGCCGGTGGTGGTGGCCGACGGGGTGGTGGGGCGGGTGCACGCCACCGCCGGCGGGAGCGCCGACGTGCTGCTGGCGGTGGACCGCAACAGCTCCATCGCGGTCCGCGTCGAGCGCACCCGGGCGCGCGCCAACGTGCGTGGCCTGGGCCGGCCCGACCTGGGCCGCCTGGACTACGCCCTGCGCAGCGAGGACGTCATCGAGGGCGACCTGCTGGTCACCTCCGGCACCGACGCGGTCTTCCCGGCCGGCCTGCCGGTGGGGCGCGCCACCCGGCTGGTGCGGTCCACCCAGGGCGGGCTCTTCCTGGAGGGCTCGGTGCTGCCGGCGGTGGACCCCACCCGCCTGGAGGAGGTGCTGGTGATCACCTCCGGCGCGCGCGACCTGCTGCCGGCCGCCGCGCTGCCGGGGGCCCTGCCGTGAGGCCGCTGGCGCACCTGCTGCTGGCGCTCCTGCTGGCCACCGTCCAGGCGGCCCTGACGCGCCACCTGGGCGGCGGGGCGGTCACCGTCTGCCTGCTGGCGCCGGCGCTGGTGCACCTGGCGCTGGGCGCCGGCAACGTGGACGGCGCGGTGGGCGCCGCCGGCGTGGGCTACGTGCTGGACCTCACGGCCGGCACGCCCCGGGGCCTGCTCACCTCCCTGGCCGTGGCGGTGTTCCTGGTGGTGCGCCTGGTGGGGGCCGGCGTGGACGTGCGCGGCCGGCTCGGCTTCGCCCTGCTCTCGGGCGGCGCCGCGCTGGGGCTGTCGGTCGGCGCGCTGGCGCTGCTCCGGGCGGCGGCGCCGCCGGAGTCGCAGCCGGGCTGGGGGCTCCTGCCGCGCCTGCTGGTCGAGGCCGCGCTCACCGGCCTGCTGGCGCCCCTGCTGCAGCGCGCCTTCCGGCGGCTCGACGCCCTGCTCGGCGAGGAGGAGCCCGATCTCATCGGGTGACCCGGCATGTCGTTCCTCCCCTCAGCCGGCCCCGGCGCCACCCAGCGCGAGTTCAAGCCGCGCGCCCTCTGGGCCACCGCCGTGGTGGTGGTCGCCTTCCTGATCCTGCTGGGGCGGCTCTACCAGCTCCAGGTGCTGCGCGGCGACGAGTACAAGGAGAAGGCCGACGAGAACTTCGTCAAGGAGCTGCGGGTGCCGGCCGACCGCGGCCAGGTGCTGGACCGGCGCAGCAAGGTGCTGGTGGACTCCCGCCCCAGCTACGACGTCACCCTGACGCCCTACTTCTGCGGCAAGCAGTGCGACGAGATCGTCTCGCGGCTGGCGGCGCTGCTGGCCCTGCCGCCCGAGGGCGAGCAGCGGGCCCGGGCCCAGCTGGCCGCGGCCCGCAAGCTGGAGCGCTTCCGCCCCTTCACGCTGGCGGTGGACGTGCGGCGCGAGGAGCTCGACGTGCTGGAGGCCGGCGGCATGGACCTGCCGGGCGTCGACGTCCTGCCGACGCCCCACCGCAACTACCGCTTCGGCCCGCTGGGCGGCCACCTCATCGGCTACATGAACGAGGTCGGGCCGGAGGAGCAGAAGCGGCTCAACGAGGAGCTGGCGCGGTCGGCCAGCCCGCAGGGCGCCTACCTGCTGGGCGACTACACCGGGCGGCGCGGCCTGGAGCGCCGCTGGGAGCGCGAGCTGCGCGGCGTCGACGGCAAGCGCCGCATCGCGGTGGACGCCAAGGGGCGCGAGAAGGAGGGCGATCTCATCGCCGAGGACCACCGGCTGGTGCCGGCGCGGCCGGGCAACAACCTGGTGCTGTCGCTCGACTGGCGCCTGCAGGAGCTGGCCGAGAAGGCCTTCCCGGCCACCGCCGGCGTGGTGCTGGCCATGGAGGCCAAGACCGGGTTCCTGCTGGCGCTGGTGGACCGGCCGGCCCCCGACCCCAACAAGATGTCGGGCCGCATCTCCGGGGCCGAGCTGAGCCGCATCCACGACGACCCGCTGCAGCCGGAGCTGTTCCGCGCCATCCAGCAGCACTACCACCCGGGCTCGACCTTCAAGGCGGTGACCGCCATCGCGGCGCTGGAGGAGGGGCTCTTCCGGCCCGAGACCCAGGTGAGCTGCCCGGGGTACTTCCGCATGGGCGCGGCCCGCTGGCGCTGCGACAAGGAGTCGGGCCACGGCGCGGTGGACTTCACCCACGCGCTGGGGGCCAGCTGCGACGTCTTCTTCTACCAGGCCGGCGCGCAGCTGGGCGCCGACCTGATCGCCAGGTGGGGCAAGCGGCTCGGGCTGGGCGCGCCCACCGGCTTCGACGTGGCCGGCGAGGTGCCGGGGACCATCCCCGACGTCGCCTGGCACGACGCGCGCGTCCCCGGCGGCTACCAGCGGGGCATGGCGGTCAACCTCTCGATCGGGCAGGGCGACGTGAACGTCACCCCCATGCAGCAGGTGGTGTTCTACGGGGCGCTGGCCACCGGCGTCCTGTGGAGGCCGCAGGTGGTGCTGCGCATCGAGGACCCGGAGGGGCGGGTGGTCCGGGAGTTCGCGCCGGAGGAGCGCGGCCGGGTGGACCTGAAGCCCTCGACGCGGCAGGCGGTGATGAAGGGGCTGCTGGCGGCCGTCAACGAGCCGTACGGCACCGGCTACGCGCAGCGCAGCCAGGACTACCTCATGGCCGGCAAGACCGGCACGGCGCAGGTGGTCAAGCTGGGCGCCACCCGCCTCAAGGCCTCGCAGGTGGGCTACTTCCAGCGGGACCACGCCTGGTTCGCGGCCTTCGCCCCGGCCGACGACCCGGAGATCGTGGTGGTGGTGCTCAACGAGCACTCCGGCTTCGGCGCGTCCAACGCGGCGCCCACCGCCGGCGCCCTCATCAAGGCCTTCTTCGAGCTCAAGGCGCAGGACGCGGCCGAGCGGGCCGGGGCCTCGGGCCGCGCGCCGCCCCCGCCACCCTCGACCCCGCCGCGCGCCGCGCCGCCCGGCCGGGCCGACCGCCCCTCCCTGGGCGCCCGGCCCGCCGCCCTGGCCACGGGAGGCCGGCATGGCTGAGGTCTCGCTGGCCTCCTCGGCGCCGCGCCGCACCTTCGTCCACTTCCCCTGGCCGGTGGCCGGGCTGACGCTGGCCATCGGGGCCATCGGCATCTGGAACCTGGCCTCCGCCTCGCGCAGCGCCCACGCGCCGGTCTGGATCGCCCAGTCCGCCTGGATGGGCGCCGGGGTGGTGCTGGCGGCGGCCATCACGCTGTTCGACTACCGCTCCTACCGGCGCCTGGCCTGGGTCTTCTACGGCCTGGTGGTGGGGCTGCTGGGGGCGGTCTTCGTGGTGGGCCGCACCGTCATGGGAGCGCGCCGCTGGATCGGCGTGGGGAGCGTCAACCTCGGCCAGCCCTCCGAGCTGGCCAAGATCGCCGTCATCATGGCGCTGGCCAGCTGGTTCCACTGGGACTCGGCCCGCCGCAAGGGGCCGCTCGGCCTCATGGGCATCGCCATCCCCGGGCTCATCACGCTGCTGCCGGCGCTGCTCATCCTGAAGCAGCCCGACCTGGGGACGGCGCTGGTGGTGGTGGCCATCGGCGGCACCATGCTGCTCTTCGCCCGGGTGCGCTGGCGCACCCTGGCGGTGCTGGCCGGGGTGGCGGTGCTGGCGGCCAGCTTCGGCTACCCGCACCTCAAGCCCTACCAGAAGAAGCGGGTCGAGACCTTCCTCAACCCGGAGGGCGACGCGCTGGGGGCCGGCTACCACGCCATGCAGTCGAAGATCGCGGTGGGCTCCGGGCAGGCCATCGGCAAGGGCTGGGGCCAGGGGACGCAGAGCTACCTGTCGTTCCTGCCGGAGCAGCACACCGACTTCATCTTCTCGGTGTGGGCCGAGGAGCACGGCTTCTTCGGCTGCCTGCTCCTGCTGGCGCTCTACTTCGCCCTGGTGACGGTGGCGGTGGACATCGCCGGCAACGCCCGCGACCACTTCGGCCACTTCCTGGCGGTGGGGGTGAGCGCCATGCTGTTCTGGCAGACGGTGGTCAACATCGGGATGGTCACCGCCGTGCTGCCGGTGGTGGGGGTGACCCTGCCGCTCATGAGCTACGGCGGGTCCTCGGTGCTGGCCATCTTCGCCGGCATCGGCCTGCTGGCCAACGTCGGGATGCGCCGCTTCGTCAACTGACGCCCCGGGACGCGCCGCGCCGCGCGGGGACACACGCGCGGCGCGAGGTGGCGAGGGGGTGGCGGGCGGCCCGGCTAGGCGGTGACCTTCTTGACGGCCTCCTCGAGCTTGCCCTTGTCGGCGCCCACCACCGTGCCGACCACCTGGCCGCCCTTGAAGATGAGCAGGGTGGGGATGGAGCGGATGCCGAACGCCTGCGGCACCGCCTGGTGCTCGTCCACGTCCATCTTGCAGACCTTGAGCTTGCCCTTGTAGCGGCGGGCGATGTCCTCGACGGCCGGGGCGATGGCCTTGCAGGGGCCGCACCAGACCGCCCAGAAGTCCACCAGCACCGGCACGTCGCTCTGCTTGACCTCGGCGTCGAAGGTGGAGTCCTGCAGGGTGACGACGTCGCTGGAGGCCATGGGTGCTCCTTGCCTGGAAGGCGGTGGGAGGCTCTTCTTATGCGCCCCGGACCGCGCTGGCAAGCGGCGGTGGCGGCGTGCTAATTTTCCACGCTCCACGGGCACTTGGCGCCCCAGGCAAAGGACTCGACGGACGCGATGGCAGGCCTCCTCTTCGTCACCCAGGCGATGCTCGACTCCTGGGCCGAGCAGGGCAAGATCGACTTCGTCGGCAACGTCATGACGCTGCTGGCCGGCGAGGGTCGCGGGCGCAGCTACGCCCTCGATCCGGCGGTCCGGTTCCTCAAGCTGATCGGGGCCGAGGCCGACCCGCACCAGCTGCTCCGCAAGGTGAAGTCGGTGGCGCAGCTGCGCGAGCTGGGCGCCGAGGTGGTGGACGCCTCGGTGCTGCTCGGCGACGCGGGCTACGAGGTCGAGCCCGGGTTCCTGGCCGAGATGAGCGCGCTGCAGGCCGCCGCGGCGGCCAGGGCCGAGCCCGGGCGGCCGCGCCCGGCCGCGTCCCCGGAGGCCGCCGCGCCCCCGGCCACCTCCCCGGCCGCGGCCGCCCAGCCGTCCGGCCCCGGTGGGCCGCCCGCCCCGCCCGCCGCCGGCGCCGCGGGACCACCCCCGCCGGCCCGCGCCGGCCCGCCGCGCCCCTACGGCGCCGCGCCGCTCCCCAAGGAGCTGGAAGAGCGCCGGCAGGAGGCCGAGGCCCTGGCCCGGTTCCTGCTCGACAACCTCTCCTGACTCCCAATATAGAGACCGACCCCCCCGCGCCCGCCGCCCGGGCCGGGGCCGCACCCACGAAAGCACCATGAGCCTCGAACTGCTTCGCTTCGCCGCCGGCCTCTACGTGGTGGCCACCATCGGCTACATCTTGTTCTTCGCCCGCCCCACCCACCTGGCCTCGGCGGCGCGGGTGGGCGCCTGGTTCCTCTCCGGCGCCTTCGTGGTCCACATGGTGGCCATCGGCCTGGCCTGCAAGGAGTTCGGCGGGCTGGAGTGGTTCACCCTGCGCGGCGGCTTCGTGCTGATGGCCTGGCTCATCGCCGGCACCTACCTGCTGGTGCAGCGCTTCTACCACCTGCCCACGGTGGGGGCCTTCATCACCCCGCTGGTGCTGCTGGTGCTCACGCCCACGCTCTTCGGCGAGGGGGGCTCGCCCGGCGTGGCCCCGGCCACGCTGCGCCACCCCACCCTGACCCTGCACATCATGACCGCCAGCCTGGGGGTGGCGCTCTTCGCCATCGCCTTCGGGGTGGCGCTCATGTACCTGCTGCAGGAGCGCGAGGTGAAGGGCAAGAACTTCGGCGTGCTCTTCTCGCGCCTGCCGCCGCTCCGCTCGCTCGACCACCTGACCCAGCGGCTGGTGCGCCTGGGCTTCGTGGTCTTCACGGTGGCGCTGCTCACCGGCGCGGTGACCGCCAGCGCCGTCTGGAAGAGCGCCTGGTCCTGGGACCCCCAGCAGATCTCCAGCCTGGTGGTCTGGCTGCTCTACGGCGCCATGGTGCAGCTGCGCCACGCCGGCTGGCACGGGCGGCGCTACGCCATCCTCACCATGGTGGGCTTCACGCTGGTGCTGGGCTCGATGATCAGCCTGCGGGCCGTGCCGGGCGTGACCCTGCACACCGGCACCTACGCGCCGGCGCAGCCGGGGGCCGCACCGTGAGCCTGCCGGACCTCTTCCTGGTGGGGCTCTCGCACAAGAGCGCCCCCATCGAGGTGCGCGAGCGGGTGGCGCTCTCCGGCGAGGCCCTCAAGGCGGCGCTGGCCGAGCTGAAGCGGATGGACGGCGTGGCCGAGGCCTTCGTGGTCTCCACCTGCAACCGGGTGGAGGTCTTCGTGCAGGCCAGCGGCGAGGGGCCGGCGCGCCACTTCTTCACCAGCCGGGCCGAGCAGGCCACCGACCACCTCTACGTGAAGCGCGGCTCGGAGGCGGTGCGCCACCTCTTCCGGGTGGCCTCCTCGCTCGACTCCATGGTGGTGGGCGAGCAGCAGATCCTGGGCCAGGTGAAGGAGGCCTACGGCCTGGCCAGCGCGGCCAGCGCGGCCGGCGGCTTCATGTCGCGGCTGTGCAACCGCGCCTTCGTCACCGCCAAGCGGGTCCGCACCGAGACCGAGATCGGGCGCGGCGCCACCTCCATGTCGCAGGTGGCGGTCGACCTGGTGGCCAAGATCTTCGAGAACCTGGAGGGGCGGGCCATCCTGCTGGTGGGCGCCGGCAAGATGGGGGCGCTCTCCGCCAAGGCGCTCAAGGTGCTGGGCGCCGACGCGGTGCTGGTCACCAACCGCTCGCCGGAGCGCGGCCAGTCGCTGGCCGACCAGGTGGGCGGCACCTTCCGCCCCTGGGAGCAGCTGGAGGCGCTGCTGGTGGAGGCCGACGTGGTGATCGTCTCCACCGGCGCGCCCACCTACGTGCTGACCCGGGACCTGGTGAAGCGCGCCATGAAGCTGCGCCGCCACCGCAACCTGTGCCTCATCGACCTGGCGGTGCCCCGCAACGTCGACCCGACCTGCGCCGACCTCGACGAGGTCTACGCCTACGACGTGGACGACCTGGAGCGGGTGGTGGTGGCCAACCACGAGGCGCGGCGCGGCGAGGCGGTCCGCGCCGAGGCCATCGTGGAGGCCGAGGTGCTGGCCTTCGCGGCCGAGCGCGAGACCCGCGCCGCCCTGCCGGTGCTGGCCGAGCTGCGCCGCCGCGCCGAGCGCATCGCGCGCGCCGAGGCCGAGCGCACCCTCTCCTCGGTGGGCGCCAGGCTGGACGAGAAGGGGCGCCGCAGCGTCGAGATGATGGCCCAGGCCATCGTCAACAAGCTCCTGCACGGGCCGACCTCCCGCCTCAAGGAGGCGGCCGCCTCGGGGGACAGCGCGCTGCCCGGCGCCGCCGCCGCCCTGTTCGGACTCGAGGAGCAAGCCGCGCCCCCGCGCGCCCGGCGCGACGCCGGGCGCGGCCCGGCCCACCAGGCCGCCACCCCGGAGGAGACCAAGTGACCGTCCGCATCGCCACCCGCCGCAGCCCGCTCGCCCTGTGGCAGGCCAACCACGTCGCCGGGCTGCTGCGGCAGCGGGAGCCCGGCCTCGAGGTGGTCCTGCGCGAGCTCATGACCCGCGGCGACCGCATCCTCGAGGTCCCGCTGTCCCAGGTGGGCGGCAAGGGGCTCTTCGTGAAGGAGATCGAGGACGCCCTCATCTCCGGCGAGGCCGAGATCGCCGTCCACTCGATGAAGGACCTGCCGGCCGTCGTGGCGGACGGCCTGACCATCGCCGCGGTGCCGGTGCGCGAGGACCCCCGCGACGCCCTCTGCTCGCCGAGGTGGAAGACGCTCGACCAGCTGCCGAAGGGGGCCAGGGTGGGCACCTCGTCGCTGCGCCGCTCGGCCCAGCTCAAGGCGCTGCGCCCGGACCTCCAGACCGAGGTGGTGCGCGGCAACGTGCAGACCCGGCTCGACAAGGCCTCCCAGGGGCTCGACGCGGTGGTGCTGGCCTACGCCGGCCTGCGCCGCCTCGGCCTCGACGGCCACGCCACCCAGGTGTTCTCGCCGGAGGAGATGCTCCCGGCGGTGGCGCAGGGGGCGCTGGCGCTGGAGGCCCGGGCCTCCGACGCGATCACCCTGCAGCGGCTGGCCGCGCTCGACGACGCCTCGACCCGCCACCAGATCGAGGCGGAGCGTGGCTTCCTGGCCCGCATCGAGGGCGGCTGCCAGGTGCCCATCGCCGGCCACGCCATCGTGAGCGGCGGCCAGGTCTGGCTGCGCGCCCTGGTGGCCTCGCTGGACGGCGCCCGCATCATCCGCGGCGAGCGGCGGGGGCCGGTGGCCGAGGCCCAGGCGCTCGGCGTGGCGCTCGCCGAGGAGCTCCTCGGGAAGGGCGCCGACGGCATCCTCAAGGAGGCCGAGGGCCACACCGTCGGCCTCGGCGCGCCGGTCAAGAAGTAGGAGGCGCATGGCCGCCTCGCTCCACGGGAGGAGGGTGGCGGTCACCCGCGGCGCGGGCGGCGACGACGCCCTCTCGGCCCGGCTGCGCGCGCTGGGGGCCGAGGTGCTGGAGTGTCCCGCCATCGCCATCGGGCCGCCGGAGGATGCGGCGCCGCTCGACGCCGCGCTCGGCGACCTGGCCGGCTTCGACTGGGCGGTCTTCGCCTCGGTCAACGCGGTGGAGCGGACGGTGGCCCGGCTGGACGCGCTGGGGCTGGGGCGGCTCGGGCTCGAGGAGCTCCGGCTGGCCTGCGTCGGCCCGGCCACGGCGGCCCGGCTCGCCGAGCTGGTCCGCGAGCCGGACCTGATGCCCACCGACCACACCGGCGCCGCGCTGGCCGCCTCGCTGGCCCGCCACGTGGCGGGCCAGGCCGTGCTGCTGCCGCGCGCCGCCGAGGGGCGTCCGGAGCTCCTCGAGGGCCTCTCCGCCGCCGGGGCCCGGGTGACGGCGCCGGTGGCCTACCGGACGGTGGCGGTGGCGCCGGCGACCCTGGCGCCGCTCGGGGACGCCCTCGCGGCCGGCCGGGTGGACGCGGTGGCCTTCGCGTCGCCCTCCGCGGTGAAGAGCGTGGTGGCGGCGCTCGGCGCGCGCGCCCCGCTGCTGGGGGGCGCGCTGCTCGGCGCCATCGGGCCGACCACCGCGGCGGCGCTCGCGGAGGCCGGGTTCGAGGCCGGGGCGGTGGCGGGGGAGCACACCGCCGAGGGGCTGGCGGCGGCGCTCCTGGCGGCGCTGGCAGGGTAGGGCCCTGGCGGCGCCCGGCGGGCGCTCAGCGGCCCGGCGTCACGCAGGTGGATGACTCCTCGCCGAGCCGCTCGAGCGCGCCGCTGACGACGCAGGCCTGGAGCCCGGCGCAGGGCGCCCCGAGCGCCGGCGCGCCGGAGGCGACGGTGGGCGCGAAGCGGTGGCCCGGCAGGGGCGCCAGGAACGCCGGCGCCGGGAAGACCGCCACGCCCACCTGGGCGAGCACGCGCGACCGACCGTTGGTGAAGTCGCCGTCGACGCGGCCGTCCGGGTCGATGCGGACCGAGGCGAGCTGGCCGGCGCCGAACCCGTCCTGCCCGCTGAAGGTGGTGGCCGACGGGGAGGCGAACTGGGTGAGCCCCAGGAGCCCGCTGCCCAGCTCGCCGGTGGGGTCGCCGAAGTTGAAGGTGAGCGGCTGGGGGGCGCCGGCGCCGAGCGGGTGGAAGGAGGTGGCGTTGCCGGCCAGCGGCGCGTCGCTGGCGAGCCGGCCCGCGGCGTCGAAGGTGAGGTCGCCTCCGGCGACGACCTGCAGCGTTCCGGCGCTGCCGCCCTGGAGGCCGCCGCCGTCGGCCAGGGCGCTCCAGGTCCAGGCGGTGCCGGTGGCGGCGCTGCCGGTCCTGGTGAAGAAGACCTGCACCGGCTGGTGGCCGCCCAGGGTGTCGTAGACCGTCATCGAGGTGGAGAAGCTGGACGTCGTGCCCGGGTTGGCCGGGTCAAAGGCGCCGAGGACGGCGGCGTCGGCCTGGAGGTTGCCCGTCAGGAAGAGGAAGGTGGTGGCGCGCGGCGCGATGGTGGCGCTGCCGATCTGGAGGGGGCCGGGGGCGGCGGCGAGCGTGCCGGAGGGATCCGCCTGCCAGCCAAGCACCCGCCGCTCCTGGAGGTCGACGAGGAAGCCGTCCCGATCGACGGTGAACCGCCCGGCGCGGGTGTAGGAGGCCGCCGTGAAGGGCGCGCGGTCGTCGCTCAGGGCGAAGAAGCCGGCGCCCCGGAGCGAGAGGTCGTGGGCGAGGCCCGTCGGGACGAGCTCGCCCTGGCGCAGGACCTCCGGTCCGGCGATCGGCAGGCAGGACGCCTCGCCCTCGCCCAGCCCACCGCAGCCGGCCGCGAGGGCCGTCGCCAGCAGGAACCCCGGAGACACCGCACCAGCCCGTCGCTTCGCCGCCAGCGTCATGTCGACCCCCTGCCCGGCGTGGAGCACGGGGCGTGCCACGGGCGCCTGGTCGTGGGGACGCGGGGTTGCGCCGGCGGCGGCGCGCTCGCGCCAGGCGGCGCCGCGGCTGGGCGTCAGCGCCCCGTCGGATGGAAGAGGCCGGCCGGCAGGTCGAGCCGGGTGGCGACCGCCCCGGCTGGTGCCGCCGGGCGCTCCTAGGAGGGCGAGGGCTCGCCAGCCTTGGCGCGCTTGGCGGACCTGGCTGGCTTGCCTGGCGCGGCCGGCTTCCTGGCCTGCGGCGCCGGGCCACCCGCCGCCTGGCTGGCCTGGCGCGCCGCCTGCTTCTTCTCCTTCAGGGCGCGCTTGACGGCCAGGAAGCCGGTCGACTTGCGCTGCTGGTGCATCTCCACCGGGGTGGGACGGGGCCGCGGCACGGCGGCGCGGGCGGCGGCCTTCTTGGCCGCCCCCGGCTCGAGGGTCCACCAGAAGAGCCGCTTCACCACCAGCGTGGCGTAGGCGCCGGGGGGCAGGGTGAAGGCCACGTTGAGCTTCTGCCGCCCGCGGTTCAGCTCGTCGGGGCGCGCCTCGCCGATGGTGAGCCGGCCCGGGTGCGAGAAGAGCGGCCGCTCCTCGTGGTCGAAGTGGATCTCCGGGGTCCCGGGGATGGCCAGCGAGGCCAGCGACATGTCCTCGCGCTTCAGCACCGCCATGGCCGCCTTCTGGATCTGCGGGTCGGTGAAGGTGGAGTCCGGCGCCAGCAGCGGGAAGGTGACGCCCTTGAGGCGCCGGGCCTGGTCGCCGTCCAGCTCGCGCGGGAAGAGGAGCGCGCCGGCCTGGTAGCGGATCGAGACCAGGTGCTGGATGCCCACCACGTCCCGCAGGAACTGGCGCACCCCCTCGTTCCAGAGCCAGCTCTGGTAGGTGAAGACCTGCAGCGCGCGCCAGCGCGGCTCGGTGCGCAGCAGCGCGCCCCGGAAGTCGGTGGGGTGCTTCTTCAGCCACTTCAGCACCGCCTCGTACTTCTCGGCGCCGGGGTAGGGGTTGCGGGCCGTCCAGTCGCCCCAGTGCTCCTTCCAGAACTGCTTCACCCGGGAGTCGTGGCTCACGTCCAGCTCGCTGGGGTGGGCGATGACGTTCTTGAGGGCGCTCTCGAAGTCGCCGCGCATCAGCTCCTTCACGATGAAGCCCTGGCCGTGCTTGAGCGGGCCGAAGCGCTGGGAGTCGAAGTAGTTGACCACCCCCAGCCGCTGCACCTCCGCCACCGCCGAGGGGAGGCGCGCCACGTCCTCCTCGGAGAGGTCGCGCACCGTCACCGCGAAGCGGTTGGAGGTGGTGTTCTGGGCGGAGAGCGGGGCGCGCGAGCGGCCCATGGGCTTGAGGCGCAGGTCCTCGTCCTGCAGGTCGAGGTCACGCCCCCGCACCGCCACCAGCTGGGTGGTGCGGCCCTGCTTGTCCTTGAGGCCGCAGTAGGTCACGTCGGCGCGCGGCACCTTGAAGCGCGAGCAGATGCGCTCCACCGCCTCGAAGGTGGTGAGCTTCTGCTTGTCCATCAGGTAGACGCGCCAGGGCCCGGCCGGGTCGTCGTCGAAGCGCCAGGACTCGGTGACGGAGAAGTCTTCCGGCCGCTGCTTGAGCCGCATGGGTCACTCCGGGCGGCGGCCCGGGCGCGCCGCGCTCAGGCCTTCTGCCGGTAGAAGAAGATGATGGTGAGGCAGTGGAACTCGTCGTCGGACGACTGGGTCACGACCCGGTCGACCACCTCGAGATCCGGGTTGGCGCGGAGCCAGCGGGTGACGGTCTCACCCAGCTCCTCGCGTTCCTTGGCCTTGGTGGCGGAGAAGACCTTGACCCCGGTGAACGTCACGCGGCGAGTATCATCGCGGTCCGGGGGTGTGTCAAACTCGCGCCTGCATGCTCATCGACCTGCACCTGCACGGCCCCGAGACCCCCGGCTGCACGCTCCGTCCGGCCGAGGCGCTGGCCGCCGCCAGGGCCGCCGGCCTGGACGCCGTGGCCTTCACCGACGTGGACACCCTGGCCGGGCTGGCGGCGCTCAAGGCCGCCGGACGCGAGGCCGGGCTGCCGGTGCTGGTGGGCGCCGAGGTGATCACCGATCGCGGCCACTACCTCTGCTTCTTCCCCGATCCGGCCGCGGTGCCGCCGCTGCCCGAGCTGTTCGGGGGCGTGGCCCCCTGGCCGGCGCAGCGGGTGCTGGCCGCGGTGCGGGCGCTGGGCGGGGCGGTGGTGGCGGCGCACCCCTACGACAGGTCGGTGGCCCACCCCAGCGGCGACGCCATCTTCACCCTGGACGGGCTGGCGGCCATCCAGGGCCTGCACGGGCGGCGGCGCGGGCACCACGACGACCTGGCCGTCGAGGCCGCCGACCACCTCAACCTGCCCTGCGTGGGCGGCTCCGGGGCGCTGGCCGCGGCGTCCGAGGTGGGCAGCGCGGCCACCCTCTTCCGCGACCTGGTGACCTGCGAGGCCGACCTGGTGGCGCAGCTCCTGGCCGGCACGGTCTTCTGCGTGGCGCTCGGCGTCACGCCGCCGCCGGCGCGGGACGAGCGCGGCGGGCGGGGCGGCGACCGGCGGGGCGGCGGGCGCGGTGAGCCGCGCGGCCGCGGCGGGCCCCGCCGGGACCGCTAGGCGAGCGGGCGGGCGGCGCCCTCCGGGAGCGCGGCGCCCGCAGGCGGCCGGGCGGAGGCCGGCGGCTAGGCGCCGAAGAGGGCGTGCGGCGCGACGCCGAAGCCGGCGTGGAAGAGCACCGCCACCAGGACCACGTAGGCCACCAGCCCGACCAGGATCAGGAGCTGGGCCGGCGTGGTGCGCTGGATCTCCTGCCGCGCCCCCGCCTCGCAGACCTCCCCGGGGCAGTACTCCGGCTTCTGCCGGGCGACCAGCGCGTAGAGCTTGCAGCCCAGGCAGATGCCGAAGGCCGACTCGAAGAAGAGGAACACCAGGCAGAGGAGGCAGATGATCCCGGTGATCGGGCTGAAGGTGTTGAGCACGTTCACCAGGACGAACATCACCGTGGCCAGCGCCACGCCGAGGATCCAGGCGAACCGCTTCTGGCGGGCCCCGACGTACTCGGGCACCTGGTTGCGGACGATGAGCCGACCGAGGATCAGCGTGGGGGCGTAGCGCGGGCTCACCAGGACCCGGAGGAGCATGTCGGGCAGGAAGACGGCGATGGCGTACTTGAGGAGGACGAAGCTCCCCTTGAGGACCGCCCCCGCGATGGCCGCGAACATGAGGGCGAAGAGGATCCCGGCGGCGGCCCGGATCTCCCGCTCGTTCAGCACCGGGATGCGATAGCCCTCGACGTCCTCACCGAACTTCACGATGCCGCTCATGGTCCGACCCCTCCGGCTGCCGCCGCGCGTGGAGCCGGCAGGCTACCTCGGGTCCCGCCCGCTGGACACCCCGACCGGCGCGGCCAGGGGAGGGGCGGAGCCGCCAGGGTTGCGGGGGCGGGCGCTAGGGCTGCCGCTCCCAGCGGACCAGGCGGCCGTCCTGCAGCCAGGCCGAGCGCCGACCCTCCGGCCAGGCCCAGGCCTCGGTCCCGGCCGGGCGGTCGATGCGCTTGCGCTCCGGCAGGCCCCAGGCCATCTCCACCGCGGCGGCCGGCAGCCCCTCCACCAGCTCCTTGCGGAGCACCGCGGCGCGCTGCTCGGCCGTCAGGGCCGCCAGCGCCGGGCTCGGGTCGTCGGCGGTGAGGACCCGCTCCACCTCGGCCACCGCGTCGGCGGCCGTGGCGGTGGTCTGCGGGAGGACCAGCACGTGGGGGCGCGGGTCGCCCGGCACCGCCAGCAGCACCCACGGGTGGTAGCGGGGCGACATGACCACCCGTCGCGCGATGACCATGCCGGTCGGGAACTCCACCTGCTCGACCCGCACCGGGGTGCCCGGCGGCAGCACCAGCTCGGCCGGGGGCGGCGCCAGCCGCTCGTCGTTGGCCCCGCGCAGCAGGTCCACCTCGCCGGCCGGGGCGTCGAGCAGGAGGCGCCTGGAGCCGTCGCCGAAGAGCCGGTGGACCGTGACCGCCACCCGCAGGTAGCGCTGCTGGCCGTCGAGCGCCGCCCGGGTCCGCTCCCGCTCGGCGTCGGGGACCACCACCCGGGGCGTGCAGGCGGCCAGGGCGGCCAGGGCGGCGGCGAGCAGCGGGGCGGCCCGGCGCAGCGTGCGGCGGGGCGCGGGTGCGGTGCGGGGGAGGGCAGGGGGCGAGGGGCGCATGGGCTTCCATTCGCACGGGCCGCTGGCCCGCACAAGGCTCGGCCCGGGCTCGGCCCGGGCGGGTGGCCGGGATGGGGCGCGCCCTCGGCGGACAGGGCCCGGAGCCGCTAGGATCCCGCGCATGGTGGCCCTCTCCGAGAACGCCCGCCAGGTGCTGGCCCGGCGCTACCTGCTGCGCGACGAGGCCGGCCAGCCGCTGGAGACCCCGGCCGGGCTGTTCCACCGGGTGGCGGAGGCGGTGGCCCGGGCCGAGGCGCCGCGCCAGCGCGGCCGGTGGACCGAGGCCTTCGAGGCCCGGCTGGCGGCCCTGGAGTTCCTGCCCAACTCGCCCACCCTGATGAACGCCGGCCGGCCCCACGGCCAGCTGGCGGCCTGCTTCGTCCTGCCGGTGGAGGACGACCTGGCCGCCATCTTCGACGCCCTCAAGTGGGCGGCGCTCATCCACCAGTCCGGTGGCGGCACCGGCTTCTCCTTCTCGCGCCTGCGCCCGCGCGGCGATCTGGTGCGGACCACCCACGGGGTGGCCTCGGGGCCGCTCTCCTTCATCCGCGTCTTCGACGGCGCCACCGAGATCATCAAGCAGGGCGGGGTGCGCCGCGGCGCCAACATGGCGGTGCTGCACGCCGCCCACCCGGACATCCTGGAGTTCGTGGACGCCAAGCGCGGGCCCGGCCTGGGCAACTTCAACGTCTCGGTGGCCGCGCCGGACGCGCTCTTCGAGGCGGCGGCGGGCGGTCGCGAGTGGCCCCTCCTGCACCCCGCCACCGGCGGCGTGGTGCGGCGGATGCCGGCCCGGGCGCTGCTCGAGCGGATCGCCTCGGCGGCCTGGTCGGGCGGCGAGCCCGGCCTGGTGTTCCTCGACCGGGTGGAGGCCGGCAACCCCACGCCGGACCTGGGCCGGTTCGAGGCCGTCAACCCGTGCGGCGAGCAGCCGCTCCTGCCCTTCGAGGCCTGCACGCTCGGGTCGGTCAACCTGGCCCGCTTCGAGGCGGGCGGCCAGGTCGACTGGGACGGGCTGGCCGGCTGCGTCCGCGACGGCGTCCGCTTCCTGGACGACGTGCTCGAGGTGAACACCTGGCCGCTGCCGCAGGTCGCCGCCATCTCCGCCCGGAACCGGAAGATCGGCCTGGGGGTGATGGGCTGGGCCGACCTGCTGATCCGCCTGGGGATCCCCTACGACGCGCCGGAGGCGCTCGACCTGGCGGCCGGGGTGATGGGCTTCGTGCGGCGCGAGGCCCACCAGGAGAGCCAGCGGCTGGCCGGCGAGCGCGGCCCCTTCCCGGGCTTCCCCACCAGCGCCCTGGCGGCGGCGGGAGGCCGGCCACGCCGCCACGCCACGGTGACCACGCTGGCGCCCACCGGCACCCTGGCCCTCATCGCCGGCTGCTCCTCGGGCATCGAGCCGCTCTTCGCCCTGGCCTACGTGCGCCACGCCCTGGACGGCGCCGAGCTCCCCGAGGAGCACCCGGCGCTGGCGGCGGCCCTCGAGGCGGCCGGCGCGGCGGCGGCGCTGCCGGCGGTGCGGGCGGCCGGCCGGGCCCGCGGGGTGGCCGGCGTGCCGGAGCCGGTGGCGCGCCGCTTCGCCACCGCCCACGACGTGGCGCCCGAGGCGCACGTGCGCATGCAGGCCGCCTTCCAGCGCTTCGTCGACAACGGGGTCTCCAAGACCGTCAACCTGCCGAGCCAGGCCACGGTGGACGAGGTGGCGCGCTGCTTCCAGCTGGCCTTCGAGCTGGGCTGCAAGGGGCTGACCGTCTACCGCGACGGCTCGCGCGACCAGCAGGTGCTGGTGAGCGGGGCCGCCGCGGAGCGCTGCCCGGCCTGCCAGGGGCCGCTCTCTCGCAGCGGCGGGTGCGCCACCTGCGCGCGCTGCGGCTACGGCTCCTGCGAGACCGCCGAGTAGCGGCGCGGGGCCGGCGGCGGCCTAGTCCTCGTCCTGCTCCAGGAACCTCTTCCCCAGCTCGCGCGAGCGGTTGGTGGCCGCCTCCACCGCGTTCATGAGGGTGGTGCGCAGGCCGCCGGCCTCCAGCGTGTGCAGGCCGGCGATGGCGGTGCCGCCCGGGCTGGTGACCTGGTCCTTGAGCCGGCCCGGGTGCTCGCCGGTCTCGATGAGCAGCTTGGCCGAGCCGTACACGGTCTGCGCCGCCAGCTCCTGGGCCTGGGCGCGCGCCAGGCCGGCCTTGACGCCGCCGTCTGAGAGCGCCTCGATGATGAGGAAGATGTAGGCCGGGCCGCTGCCGGACAGGCCGGTGACCGCGTCGAGCAGCGGCTCGTCCACCACCACGGTCATGCCGATGGCGTCGAAGAGCGCCCGGGCCTGGACCAGGTCGGCCTCGGTGGCGTGCTCGCCCGGGGAGAGGGCGGTGGCCCCGGCGCCCACCAGGGCCGGGGTGTTGGGCATGGTGCGGATGACGCGCACGCCGTGCCCGACCTTGCGCTCGATGGCCACGATGGGGATGCCGGCGGCGATGGAGATCACCAGCTTGGAGGCGTCCAGCGCCGGACCGATCTCGGCCAGCACCTTCTCCATGACCTGCGGCTTCACCGAGAGGACGATGACGCCGGCCTCCCGCACCGCCGCCAGGTTGTCCTGGGTGACGCGCACGCCGTACCGCGCCGCCAGCTCCGGCCCGCGCTCCGGGCGACGGTCGGTGCAGACGATCTCCTGCGGGGCGGCCACGCCGGCGCGGAGCAGCCCCTTGACGAGGGCCTCCGCCATGTTGCCGGCGCCGATGAACGCGATGGTCTGTCCGAGTGCCATAGGGGCGACATCCTACCCGATGATGAAGTCCTCGCGCACCGCGCCGCCCTGCTGGAAGCGGGAGAGCGGGAAGCGGTCGAAGAGCTCGTGGCGGCCGCGGCCGGTGATCAGGTCGGCGCAGTCCTCGGCCAGGGCCGGCGCCATCATGAAGCCGTGCCCCACCAGGCCGTGGACCTGGAAGAAGTTGGCGTGGCCGGCCGGCCCGAGGATGGGGTTGTTGTCCGGGGTCACGTCGTAGCAGCCGGCCCACTGGCGCACCACCTTCACCCCGGCCAGGCGCGGCGCCAGGCGGGTGGCGGCGCGGGCGAAGCGGGCCAGGAACCGCAGGGTGGACCCCTGGTTGACCCCCTCCGGCTCGGCGGGATCGCCCATGCCGCCCACCAGCTCGCCGCGCTGCGACTGCGAGAAGTAGAGGCCGGTGCCGAGCAGCGAGACCAGCGGGTCGAGCCAGGGCTCGAGCGCCTCGGAGACCAGGATCTCGTGGCGGGTGGGCCGGTTCGGGGTGGCCAGCCCGGCCAGGCCCGCCACCTGCTTCGACCAGGCGCCGGCGGCGTTCACCACCAGGCCGCAGGCCACCGCGCCCCGGTCGGTCTCGACGTGGGTGAGGGCGGGGCCGCTGGCCCTGAAGCCGGTGACGCGGGTGAAGGTGCGGACCTTCGCGCCCAGGGCCTCGGCCCGGGTGGCGTAGCCCCACAGGAAGGGCCAGGGGAAGACCACCCCGTCGTCTGGGTTGTGGGAGGCCGCCAGGAAGCACGACGGCTCGAGCGCCGGCGCCACCCGCACCGCCTCGGCCGGCGTGAGGATGCGGGTGCGCAGGCCGTGGGCCGCGTGCAGCCGCGCGTTCCGCTCCAGCCGCGCCACGTGCTCCCGGGTGGGCGCCAGGAACAGGTAGCCGCCGCGACGGAACCAGACGTTGATGCCCAGCTCCACCGCCAGGCCGTCGCAGCGCGCCAGCGAGCGGCGCGCCAGGTCGATGAGGGTCGGCGTGGACCACTGGGCCCGCACCCCGCCGCCGTTGCGGCCGGAGGCGCCGAAGTTGAGGTAGGCCTGCTCCAGCACCAGCACGTCGGTGGTGCCGCGCCGCGCCAGCTCGTAGGCCAGCGCCAGCCCGACCACGCCGCCGCCGATGATCACCACGTCGGCGCGGGCGGGCAGGGGGGGCAGCGCTCCCTCGCCGGGCCGGGCCGGCGGCGCCTCGGGCGGGATCCCGTCCGCCCCCGCCGGCAGGCTGGCCGGATCGAGCGCGGCCAGCGTGCCCAGGGCCACCGGCTGCCGCGGCGGCCGCGAGGTGAACGGGGCCACCTCGCCCGGCGTGGCGCCCAGCCGCAGGAGCTCGCGGGCCACCAGCGCCAGGCAGCTCTTCCCCTGGCACGGCCCGGTGCCGAAGCCGGTGTAGCGCTTCACCGACTCGAGGTCGCGGTGGCCGGCGGCGAAGGCGCGCTGCACCTCCTCGGGCGTGACGTCCTCGCAGCCGCACAGCAGCGTCTTACCCACGGGCCGCCTCCCCGGCGCGCCGGCCCTGCTCGGCGGCGCGCAGCGCTCCCATGGCGCCGGTCACCTCACCGGCGGCGAACAGGCCGGGCACCCCGGTGCGGCCGGCCTCGTCCACCACCAGGGCGAAGGCGCCGCACCCCTCGTCGAAGCGGGCCTCGGCGCCGAGCAGCCGGGCCAGGTCGGTGGCCGGCGCCGGCGGCGCCACCACCGCCACCGTGTCGCAGGCGAGGGTGCGGTGCTCGTCGAGCCGCAGGCCCGAGACCCGGCCACGCCCCAGCACCCGGGCGGCCGCCCCGACGCTGGCCACCGCCATGCCCGCGGCCGCCAGGCAGGCGGCCAGCGCCTCGGCCTCGGCGCCCTGGCCCAGCACCGCGGCCTGCCGGCCCGGCACGGTGCCGTGCTCCGCGAGCGCCACCGCCAGGCCGCGCCCCCACAGCACCCCGGGCCGGTCGCCGTCCTCCAGGCGCGGCGGCACGGCGGTGCCGCCGGCGCACAGCACCACCGCGCCGGGGCGCACCAGGCGCAGGCGGGGGACGGGCCCGTCCTCGGACAGCAGCGCCACCACCGCGCCGCCGTCGCGCCACAGGCCGAGCACGCTGGCGCCCAGCGCCACCTCGCACCCCGCGTCGCCCAGGCCGATCACCAGGCCGGCGGCCCAGGCCAGCTCGAGGTCGTCCTCGAGGTCGTAGCGGCAGCGCAGCCGGCCCCCGGCCACGGCCTCGCCGTCGGCCAGGAGGACGCGGCGCCCGCCCCGGGCGAGCGCCTCGGCGGCGGCCAGCCCGGCTGGACCGGCCCCGACCACCAGCGCGTCGACCGCCTCCGCCGCGGGGGTGCGCGGCGTCGCCGGGACGCCCTCCGGGAGCTTCCCCAGGCCGGCCAGCCGGCGGGAGAAGGCCACCACCAGCCGGTCGGCGGTGCGGCTCCAGGTGCCCAGGTGGTGGTGGTCGAGGCCGAAGGGGGTGGCCAGGTCGATGGCGCCGAGCAGGTCGTGGGCGGCCGTGGGGAAGGCGTGCTGCGTGGCGATCTCCAGGCCGTCGCGGCAGGGCGTGCGGCAGGCCCGGACGCTGGGCTGGCCGTCCACCCGGACCAGGCAGGCCTGGCAGGAGCCGGCCAGGCAGAAGGGGCCGCGCGGCCGGTGGTACTTGTGGCTGCGGGCCAGCAGCGGCCGGCCGGCCGCCAGCAGCGCCGCGGCGATGGGCTCACCCGCCCGGGCCGGCACCGCCACGCCGTCCACGTGGATGGTGCAGTCCGGGGCGAAGCGTGGGTCGTCGAGGCGGGGCATCTGGGGAGGCTCGGACCGGGAGTCTACCGCCGCCGCGGCGCGCCGGGGGGTGGCGTCTCGACGCGGCCAGGCCGGCCGCTGGGGGGCCAGCGGGGGCGCGGCGGCGGGCTCGGGCACGCCGGGCTCGGGCACGCCGGGGGGTGCGGGCCAGGCGGGTCCGCTATCATCCCCCGGTGACGGTCCTCTTCGTCTTCGTGGACGGCGTCGGCGCCGGCGCGCCCGACCCGGCGCTGAACCCGCTGGCGCGCGGCGACTTCCTCCTGTCCCGCTTCCTGGACGGGAGCGGCGCCCCGCTGCCGGGTGGCGGTCGGGCCGGCCTGCTCGACGCGCGGCTCGGGGTGGAGGGCCGGCCGCAGTCGGCCACCGGCCAGGCCACCATCCTCACCGGCGAGAACGCCCCGGCGCTGCTGGGGCGGCACCTGCTCGGCTTCCCCAACCCCGCGCTCAGGGAGCTCCTGGGCCGCCGCTCGCTCTACCGGCGGCTGGCCGCGGGCGGGCGCCGCTTCACCTTCGCCAACGCCTACCCGGTGGCCTACCTGCAGGCCCTGGGCTTCGAGGCGCCCGGCGAGCCGGAGTTCACGCTGCGCCGGCGCGCCCGTCCCTCCGCCACCACGGTGGCCTACGCCGCCGGCGGCGGCGCCTTCCGCACCTTCGCCGACGCGCGGGCCGGCCGTGGGCTGACCCACGACCTGACCGGCCGCCGCGCCGGGGAGCTGGGCCTCGACCTGCCGCGCCGCACGCCGGAGGAGGCGGCCGCGCTCCTGCTGGCCATGGCGGCCGGCCACGACCTGGCCGCCTTCGAGTTCTTCGAGACCGACGAGGCCGGCCACGCCCGCTCCATGGCGGCGGCGCTGGACGCGCTGGGGCGGCTCGACGCCTTCCTGCGGGCGCTGGTGGCCGGCCTGGGGCCGGCCGACTCGCTGGTGGTGACCAGCGACCACGGCAACCTGGAGGACCTCTCCACCCGCAACCACACCCTGGCGCCCGTGCCGCTGCTCTGCTTCGGCCCGGCGGCGGCGCGGGTCGGGCAGGTGCGCGACCTCACCGGCGTGGCGCCGCTCCTGCTGGGGCTGGCGGGGCTTGCGTCCCCCGGTGGGGAGGGGTAGGTACCGCCCGTGCCCCGCCTCGCCGCCGCCCTGGTCCTTGGGCTCCTGGCCGCCTGCGCCCCCCGGCTGTCGAGCGGGGAGCCGCGCGCCACCACCGTGCGGGTGGGCGACGCCCAGGTGCGGGTCCTCTACCAGCCGGAGGACGCCCGGGCGGCGGCGCTGGTGGTCGAGGCGCTGGCGGTGGCCATCCCGCAGACGGCCCGCTGGGGCGGGCTGCCGGAGCCCATCACCCTGACGCTCCAGCCCACCCACGCCGCGCTGGAGGAGGCGGTGGACCGGCCGGGCTACCCGTGGCTGCGCGCCTGGGCCAAGTACGCCACGGTGCAGCTCCAGTCGCCGGCCAGCTGGCCGGTGCGGCTGGCCGACCCCTCCAGCTGGACCCTGGGGGGGCAGCGCAAGCGGCTGGTCGAGCTCCTGGCGCACGAGCTGACCCACTGCGCCGTCTACCAGCGCGCCGGCACCGAGTGGAGCTGGTCGTTCAAGGGGATCCCGCTCTGGTTCGGCGAAGGGATGGCCAGCCACACCGCCGGCCAGGGGTACAAGCGCGGCACGCTGCGCGACCTGTGGCGCTTCTACCACCGCGCCGTGGTGGGGGCCGGCGACGGTGAGCGCGGGGATGGGCCGGCGCCCGGCGCGCTGGCCCGGGCCGCCACGGGCAAGCTCCCGGAGGGTGATCCGCTGGCCAACTACGAGCAGCTCTACCAGGAGCGCGACGACGTGGTGTACGGCGCGGCCCACCACGCCTTCAGCTTCCTGCTGGAGCGCTACGGCGAGGAGAAGGCCCGCGAGATCCTGGAGCGGATGCACGGCGGCGCCACCTTCACCACCGCCTTCCGCGAGGCCGTCGGCATCGGGGCCGAGGAGTTCACGGCCGACTTCCGCCGCTACGTGGTCCTTCAGGGCTGGAGGCGCTGACCCTCGCGCCACGCCGAGAGGGCCCGGTCTGGCCCCTCCACGTGGTCCAGCAGCCAGCCCCGCAGCCCGGGCACCGCCCCCAGCGCCAGCTGCTGGTCGGCCCCGCGCGCCTCGATCTCCAGCTCCCGCAGCTGCGTCAGCAGGGCGGCGTGGGCGGCCCGGTGTCCGTCGAGCCCCGGGTAGCCCTGCGCCAGCATGAAGCGCTCCTCCTCCAGGCAGTGCACGGCGGTGAAGTCCACCAGGTGGCCCAGGGTGTCGGCCGCCAGGCCCTGGCTGGCGCCGTCCAGCAGGGCGGCCTCGTAGGCGTCGATCATGGCGCCCTGCAGCTGGTGATGGACGTCGAACGGCTCCTCGTCGGCGTGCCGGTCGGCGGGCCGGGGCAACACGGTCATGCTGGATTCCTCCCGCGCCCGGCGGGGGCCGGGGCGGGGGAGTCATAGGGCCGGGCGCGGCCGCGGGCCACACCTTGGGGCGTCCGCGGGGCGTCCGCGGGGCGGCGACCGGGCGCCGGCGCCGCCCCGGGGCCCCGGGGGCGGCCCCTCAGCCCTCGGCGGGGGCCGGCGCCAGCGCGGCGTCCGGCACCGCGGCCTCGGGCTGGGGCCCGGCCTGCCGGGCCCGGCGGAAGCGCTGGTGCACCTCGAAGGCGAAGTTGTCCAGGGTCTCCGGGTCCACCGGGTCGCCGTTGAGCGAGAGGGTCAGGGAGAGCAGCCCCTCCTGCTCCTGCACGTGGCAGAACTGCGCCTCGGCGATCTTGTTGGGCATGCACTCCAGCGGCCCCACGCTGACCACCGCGTCGATCTCCTTGCGGCGCCAGGCCCGCACCGGCACGCCGATGGTGAGCAGGGTCTCCACCTCGACCTGGTCGCGCACGTACGGGGAGCCGGCGTCCACCGCCTCCTCGATGGAGGGGGCGTCGGGCAGGCCGAGCGGCTCGGCCACGGCGTGGTGGACCACCCCGGCGATGCGGTCGCGCACGAACTTGTCGATGCGGTCGCCCAGCCCCTTCTTCCAGCCCCGCTTCCAGGCGATGTAGTCGGAGTACTGGATGAACTCGGAGACCGGCTCGGTGCGGGCCCGCAGGCCGCGCCGCTCCAGCTGGCGGGTGATGAAGTCGTTGGAGAACGGGTCGCAGCGCACGTAGATCTCGCCCACCACCAGCACGTTGGGCACCTCGCGCCGCGACTTCACGCTGGCCAGCTCGCGGGCCGCCTCCTTGACGGCCGCCGGGATGCCCCAGAGCCGCCCGGTGGTGGCCTCCAGCAGCACCCGGGCGCCCGAGAGGTCGCCGGCGGCGGCCTGCTCGATGAGCTGCGAGACGCGCCGGGTGGCGGCGGCGTGGATCTCCTCGGCCGCGCCGGTGCGGGTCTCCACCGGGCGCACGTCGTGCAGGGCCTCGGAGAGGGCCCCGAAGGCGCAGAAGCCCACGTAGGCGATGGAGGCGAAGCCCGGCTGCAGCCCCTGGAAGTAGTCGCCGAAGGGCGGCGACCAGATGGAGACCCGGTCGCCCCAGCCGAGCCGGTCCAGGATGATCTTGTGCAGCTGGCGGTAGGCGCCGAAGCGGCAGGGGCCGTCCGAGCCGGGCATGAAGAAGACGAACTTCTCGGGCGAGTCCTTCTGCTGCTCGATGCGCTCCAGCACGCTGCCCAGGGTCACCGTCAGGGGCAGGCACTCCTTGCCCGAGGTGTGGCGGCGCCCGATGCGCAGGGTGTCGCGGGTGGGCTGGGCCATGACCTCGGCGGGCACCTTCAGGCCCCGCAGCGCCGCGGCCAGGGCCTCGGCCTCCGGCCCCATGGGTGGGATGAGGACCCGGTGCTTGGCGGCGGCGATGTCGCGGATGGTCTGCGGGGCCACCTGCAGCCCGGCCGGATCCGGCGCGACGCCGGCCCGGGTGGCGCGCTGATCCTCGCGCACGCAGTGCAGGAAGGCCTCCACCCGGGTCTTGGTGCCGGCGTCCCCGGCGTGGCCGTCGGTCTCGATGATGGCCAGCGGCCGCCCCTCCATCAGCCAGGTGAAGCTGTGGACGGTGAAGCTGTCCGGGCCGCAGGAGTAGTTGGAGCAGAAGATGCTGTACAGGCCGGGGGTGCGCCGGATGTGCCAGGCGGCCCGCAGGATGCG
This sequence comes from Anaeromyxobacter sp., assembly GCA_016718565.1. Taxonomy (NCBI): domain Bacteria; kingdom Pseudomonadati; phylum Myxococcota; class Myxococcia; order Myxococcales; family Anaeromyxobacteraceae; genus Anaeromyxobacter; species Anaeromyxobacter sp. Next base: position 484,224 of record JADKCZ010000018.1, on the reverse strand, counting down.
CTGGCTGTAGCCCCAGAACATGTCGTCGAAGATGGGCGCGTCGTCGGGCACCGGCAGGGCGTCCACCGGGATGGCGATGGCCCCCTGCTCGCGCAGGATGGAGGGCACGTTGGAGTTGAGGACGTCGTTGTGGATGGTGTAGCTGCGCCCCAGCACCACCACCGGCGTGACGCCCTGCTCGCGGCAGAAGTCGAGGGCGCGCTGGCCCTGGGCCAGCACCTGCTCGTCGAAGCGGGCCTGCGCGGCGCGGGCCGCGGTCCAGGCCTCGCGCCAGCTGCTCACCCCGAGCTTCTCCGCCAGCCAGGCGCAGCCCTGCAGGAAGGCCGGCGAGTCGAGGAAGCCCGGGCCCATGTCCACCACCGGCGAGAGCACCGTGGCCCCGGCCGCCTCGCCCAGGTCCCAGCGCAGCATGTCCGGCGCCGCCTGCACGATGGGGCAGACCTGCGAGGTGCGCTCCTGGGCGACCCGGGGGATCTCGCGCAGCATGGGCAGGAAGAGCCAGTCCGGCTTCTGGTCGGCCATGGCGGCCACCAGCCCGTGGTACTGCTGCATGGGCGCGCAGAAGGGCACGTTGCCCTCCTCGATGCCGCGCTTCAAGGCCTTGCGGTCCGCGCCGGTGGAGACCGCCAGGTCCAGCCCCATGCGGTGCAGGAAGGTGGCGTAGAAGGGGAAGAGCCCCTTGAGCTGGAACTCGTCGGTGATGGCCACCAGCTTCCCGCCGCGCCGCCCGCTCACCTCGGCGATGAGCTGGTGCACCAGGGCGGTCCGCTCGCGGAACGGGTCGGGCGCCAGGTCGGGCAGCTTCTTCTTGCGGGTGCCGCGGTCGTAGAGCGAGCAGTTGCCGCCCCAGGTGAAGCGCTGCGTCTCGCCCGCCACCACCGTGGTGAGCCGGTCGATACGGCACTTGTTGCCGGCGCCGCCGCAGCCCTTGGTGGAGGTGCAGACGAAGCTGTCCTTCCGGTCGATGCGGGCGGTCAGGAAGGTGCGGCCGTCGGCAGGGGCCGCGGTGGCCACCGGCAGGTCCTCGGCCGCCAGCAGGGCGATGCCGATGGCGCCCATCAGGCCGGGCTTGGGCGGCACGATGACCTCGGCCCCGGTCTGGCGCGCCACCGCCGCCGCCAGCGCGTCGGAGGCGAAGGGCATGCCCTGGCACAGGATGACCTGGCCCACCGAGCGGCTCCCCTTCACCCGGTTCAGGTAGTTGGCGATGACCGAGTCGTAGATTCCGGCCACGATGCGCTCGCGGGGCACGCCCCCGGCCACCGCCTCGTCGATGATCTCCGCCATGAAGATGGAGCAGTGCTGCCCCAGGGCCACGCCCTCGCTGGCGCCCAGCGCCTCGGCGCCGAGCTGCACGATGTTCTCGATGCCGCTGAAGCGCTTGCCCTGCTCCTCGATGAAGGAGCCGGTGCCGGCCGAGCAGGCCTCGTTCATGGCGGCGTCCACCACCCGGCCCTCGGCCAGGCGGATGTACTTGGCGTCCTGCCCGCCGATCTCGAAGATGGTGTCGACGCGCGGCTCGAGGCGGAGCGCGCCGGTGGCGTGGGCCGCGATCTCGTTGAGCACGTAGACCGAGTCGCAGCCGTAGCAGGTGGAGAGGAGCGAGCCCACGATCTCGCGCCCCGAGCCGGTGGCGCCGAAGCCGCGCACCCGGTGCAGGCCGGCCGGCCCCTCCAGGAACTGGCGCATCAGCGCCTGGGCGGCGCTGACGGGGTCGCCGTTGGTGCGCAGGTAGCCCTCCCAGAGCGGCTCCTTCCACTCGAGGTCCAGCGCCACCGCCTTGGAGCCGGTGGAGCCGATGTCGAAGCCCAGGATGACGTCGCGCGGCCCCTCCCACTCGCGGGCCGGGGCGACCGGCATGCGCCGCACCTTGGGCAGCGCCGCGCCCAGCGCCGGCAGCCGCTCCAGGTCGCTCTCGAGCGGGGGCTCGATCAGGTCCTCCAGGGCCGGCCGCTTGAAGCCGTGCTCCGAGGCGGCCACGGCGCAGCCCAGCGCGTCGAGGTAGAGCGCGTCGTCGCCCGGCTGGTCCACGAAGGTCATGCCCTGGCGCTCGGCGAAGGTGCTGAAGTGCTGGCGCACCCGCACCGAGCGGGAGACCCCGCCCGCCAGCAGCAGCCGGTCCGGGCAGACCCGCGGCTTCACCAGCACCTGCACGTTCTCGGCGATGGCGTCGAGCAGGCCGGCCAGGATGCGGTCCTTGCCCTCGCCCTTGTTGGCGAGGTGGGTCATGTCGGTCTTGAGGATGACCGGGCAGCGGCCGGAGAGGGGCGCCGGCTCGGCCACGCCGGCGGCCAGGTCGGCGGCCTGCTCCACGGTCAGGTCGAAGCGCTCCACCAGCTGGCGCAGGAAGTTGCCGGTGCCCTGGGCGCAGCGGGAGTTCTCGCGGAAGACCTCGACGGCCCCCTCGCGCAGCTCGAGCACCGAGAACCCGTGGCTGCCGATGGAGACGATGGTGGCCGGGGCGGCGCCGTGCTGGAACCGGTAGCCGGCGGCCTGGGCCTGCTTGGCCGGCACGCGCATCAGCGCCACCTGGCGCCCGAGGCGGCCGGTCACGGCCGCGCCGTCCACCTGGTCCCAGCCCCAGCCGGCCAGCACGCCCTTCAGGGTCTGCCCGGGCTCCTTGTGGTGCTCCAGGACGGTGCGACGGACCCACTCGAGGGCGCCGCCCTCCCGCCGGAGCTCGACCACCTTGATAGCCTCTGCCCCGACGTCGATGCCGATGTAGCGCGCCATGTGATTCCCCCGCTCGAGCTGGGCCTGCCTGCCTGCCTGGAGGAGGCGGCGATCCCGCCTCCATGTGACGAAATGGCCGCTGCACGCCTGCGCCGGTGTGGCGAGGTGAGCCCTGCGGCCGGTCCTGCTGTTCGGATTGGGCCTAGATATCCTCAACCGGGCCAGGAAAGTCCAGCCGGGTGGGTCGCGCCGGACCCGGTCGGCCCGTCCGACCCCTGCTAGGATTCGGGCATGAGCTCGTTCGAGAACCGGGGCGGCGTCTTCACCGTGCGCTACGCCTCAGCAGAGGATCTGTCCCCCGAGAGCCAGAAGGCGCTGGAGGCGGCGCTGCGCGAGGCCTCGCTGCAGAGGCCGGTCGGCGTGGTCTTCGTGGTGGGGAGCACCGTCAGGATGGTGGACCCGGCGGTGCCCAGCTACTGGCTCGGCATCACCGGCGATCCGCTCATCAAGATCGCCGCCATGGCCATCGTCACCAGCAACGCCGGGGTCTCCATCGCCACCCGCGGCTTCTCGGTCGCCAACACCCTGCGCGACCGGCCGGTGAAGGTGAAGCCCTTCCCGGAGGAGGCGCAGGCGCAGGCCTGGGTGGCCTCGGTGCTGGACGGCAGCGCCGCCTGAGCCAGCGGCCCGCGCCGGGCCGGCCGGGTCAGTCCTCGTCGCCGGCGCGGCGCACCACGGTGGCCACCAGCCAGAGCCGGTCGCCGTAGGCCTGCTCGGCGCAGATCCAGAGCCGCACCGGCTCACCCTCGACCCGCGCCTCCACCCCGGCCTCCGGTCCCCAGATCCACTCGCGCGCCGCGGCGCCGCCGCCGGTGCGCGGCTCGCCCGGCTCCGCGCCCAGCAGCACCGCCGCCACGCGGGCCGGCTCGGCCGGGTCGGTGGACACCACCTCAACCATCGTCACCAGCCCGGACAGGTCGGTCTCCAGGTGGGCCACCGCGCGGGTGGTGCCGCCGGCGTCGAGCGAGACCTCGGGCTCGGAGAGATCCACGTTCAGGGTGCGACGGCGCTCGGCGTCGAGGCCGGGCGGGCGGGACCAGGGGCGCCAGCCGAGCGCCAGGAAGGCGGCCAGCGCGTCGCGGCGGGGGCGCAGGAGGACGGCGGCGAGCGGCGGCAGCGGGAGCAGGGTCACGGGGCGGTCGGGCTCGGGGGTGGGAGTGGGGCCGGGGTCGGGGCCGGGGTCGGGGTCGGGGTCGGGGTCGAGGTCGAGGTCGAGGTCGGGGTCGAGGTCGGGGTCGGGGTCGGGGTCGAGGTCGGGGTCGAGGTCGGGACCGAGTTCGGGACCGAGGTCGGGACCGAGTTCGGTGGCGCGACCTGCCACGGCGACGGCAGGATGGGCCCGCGCTCGCTGGCGCGGGCCACGCGCTGCAGCTCGATCTCGCCCACCAGCGCGGCCGGCGCCACCGTCGAGACCGGCACGTAGCCGCTCTCGGCGCCACAGAAGCCGTTGAAGACGCGCACCTCGTCGCCGGTGGCCAGCACCTTGTTGACGCTGCTGAGGGGCGTGCCCACCAGCTCCACGCCGCGCACCAGGGTCTCCTCGCCGGTGGTGGCGTCCACCCGCGAGACCAGCCGCGGCGTGCCCTTGAAGGCCTGGTAGCCGAACGACATGGTGTTGGTGTTGCCGCCGGTGATGTCGCGGATGAGCAGGCCGTAGGGCTTCCCCTGGCGGCGCGCCTCCTCCATGAGGAGGCGCTTCAGCTCGGCGCGCGGCAGCCGCCTGGACGACTCCACCACCAGGTTGGCCATGCGCGCCACCGCCTGGCGGGACCCCTGGGCGCGCCCGTGGCCGTTGGAGCGCTCGAAGGGGCGCACCGGCTTGCGCGAGAGCAGGAACCCCACCAGCCGGCCGTCCTTCACCAGCTGGGTCCGCTGCGCCGGCACGCCCTGGTCGTCGAAGGCGTAGGTGCCGTTGAGGGCCACGCCGCCGGCCGCGGCCAGGGTGGGGTCGTCCACGATGGAGAGGAAGCCGGGCAGGACCGGCTGGCCGATCTGGCCCTGGTAGGTCTGCCCCTCCTTGTCGTCGTCGAGCCGCTCGCCCTCCAGGCGGTGGCCCACGGCCTCGTGGAACAGCACGCCGGTGGCCTCCGGCTCCAGGATGGCCGGGCCGGTGTACGGGTCGATGGCGGGCGCGCGGCGCAGCGCCAGCAGCTCGGCCGCCACGGCGCGCGCCGCCTCGGCGAGCGCGGCGGGGCCGGGCAGGCCGGCCTCGCTGGGGGCGTAGAAGTCGCGCCCGCCGTCGAGCAGCTGGCCGTCGTCGGCCCGCGCCACCGCCGCCAGGTGCACGGCGTAGAGCGCCTGCTCGGTGACCAGCCGGGTCCCCTCGCTGGTGACCAGCCAGCGGACCTGCTTCTCGGCGGTGACCCGGACCTGCGCGTCGAAGACGTGGGGCTGGTCGCGGAAGGCCCGCGAGGTGTCGCGCACGGCGCGGCGCCAGCGCTCCCGGTCGAAGGGGAAGGGGAGGGGGGCGTCCAGGTGGCGCGACGGCTCCTCGCGCGAGAAGCTGGGCGCGCGGTCGGGCTCGTCTCGCCGGTAGACCTGGCGGGAGCGCTTCTTGAACCAGCTGGCCAGCGCCTCCTTGTAGCGCTCGTCGGTGAGCAGCCAGAGGGCGCTGCGGAGCGCCTGCGGGTCGTCGTCGAGCGGCGCGTCCTTGGGCGCGTACCAGGTCGGCTGCTCCCCGCCGAGCACCAGCACCTCCTCGGCGCTGCCCGAGGAGTCGAGCTGGTGGCTGCCGACCCGCACCTCCACGAAGAGGGTGCGGTCGCGGCGCGACAGGTCGTCCATCACGGCGCCGTACCGGCCGCTCACCTCGTGGGACGACACCTCGCGGAGCTGGTAGCCCAGGTAGTAGGGGCGCTCGAACCCCTCGAGCGCCAGCCTGGCGCTGGACCGCTCCAGCTCCTCGCCCATGGCGGCGAGCGCCCCGAGGCGCGGGTCGGGAGCGGCGGCGAGCAGCAGCGCGGCGAGGAGCGGGAGCACGCCCCCCGTGTAACACGGGCGCGGTCCGGGCTCACGACCGGGGCGGGGCGGCCTCGACCTCGACCCCCCCCCCCCCCCCCCACCCCCCCCACCCACCCCCGACCTCGACCCCGACCTCCGACCCCGACCCCGACCCCGACCTCGACCCCGACCCCGACCCCGACCTCGACCTCGGTTCCGCTCTCCCGCTCCCCCCCGGGGAGAGGGCCGGGGTGAGGGGGCGCTTCGACAGCGACCCCACACCCCCATTCTCGCCCGCCGCCCGGACCGCGGGTACAATCCACCCTCCGTGCGCGCGTTCGGCAGGTACCAGCTCCTCGAGCCCATCGCCTCAGGCGGCATGGCGGAGGTCTGGCGGGCGCGCGTGGCCGGGCCGGCCGGGGTGGAGAAGGAGGTGGCCCTCAAGCTGGTGCGCGGCGAGCACGGCGCGCGCAGCGACTTCGCCCGCATGTTCCTGGAGGAGGCACGCCTGGCGGCCCGCCTCACCCACGCCAACGTGGTGCAGGTCTTCGAGCTGGTGGAGCAGGACGGGCGCCACGCCATCGCCATGGAGCTGGTGCGTGGCCGGGACCTGGGCCGGGTGGTGGAGCGCTGCCGCGAGGTGGGCGCCCGGCTCGGGCTGCCGCGGGCGCTCCACCTGGGGGTCGAGGTGGCCAGGGCGCTCGACTACGCCCACCGGCTCACCGAGGGTGGCCGGCCGCTCGGCCTGGTGCACCGCGACGTCTCGCCGCCCAACGTGCTGGTCTCCTTCGAGGGCGAGGTGAAGCTGGCCGACTTCGGCATCGCCCGGGCCATGAGCCAGGCCGGGCTGACCGACCCGGGCACGGTGAAGGGCAAGCTGGCCTACATGGCGCCCGAGCAGGCGCGCGGCGAGCCGGTGGACGCCCGCGCCGACGTCTTCTCGCTGGGGGTGGTGGTGTGGGAGCTCTGCGCCGGCCGCCGGCTCTTCGCCCGGGAGAGCGACGCGGCCACGCTGGCGGCGGTCCAGGGAGACGCGCCGGTCTCCCCGCCCTCGGCCTGGAACGAGCAGGTCTCCGGCGCGCTGGACGCGGCGGTGCTGGCCGCGCTGCGCCGCGACCCGGCCGAGCGGACCGCCACGGCGGGCGAGCTCGGGGCGGCCCTGGCCGCGGTGCTGCTGGGGCTGGTGCGCACGCCGGAGGACGTCGACCTGCGGGCCTTCATGCGCCGGCTCTGGCCGGACGGCGAGGCGGGGTCCGGCGCGCCGACGGCGGCCACGGCGGTGCGGCCCGTGGCGCGATCCGCCGGCGCGGGCCAGCGCGAACCGGCCGGCCCCGACGCCGCCACCCGGACCGTGGAGCTCCCGCCGCCCGGGGCGCCTCCTCCGGCCGCGGCCGGGTCGGCCGCCGGACGGCCTGGCGCCGGGCGTCTGGCCGCCCGCGGCGCCGCCGTGGCGCTGGCGGCCGTGCTGGCGGGGCTGGCGCTGCGCGCCGGCCTGGCGGGTGACGGGCCGCCGGCCACCGCCGCGCCGGCTGGAGCCCCCGCGCCGGGCGCCGGCGGCCTGGCGGCGCCCGGCCGCGGCGCGGCGGGGCCGCTGGAGATCGATCCGGACCTCGACGCCGAGGGCCAGCGGCGGGGCGTCGGCCGCCTGGTCATCGCCCCCATCCCGCTGGCCACCGTCTGGGTGGACGGCGCGCTGCGCGGGGACACGCCCATCGACCTCGAGCTCCCGGCCGGCCACCACCTGCTGCAGGCCGCCAACGACGATCTCGGCCGAGACCAGCTCGAGGTGACGGTCGAGGCCGGCCGCGTGCACCGGTGGCGCCCCAGGCTGCAGCGCTGACGCGCGCGCCTGGCCCCCGCGCCGGCCGGCCCGTGGCCGGCGGCATCCCGCCTCCTCGCGCCTGAGCCGGCACCCGCCGCGGTGAGTCCGCGCGCGCGGCCGCCGGCGCGGCGTGCCCGCGATCGCGCCAGCTCCATCCGCCGATCGGCGTCCCACGAACACGCGACGGCCCCGCCGCGTCACCCGAACCGATGGTCGTTGACGATCTCCACTCAATGCCATAAATTCGAAATCAAGTTTTCCCACGCCGATTTTCAAGCCATGGATCGAATGGATTTCCTCTCCGACGCCGAGCTGGACCACCTGGAGCGCGAGCGCGCCGCCGGCATCACCAGCGGCGAGGTGGTGCGGCTCTTCGAGGCGCGGGGGGCGCGGCTGTCGGCGTCGACGTTCCGCAAGTACGTGCAGCTCGGGCTGCTGCCGCGGAGCCGGCGGGTGGGGCGCAAGGGCAAGCACACCGGCTCGACCGGGCTCTACCCGGTGGCGGTGGTGCGCCGCATCGCGCTGGTCAAGCGGATGATGGCGGAGGGCTACACCGTGGAGGACATCCGCGGTAGCTTCGTCACGGTCCGCAACCAGCTCGAGGACGTGGAGCAGGGGCTGGCGGACCTGGTGGCCGCCATCGCCGCCAGGGCCAAGGTCCACCCGCGGCGGCGCCAGTTCGCGGTGGAGCTGGGCCGGGCGGAGCGCGAGGCCAGGGCGGCGCTGCGCCGGCTGGAGCGGGTGGGTGGTGCGGTGACCTCGATCGGGGCGGCGGAGGCCGCCGGGTCGCGGAGTCCGGGCGCGGGGGCCGCGTCCGTCGGGCGGTGACAGGTGGCGCCGGAGACGGCGCCTTGGGTCGGTGGGGAAGGGGTCGGGGATGAGCGAAGCGAAGCGGAGCGAGGGCCCGTCGGAGCCGGTGGACGGCGAGGCGCCCGAGCGGCGTCGGTCGAAGACCATGTCGCGCAAGGAGATCGCGCGCGACCTGCGGCGGCAGCGCCAGTCGGGCGTGCCGGATCCCGACCTGGACGCCGTCATGCGGGAGATCGAGGCGGGGCGGCCCCGGGAGCGCGCCGAGTGCGCCACCGGCCCGCGCCCCTGCATGTTCATCTCCTGCAAGCACCACCTCTACCTGGACGTGAACCCGTCCACCGGGTCGATCAAGCTCAACTTCCCGGACAAGGAGGTCTGGGAGCTCGAGCACACCTGCGCGCTCGACGTCGCCGACAAGGGCGGCATCACGCTGGAGGAGGTGGGGGCCATCATGAACCTCACCCGCGAGCGCATCCGGCAGGTCGAGACCCGCGGGCTGCTCAAGCTCCGGGCCATCGCCGAGGACGAGCCCCGCAGCGGCAAGCCCGGGCTCGACCGACCCGACGGCGCGCGCTGACCTGGCTCGCCGGCCTTGAAACGGCCGGTGGCGGCTGCTAAACGGGGCACCCTTCCGGAGGTTGCCCCCATGGTCCGCCGCGCCCTGCTCTCGGTCTCCGACAAGACCGGTCTCGTCCCCTTCGCGAAACGGCTCGCCGCCCTGGGCGTCGAGCTCCTCTCCACCGGCGGCACGCAGAAGGCGCTGGTCGAGGCCGGCGTGCCGGTCACCTCGGTGGGCGACTTCACCCAGGCCCCCGAGATCCTGGGCGGGAGGGTCAAGACCCTCCATCCGCGGGTGCACGGCGGGATCCTCTACCGGCGCGGGCTGGCCTCCGACGAGGCCGACGTGGCGGCCCGTGACATCCCGCCCATCGACCTGGTGGTGGTGAACCTCTACCCGTTCCGCGAGGCGGTGGCGGCCGGCAAGGCCTTCGCCGAGTGCGTCGAGGAGATCGACATCGGCGGACCGACCATGGTCCGCAGCGCCGCCAAGAACATGGCCCACGTGGGCGTGGTGGTGGACCCGGCCGACTACCCGCGGGTCGCCGAGGAGCTGGAGGCCGGGCGGGCCCTCTCCGAGGCCACCCGCTTCGACCTCATGAAGAAGGCCTTCGCCCACACGGCGGCCTACGACGCGGCCATCTCCGAGTACCTCACCGCCCGCGCCACCCCGGCCGCGGCGCCGGCCCACTTCCCCGCCACCCTGGGCGCGGTCTTCACCAAGGTGCAGGACCTGCGCTACGGCGAGAACCCCCACCAGGCCGGCGCCTTCTACCGGGCCGGGCGCGAGCCGGAGGAGCCCACCGTGGCCTTCGCCAGCATCCTGCAGGGCAAGGAGCTGAGCTACAACAACCTCCTCGACCTGGAGGCCGCCATCGCCGGCGTGAAGGAGTTCGAGGGCCCGGCCGCGGTGGTCATCAAGCACAACACCCCCTGCGGCGTGTCGCTGGGCGCCACCCCTGGCGAGGCCTTCGCCCGCGCCCGCGCCTGCGATCCGGTCTCGGCCTTCGGCGGCATCGTGGCGCTCAACCGGCCGGTGGACGAGGCGGCCGCCCGCGAGCTCACCGACCTCTTCCTCGAGTGCGTCATCGCGCCGGCCTACGACCCCGGCGCCCGCGCCCTGCTGGCCGCCAAGAAGAACCTGCGCCTGCTGGAGTCGCCGCGGCTGGGCCAGCCGCGCGCCAGCTGGCGGCGCCGCCCGGAGGAGGGGCGCGAGCTGCGCTCCATCACCGGCGGCGTGCTGGTGATGGACCGCGACCTCGGGGCGGTGCGCCGCGAGGACTGCAAGGTCATGACCAGGCGCGCCCCCACCGAGGCGGAGTGGCGGGACCTCCTCTTCGCCTGGAAGGTGGTCAAGCACGTCAAGTCGAACGCCATCGTCTTCGCCGCGGGCGACCGGACCGTGGCCATCGGCGGCGGGCAGACCAGCCGCGTCGAGTCGGTCAAGACCGCGGTCATGAAGGCGCAGCTGCCGGTGCGCGGCGCCAGCGTCGGCTCCGACGCCTTCTTCCCCTTCGCCGACGGCGTGGAGGAGATCATCAAGGCCGGCGCCACGGCCATCATCCAGCCCGGCGGGTCGATGCGCGACGCCGAGGTGGTGGCCGCCGCCGACGCCGCCGGGATCGCCATGGTGGCGACCGGCATGCGCCACTTCCGCCACTAGCCGCGAGGCCGGGGGGCTGCGGTAGGCTCGGCGCATGCCCCCGCCGCGCCCCCGCTCCCCGCGCCCGGCCCCGCCCCGGCTGCTGGCAGGCCTCGCCGCCGTGGCCCTGGCCGGCTGTCCGGCCGCGCCGCCGCCGCGCCCGCCCACGCCGGTGGAGGAGCGCGCGGCCGCCTGGCGCGCCGACCCGGCCCTGCCGCGCGGCGCCGCCGACGAGCTGCTGGCCCGCGCCGCCGAGGCGCTGGCCGCCGATCAGCCCGGGGGCGTGGCTCTCGCGACCGCCGCCTGCCGCGCCGTGCTGGTGCAGGACGCGGCCCGCCCCGAGGCGGTGGCCTGCCTGGCGACCGCCTTCGCCGACGGGGCCGGCGAGGTGGCGGACGGGCAGGGGCTCCAGGAGGCGCACGCCCTGCTGGCCTGGGCCCTGGCGGCCTCCCCGGGCCGGTCCGACCTCATGGGCGCCCAGGCCCGGCTGCTCCTGCTGGTGCCCTCGGCGCGCAACCGGGAGGAGGCGCTGGACGCCTCGCGCCGCGCCCAGGCCGGCGCCGCGACCGCCGCCGGTGGAGCCGGCGCCACGGCCGCCTCGTCGGCGGCGCTGGCGGGCGGGCTGGCCCTCCTGCCCGGCGACCCGGCCGCCGCGGCCCAGGCGCTGGAGCGCGCAGCCGCCCTCCACCCCCAGGACCGCCGGCTCCTCGCCGCCGCGGCGCGCGCCCGCTGGGCCGGAGGCGACGCCGAGGGGGCCCTGGCCCACGCCGAGGCCCGGCTGGCGCTGACCCCGACCCACCCCGGGCTGCAGGAGCTGGCCGCCGAGGTGGAGGCCGCCTCCGGGCGGCACGCCGAGGCGTCGCTCCGGCTGCGCGCCTGGCGGGCCCAGGACCCGAGGGCGGCCCTCCCGGCCTTCCTGCTGGCGCGCCTGGCGGCGCAGCTCGAGGGGCGGCCGGAGGAGGCGGGCCGGCTGCTCGACGAGGCGTCGGCGCTGGCCGTCGACCCGTACCTGCTGGCCCGCATCGACGCCCTGCGGGCCGCGCTCGCCCTGTCCGCCGGCGACGACCCCGGCGCCGCCCGCCTGGTGGCGGCCGCGCTGGCGCGCGTGCCGGCCAGCGCGCCGGCGCAGCACCAGGCGGCGGTGCTGGCCTTCCGGCGCCAGGACCGGGCCGCCCTGCGCGAGGCGGCCGGGGTGGTGGGCGACCGCTGCGGGCCCGCCGTGGCGGCGCTGCTGGCGGCCCGGCAGGCCGAGCTCGGGTCGGCCACCCTCGACGAGGCCGCGGACGCCTGGCGGGGCTGGGCCGAGTCCTCGCCCCGCGAGCCCGCCGTGGCGCTGGTGGCCGGGGCCGCCGCCGCCCGCCTCGGCTACACCGGCCCGGCCCTGGCGCTGGCGCGGCGGGCGCTGGCCCTCGACCCGGTGGAGGGGCGGCTGCGGCGGCAGCCGGTGGCGTGCTGGGAGGGGCCGGCGGCGATCTTCGAGGCCATCGGCCGCTTCGAGGGGATCGCGCGGGCCGAGCCGGAGGCGGCCCGGACGGCGCTGCTGGCCGCCGCGGCCTGCGCGCTGGAGCTGGGCCTGGCCCCGGCGGCCGAGCGGTACGCCGGCAGGGTCCTGGCGGGGGACCGCCGCGCCGGGGGCGCGCGGGTCCTGCTGGCGCAGGCGGCGCTCGACCGCGGACGCCCGGCCGAGGCGCTGCGGCATGCCGCGGCGGCGCAGGGGCTGCCGGGCGCCGAGGCGGTGGGCGGGGTGCTGGCGCGGGCGCTGCTGGCGGCCGGTCGGCTGCCCGAGGCCGCCCGGGCCGCCGCGGCGGCCGCCGCCCAGGAGGAGGGGGGGGTGGCGGACCCCGACGGCTCCGGCGCTGCGGCTCCAGCCGCCCCTGGCAGGGGCGGGGCCGCGGCCAGGCTGGGCCGGGCGCGCCTCCTGGCCCGCACGGCCCGCACCAAGGAGGCCTCCGCCGAGGCGGCGGCCCTGGCCCGCGGACTCCTGGCCGAGGACCCCGGGCTCTCGGCGGCGCGGGGCCTGCTGCTGGACCTCGCCGGGGGCCGGCCCGTCCGGTAGCGGCTCGGCGGGGGCGGGGGCGGGGGTGCTGCGCGGGCACTCCGGCTGCCCGGGAGTGGTATAAATCCCGCCCCATGCGCGTCCTCGTCGTCGGCTCGGGCGGTCGTGAGCACGCCCTCGCCTGGAAGATCGCCCAGTCCCCGCTCGTCACCGCCTTGTTCGCGGCGCCGGGCAACCCCGGCATCGGCACGCTGGCCACGCTGGTCCCCGTCAGGTCCGACGACGTGGAGGGGCTGACCGCCTTCGCCCGTCGGGAGCGGATGGATCTGGTGGTGGTGGGGCCGGAGGCGCCGCTGGTGGCCGGCCTGGTGGACAGGCTGGCGGCCGCCGGGATCCTGGCCTTCGGGCCCACCGCCGCCGCCGCCGAGATCGAGGGCTCCAAGGCCTTCGCCAAGGACGTGATGCGGGCCGCCGGCATCCCCACCGCCGACTTCGCCACCTTCACGGCGCCGGAGCCGGCGCTGGCCTGGGCCAAGGCGCGCGACGGCCAGGTGGTGGTCAAGGCCGACGGCCTGGCCGCCGGCAAGGGCGTGGTGGTCTGCGCCTCGCTGGAGGAGGTGGCCAGGGCGCTGCAGGAGATCCTGGTGGACCGGGTGCACGGCGCGGCCGGCGCCACCGTGCTGCTGGAGGAGAAGCTGAGCGGACCGGAGGCCAGCTGCATCTGCCTCACCGACGGGCGCCGGGTGCGCATGCTGCCGGCGGCGCAGGACCACAAGCGGATCTTCGACGGCGACCGCGGCCCCAACACCGGCGGCATGGGCGCCTTCTGCCCCACGCCCAAGGTGACGGCCGACCAGCTGGCCGACGTGCAGCGCACGGTGATGGTGCCGGCCCTGCGCGAGCTGGCGGGGCGGGGCCGCACCTTCCGCGGGGCGCTCTACGCCGGGTTGATGCTCACGCCCAAGGGGCCCAAGGTGCTGGAGTTCAACGCCCGGCTGGGCGACCCCGAGACGCAGCCCATCCTGATGCGGGTGAAGAGCGACCTGGTGCCCCTGCTGGTGGCGGCCGCCCGGGGCGACCTGGCGGACGTGCCGCTGGAGCTCGACCCGCGGGCCGCGGTGGGCGTGGTGCTGGCCGCCGAGGGCTACCCGGGCCGGGTCACCACCGGCGACGACATCAGCGGGGCCGAGGCCACCTTCGCCCCCGACATCCAGGTCTTCCAGGGCGCCACCACCCGGGACGCCGAGGGGCGCCTGTGCACCGCCGGGGGGCGGGTGCTCACGGTCTGCGGGCTGGGCGCCGGGCTCGACGACGCCGCCCGCCGCGCCTACGGGGCGGTGGCCCAGCTGCGCTTCCGCGGCATGCAGTTCCGCAAGGACATCGGGGTGACCACGTGAACACCAGGGTTCTCATCCTCATGGGGTCGGACTCGGACTGGGAGGTCATGGCCGAGGCCCGCAAGGCGCTGCTCGAGATGGGCGTCGACAGCGAGGTGCACGTCTCCTCGGCCCACCGCACGCCGGCCCGCACCGGCGAGCTGGCCCGCCAGGCGGCCGGGCGCGGCATCCAGGTGATCATCTGCGGCGCCGGGGCGGCCGCCCACCTGGCGGGCGTGGTGGCGGCCGAGACCGGGCTGCCGGTGCTGGGCGTGCCGCTGGCGGCCAGCGACCTGAAGGGGCTCGACGCCCTGCTGGCCATCGCCCAGATGCCGGCCGGCGTGCCGGTGGGGACCCTGGCCATCGGCAAGGCCGGCGCTCGCAACGCCGGGCTGCTGGCGGCGCGCATCCTGGCGCTGGGCGACCCGGCGGTGGCCGAGAAGGTCCGCGAGCAGCGCGCCCGCATGGCCCTGGAGGTCGAGGCCAAGGACGCCGCGCTCCAGGCCAAGCTGGCCGGGACCTGAGCGGGCCCGGGAGGGGGAGGGCGCGTGGGCCGGCTGGACCGCTACCTGGCGAAGGAGATCCTGCTGCCCTTCGGGGCGGCGCTCCTGTTCCTGGTGCAGATCCTGCTGGTCACCCAGATCCTGGCCCGCGCCGACATCCTCTTCGGCGCCGGCGTCTCGGCGGCCGACCTGGGCGGCGTGGTGCTGGCGCTGCTGCCGCACTTCCTCGGCTACGTCATGCCGGTCTCCTTCCTGCTGGGCGGCATCCTCGGCACCGGCCGGCTGGCCGACGACCGGGAGATCATGGCCATCGGCGCGGCCGGCCTCTCGCCGGTGCGCCTGGTGCGGGTGCCGGTGGTCATCGGGCTGGCGCTGGCGGGGCTGGGCACCTGGCTCTCGCTGGAGGTGGAGCCGGCCGGGCTGCGCGAGGCGCAGCTGCGCTTCAACGAGCTCATCAAGCAGAACGTCACGGCCAACGTGCGGGCCGGCACCTTCTTCGAGGAGATCCCCCAGTTCACCGTCTACGCCGAGCAGGTGGGGCCGGAGGGCTGGACCAACGTGCTCATCTCCGACCGCACCGACCCGGCGGCGCCGATGCTGGCGCTGGCGCGGCGTGGGCGGCTCGAGCCGGTGGGGGCGGGCGAGGAGATGCGGCTGGTGCTGGAGGCGGGCGAGCTGCACCGCGAGGAGGCCCAGGCCGAGGAGTACGTGCTGGCCGCCTTCCGGCGCGCCGCGGTCTCGCTGGGGCTGGGCACGGCCATCACCGACAAGAACGTCCTCTCGGGCTCCACCAAGGCCATGAGCTCGGCCGAGCTGGCCGAGCGGGCCCGCCCGGCGCCGGGGCGCCCCGAGCCGGCGCGGCTGGCCGCCGAGGTGGCCCTGCACCGCCGCCTGGCCTCGCCCCTGGCGGTGCTGGGCTTCGCCCTGATGGCCGTGCCCATCGCCGCCATGCGGCGGGGCGGCCGGGCGGCCGGCATCGGCGCGGCGGTGGCGGGGGTGCTGGCCCACTACCTGCTGCTGCGCGGCGGCGAGGTGCTGGCGGAGCGCGGGGTGCTGCCGCCCGCCCTGGCGCTGCAGCTCTCCACGGTGGTGCTGGTGGCGGTCGGGCTGGGGCTCTGCTGGCTGCTGGCGCGGCGCGGCCCGGGGGCGGTGCGGTGATCCTGGCGCGCTACGTGGCGACCCGCGCGGCCCTGGCCTTCCTGGCGGCCCTGACGGGCGTGGTGGCCGTGTTCCTGGTGGTGGACTTCGTCGACAACGCCCACGTCATCCGCGGCAGCGGCTGGGTCCTGGCGGCGCTGGAGCTCTACGCCAACAAGGCGGCGGTGGTGGCGGCGCAGATGGCGCCGGCGGCCATGCTGCTGGGGGCGGCGGTGGCCACCAGCGGCCTGCGCCAGACCCGCGAGTGGACCGCGCTCCGCTCGGTGGGGCTGGGGCCGTGGCGGCTGGCGCTGCCCATGGTGGCCACGGCGCTGCTGGTGGCCGTCGTGATGGGTGGGCTGCACGACCTGGTGGGGGTGCACGCGGCGCAGCGCGCCGAGGAGATCTCGGCCACCCGCTTCGGCCGCGGCGGCAGCTACCGGCGCTGGATGGCCTGGCAGGAGCCCAAGCGCTGGTTCCGCGGGGCCGACGGCCGGCGCATCTACCACCTGCGCGGCGCCCTGCCGGGCGGCGGCTTCGAGCGGGTCACGGTGCTGGAGGTGACCCCCGGGTTCCACCTGGCCCGCCGGGTGGACGCCGTCCGCATGGAGCCGGCCGAGGATGGGGCCTGGCGCCTGGCCGACGTGGAGGAGCGGACCTTCGGGCCCGACGGCGAGAGCCGGGTGGAGCGGTGGGCCGAGCGGCTCTTCCGCTTCGACGAGCCGCCCGGCTCCTTCGAGCTGACGCCGGGCCGCCCCTCCCAGCTCAGCCACGCGGTGCTCTCGACCCAGATCGACCTGCGCCGCAGGCTCGGGCAGCCCTCGGCCGAGTTCGAGCTGGAGCGCGCCAACCGGATGGCCTACCCGCTCTCAGCGGTGCCGGGCGTGCTCCTGGCCGTGGCGCTGGCGCTGCGCCGCAGCCGGCGGGGCCACGTCTCGGTCTCGCTGCTGGAGGCGGTGGGCGTGTCGCTGCTGCTGTGGGGCGCCCAGGGTGTCTGCATGGCGCTGGGCCTGTCCGGGCGGCTCTCGCCGATGGTGGCGGCCTGGACGCCCGACCTGCTCTTCCTGGCGGTCGGGACCCTGGCCGTGCGCCGGGCCGCCTGACGAGGGGAGGGGAGCCGACCGTGGACGCCACGCGCTCGCGCCGGATCGCCGAGGCCGCCGCCGCCCTCCGCGCCGGCGCGGTCATCGCCTACCCCACCGAGACCTTCTACGGGCTGGGGGCCCTGGCGGTCGACGGCGCGGCGGTGGAGCGCCTGGCGCGCGCCAAGGGGCGGCCGGACGGCAAGCCGCTGCCGCTGCTGGCGGCGGATCTGGCGCAGGTGGAGGCGGTGGCGGTCCTCTCCCCGCTGGCGCGCCGCCTGGCCGGCGCCTGCTGGCCCGGGCCGCTCACCCTGGTGCTGCCGGCCCGACCTGGGCTGCACCCGCTGCTCACCGGCGGCGGCGCCACGGTGGGGGTGCGGGTGACCGGGGGCGAGGTGGCGGCCGCGCTGGCGCTGGCGGCCGGCGGGGCCCTGGTCTCCACCAGCGCCAACCTGGCCGGCGCGCCCCCCGCGGCCAGCCCGGCCGACCTGGACCCCGCCCTGGTGGCGCGCCTCGACCTGGTGCTGGACTGCGGCCCGTCCCCCGGCGGCCTGCCGTCCACGGTGGTGGTGGTGGAGGGGGTGCGGCTGCGCCTGCTGCGCCCCGGCGCCGTGGCGGCGGCGCACCTCGAGGCGGTGGCCGGCGTTTCCCTGGAGTAGCGACCCGGGCAGCGGGGCGCCGCGGCCCCGACCGTACCCCCGACCCGGGTTCCGCGCTGCCCCTCCCGTCGGGCGAGAGCGCCGGGGTGAGGTCCCGCCGGCCAACGCCCACCTCGACGGAGCGGCGAGCGCGCCTGCCGGGCCGCGGCGAGAGCCTTGCGCGGCGCAGGGGCGTGATCTAGCGTCCGCACGCCCGATGGCCGAGCTCGTCCCCTTCCGAGGAATCCGCTACGCCGCCGCCAGGGGGCGCGCCCTCGGGCAGTTGCTGGCGCCGCCCTACGATCTCATCTCGCTGGAGCAGCGCGACGACCTGCTGCGGCGCAGCCCCCACAACGTGGTGCACCTGACCCTCGGCGAGGACCGCGCGGGCGACACGGCGCAGGTCAACAAGTACACCCGCGCCGCCGAGCACTTCCGGGCCTGGCAGGCCGAGGGCGTGCTGCGCCGGGACGAGGCCGCCTGCCTCTACCCGCTGGAGCAGACCTTCTGGTCGCCGGACGGCAGGCAGCTGACCCGCCGCGGCTTCATGGCGGCGGTGCGGCTGCACGAGTTCTCCGAGGGCGTCATCGTCCCGCACGAGAAGACCCTGGTGGCGCCCAAGGCCGACCGCCTGGCCATCCTGAAGACGGTGGGCGCCAACCTCTCGCCCCTCTTCGGCCTCTACCGCGACGAGTCGGGGGCCACCGCCCGGGCGCTCGACCTGGCCTGCGCCGCCGAGCCGGTGGCGGAGACCGACTCCGACGACGGGGTGCACCAGCGGGTCTGGCGGGCCAGCGACCCGGCGGTGGTGGGCGCCCTGCAGGCGCTGGTGCGCGACCAGCGCATCTTCATCGCCGACGGCCACCACCGCTACGAGACGGCGCTGGTCTACCGGCGCTGGCTGGAGGCGCAGAACCCCGGCCTGCCCGACTTCGGCGGCCACCACTACATCCTCATGTTCCTCTGCCCCATGAGCGATCCCGGGCTGGTCATCTACCCGACCCACCGGCTCCTCTCCGGCCTGAAGGGCTTCACCCAGGCCGGCCTGCTGGAGCGCCTGGAGCGCTTCTTCACGGTGCTGCCGGTGGAGGAGAGCCTGCTCAAGCCGGTGGGGCGCGCCTGGGCCATCTCGCGCCTCTCGGAGCACGCCGGCAAGTCCACCTCCTTCCTGATGGTCACCGCCGAGGACCGCCGCGGCCGCATCCTGACGCTGCGCGACGACGCCGACCTGTCCGGCGTGCACCTGCCGGAGGACCGCACGCTGCGCGACCTCGACGTGACGGTGCTGCACGCCATCGTCCTGGAGCACCTGCTGGGCGTCTCGGCCGAGGCCCAGGAGCAGGGGGAGAACGTCACCTACGTCCGCGACGCCGGCCAGGCCGTCAACCGGGTCCTCTCCGGGGAGCACCAGGTGGGGTTCCTGCTCAACCCCACCCCCATGTGGCAGGTGGAGGCGGTGGGCGACGCCGGCCAGACCATGCCGCAGAAGAGCACGCTCTTCGCCCCCAGGCTGCAGAGCGGGCTGGTGCTGCGCGCCATCGAGCCGCTCGAGCGGCCCTGACCGGGCCCAGACTTCACCGCCGCCCCTGGTTGGGCTAGAAATCGCCCATGCCCTTCCCGCAGGAACGCCCCCGCCGCCTCCGCCGCACCGAGGCGCTCCGCCGCCTGGTGCGCGAGACCACCCTCGCGCCGGACGATCTGGTCTGGCCGCTCTTCGTGCTGCCCGGCCAGAAGGTCCGCAACCCCGTGAAGTCCATGCCCGGCGTCTTCCAGCTCTCGGTGGACGAGCTGGTGGCGGAGGCCCAGGCCGGCTACGAGGCCGGCGTCCGCTCGGTCATCCTCTTCGGCATCCCGGAGGCCAAGGACGCGGTCGGCTCCGGCGCCTACGCCGACGACGGCATCATCCCGCGGGCGGTGCGGGCGCTGAAGCAGGCGCTCCCCGACCTGGTGGTGATGACCGACGTCTGCCTGTGCGAGTACACCGACCACGGCCACTGCGGCATCCTCACGGCGCCCAGGGCCGGCGGCCCCGGGCAGGATCTGGGCGTGGACAACGACCTGACCCTGCCCCTGCTGGCCAGGGAGGCGGTGGCCCACGCCCGCGCCGGCGCCGACGTGGTGGCCCCCTCGGACATGATGGACGGCCGGGTGGCCGCCATCCGCGAGGGGCTGGACATCGCCGGCTTCGGCGACGTGCCCATCCTCTCCTACGCGGCCAAGTTCGCCGGGGCCTTCTACGGCCCGTTCCGCGACGCCGCCGAGAGCGCCCCGGTGGAGGGGCCCGGCATCCCCAAGGACCGCAAGGCCTACCAGATGGACCCGGCCAACTGGCGGGAGGCCCTGCGCGAGGTGGCGCTCGACCTGGAGGAGGGCGCCGACATGGTGATGGTGAAGCCGGCCGTGCCCTACCTCGACATCGTGCGGCTCATCCGCGATCGCTTCGACGTGCCGCTCAGCGCGTACCACGTGTCCGGGGAGTACGCGATGATCAAGGCGGCCGCCGAGCGCGGCTGGATCGACGGCGAGCGGGTCATGCTGGAGACGCTCCTCTGCTGCCGCCGCGCCGGCGCCGACTTCGTCCTCACCTACGGCGCCCGCGACGTGGCCGCCACGTTGACGGGGCGCCGCCGGTGAGCACCGAGGGGCCCGGCCCGTACCAGGTGGTGGAGGTGTCCCCGGTGGCCGAGGACACCCTGGCGCAGGCCCTCAACGAGCGCGCCGCCGCGGGCTGGTCCTTCGAGTCGCTCCACTTCGTGACCCGCGAGGGCTCGCACCGCCCGGCCCTGGCGTACCTGTTCTTCACCCGCCTGGCCCAGCCCGCCGCCGCGCCCCGGCCGGCCGCGGCGCGCCCCGGCCGGTCCGCCACCTCGCGCCGGCGCTCACGCTGACATGGACGAACCCCGCCGCGAGGAGGCGCCCTACCCCAAGGCCGACCTCACCTTGCGGGGGCTGGCCCGGCTGGCCGACTTCACCATCGCCTTCGGCGTGGCGACCAGCGCCCCGGGCGTGGGGCCGGTGGTGGCGGCCCTCTACCTGCTGGTGGCCGACGGGCTGATGCAGGGCCAGTCGCCCGGCAAGAAGATCTTCGGGGTGAAGGTGGTGGTGCCGGCCACCCGCGCCCCGGCCGGCTTCCAGGAGTCGATGCTGCGCAACGCCCCGTTCGCCCTGGCGACCACCCTGTGGGCCCTGCCGCTGCTCTGGCCGGCCTTCTTCCTGGTGGGCCTGCCGGTGGTCGGCTACGAGGCCTGGCGCGCCCTCGACGAGCCGCTGGGCCGGCGCCTGGGCGACCAGCTGGCCGAGACCCAGGTGGTGGACGGCAAGGTCATCGTCGGGCTGCCGTCGGCGGCGCCCGGGGGGCGGTAGCCGGGCGGCCCGGTCCGGGTCGCCGGCCGGCCGCCGGCGCGAGGGGGTGGAGCCTGGACGGGCCGCGTGCTAAGGAGGGCGCCCGGGCGAGACGCGCGGAGACCCTTTCGGAGGAACGATGGCCAACTCGAAGAGCAAGCACAACCGCATGAAGTCCGTCCGCCGCCGCCAGTGGAAGGCGCGCAAGAAGCGCCAGGCCGCCGCCAAGAAGCCCACCAAGAAGTAGCGGCGACCGCGCTGCGCCGGGGCCCGCGAACGGGCTTGACGACCGGCGCGGGACCGCGCTAATAACCGCGCTCCCTGCAGTGAGGGAGCAGCACAACGATCTCTGGGCTCGTGGCGCAGCTGGGAGCGCGCCTGAATGGCATTCAGGAGGTCACCGGTTCGATCCCGGTCGGGTCCACCATCATCGACGTGAGCGCGGGCGGCCAGCCAACACTGGCCGCCCGTCGCCTTTCCTGGACCGGCGCGCCGAGCCCGCTTTGCCTGGACCGGCCCGCCGGGCCGGAGTAGGTCGGGAGCGTCCCCGACGCCAGGAGGCGGACCCCGATGACCCAGCGGCGGACCCTCTACCCCGAGCTCGAGCCGTACCGCACCGGCCGGCTGCGCGTCTCCCCGCTCCACGACCTGTACTTCGAGGAGAGCGGGAACCCGGAGGGGAAGCCGGTGGTCTTCCTGCACGGCGGCCCCGGCCTCGGGTCCGGCCCCACGCAGCGCCGCTTCTTCGATCCCCGCGCCTACCGCGTCGTCCTCTTCGACCAGCGCGGGTGTGGGAAGAGCACGCCCCACGCCTCGCTCGAGGAGAACACCACCTGGGACCTGGTGGCCGACCTGGAGCGGCTGCGGGTCGAGCTGGACATCGAGCGCTGGCAGGTCTTCGGCGGCTCCTGGGGCGCCAGCCTGGCGCTCGCCTACGCCCAGACCCACCCGGAGCGGGTGACCGAGCTCGTCCTGCGCGGCATCTTCCTGCTGCGCCAGTGGGAGATCGACTGGTTCTACCAGGCGGGCGCGAGCGCCATCTTTCCCGACGCGTGGGAGGACTACCTGGCGCCCATCCCGGAGGCCGAGCGCGGCGACCTGCTCCGCGCCTACCACCGCCGGCTCACCGGGGCCGACGCGGCGGAGCGACGGCGCTGCGCCCTGGCCTGGAGCCTGTGGGAGGCGAGGACCAGCTTCCTCGTGCCCGACGAGGGCTACGCGGCCCAGCTCGGCGACCCGGAGGTGGCCGCCGCCTTCGCCCGCATCGAGTGCCACTACTTCCTGCACGGCGGGTTCTTCGCCGGGCGCGAGCCGCTCACCCAGGTCGACCGGTTCCGGCGCATTCCGGCGGTCATCGTCCAGGGGCGCTACGACCTCGTCTGCCCGATGGAGACCGCCTGGGCGCTCCACCGGGCCTGGCCCGAGGCCGACTTCCGGATCGTCCCGGACGCGGGGCACGCCTCGTACGAGCCGGGGATCACGCACGAGCTCGTCGAGGCGACGGACCGGTTCCGGGGGGTGTAGCGGAGGCCCGCGGTCGTCGTGGCGGTCCGGTCCTGGTCCGCGCTCCGGCCTGGCGAGCCTACGCTGTCGAGCGAGGAGTGAAGCCTGGCGCCACCGGGCGTGAGCCAGGCAGCAGTTGCGCCGCGGCCCGCCCGAGACGACACTGCCCGCCATGGACGCCGACGAATTCCGTCGCCTGGGTCACGAGCTGATCGACTGGATCGCCGCCTACCGGGAGCGCCAGGAGGGGCTGCCGGTGATGAGCCGGGTGGAGCCGGGCCAGGTCCGCGCCCGCTTCCCCGGCGAGGCGCCGCGCCAGGGCGGGCGGGCCGCCGAGGCGCTGGCCGCGCTGGACCGCGACCTGCTGCCGGGCATCACCCACTGGACCCACCCGTCCTTCTTCGCCTACTTCCCGTCCAACTCCAGCTACGCCTCCATCCTCGGCGACCTGGCCTGCGCCGGCCTGGGCGCGCAGGGCATGAGCTGGCAGACCAGCCCCGCCTGCACCGAGCTGGAGCAGGTGGTGATGGAGTGGCTGCGCCAGCTGGTCGGGCTGCCGGAGACCTTCACCGGCGTGGTGCAGGACACCGCCTCGTCGGCCACCCTGGTGGCCCTGCTGTGCGCCCGCGAGCGGGCCACCGGCTTCTCTCGCGACCGCGGCGGGCTGCAGGCCGAGGCCGCGCCGCTCACCGTCTACGCCTCCGACCAGGCCCACGCCTCGGTGGACAAGGCGGCCATGCTGGCCGGGTTCGGGCGCGACAACCTGCGCTCCCTCGGCACCGACCAGGACCACGCCCTCCGGCTCGATCTGCTGGAGGCCGCCGTCCTGGCCGATCGGGCGGCCGGGCGGCGCCCCTGCGCGGTGGTGGTCACGGTGGGGACCACCGGCACCACCGCGGTGGACCCGGTGGCCGGGGTGGCCGAGCTGGCGCGTCGCCACGGGCTCTGGCTGCACGTGGACGCGGCGCTGGCCGGCACCGCCATGGCGCTGCCGGAGTGCCGCCCGCTCTGGGCCGGGGTGGAGGCGGCCGACTCGCTGGTCTGGAACCCGCACAAGTGGCTGGGCATCGGCTTCGACTTCTCCGCCTCCTACGTGCGCGATCCGGAGCTGCTGATCCGGGTCATGAGCACCGCCCCGTCCTATCTGCGCACCGCGCAGGACGGCCGGGTGGCCAACTTCCGCGACTGGGGCATCCCGCTGGGGAGGCGCTTCCGCGCCCTCAAGGCCTACTTCCACCTGATGGACGAGGGGGTGGAGGCGCTGCAGGCCCGGCTGCGGCGCGACCTCGGGCTGGCGCGCTGGCTGGCCGCCGCGGTGGACGCCACGCCCGGGTGGGAGCGGCTGGCGCCGGTCCCGTTCCAGACGGTGACGCTGCGCCACGCGCCGCCCGGCCTCGACGAGGCGGCGCTCACGGCCCACAACCTGGCCATCGCCGCGGCCATCAACGCCGGCGGCGCGGCCTACCTCACGCCCAGCCTGCTCAAGGGCCGGCAGACGCTGCGGGTCAGCTGCGGCTCGGCCGCCACCACCCAGCGCCACGTCGAGGCCCTGTGGGCGGCGCTGCAGGCCGCGGCCGGGTAAGGATCCCGCCCCGTGCGCCCCCTCGCCCTGGCCCTGGCCGTCTGGCTCGCCGCGCCCGCGGCCCTGGCGGCGCCGCTGCCTTCGGACCGCCTCCGGCTCCTGCCGCCGGCCCACATGGGCGGGTTCACCCTCCGCTCGCTCTGGGAGCAGCGCTACGCCACCTCGGTGGGCGGGCGGCCGGCCGGGGAGGTGTGGCGCGTCGAGGCCCGCTACGACTTCGCCGCCGAGGCGCCGCCGCTGGACCGCCGGGGACGCCCGCTGCCCGACCCGGCGATGCCCGGCTGTCCGGTCCGCCACGACCACGGGCTGCTGGTGGCGCTGACGGCCAGCTGGGGCGGCGACGAGCCCAGGGCCTGCGGCGGAGGCCGGCGCGGCGGCGAGGCGGTGCCGATGGGCGCCGGGTGCGCCACGCTGCGCCACAACCTGGGGGACAAGGCCGAGACCGAGGGGCCCTGGGCCCTGGAGTGGCGCGAGGCCGGGGTGGACTTCACGCTGCGGCTCGGGCCCGGCGCCGAGGCGCTGCCCGACGCGCCGGCGCGCCTGCTGGCGGCCGGGGCGGCGGCGCGCGCCTGGGCCAGCGCCTTCGCCGGCGGCGCGCTCCCGGACCTGCCGCGCCTGGCGGTGCAGCGGGCGGTGGCGGAGGCGGCGCTGGCGGCCGGGCGCGCCGAGGTGGGCGCGCCGCCGGCCTGCCAGTCGCGCTGACGGGGCTACTGCGGCTTGAACTCGGGGGGCGCCGCGGCGCCCGGCCCGAAGAAGAACTGCTCGGCCTGCTGGAAGAGGATCTGCTGCGTGCGCGGGTCCGCCGGGGAGAGGCGGTACTCGTTCATGATCATCTTGAAGTGCTCGAGCCAGAGCTTCCAGGCGTCCTGCGAGATCGACTCGTAGATGCGGGCGCCCAGCTCGTTGGGGAAGGGCTTGAAGCCCAGGCCCGGCAGCTCCTTGCCGAGCTTCTTGCACATCACCATGCGCGCCATCGCACCTGCCTCGCGTCGAAGGGAAGAGGCGGCAGGATAGTCCAACCGGGCCCGCGATGCACGCGGACCCGGCCGGAGCGCCGGCCCCGGGGCGCTACCCCAGCAGCGAGACCGCCGAGACGCCCAGCGCCTTGGCCAGGATCTCCAGCGTGTCCAGGGGCGGGGTGCGCTGTCCGCGCTCCAGCATCGAGATGTACGAGACCGAGAGCCCGGCCTTGTGGGCCAGCGCCTCCTGCGACAGCTTCTTGCGCAAGCGCTCGGTCCTGAGGTTGTCGGTGAACTTCTCGGCGAGGCCAGCCATGGTGACTCCTGGTGAACGGGGGGCGGGAGTGGGCGCGCCGGCATGCCAGCCGACGACGTACGCACGCCTTGGAAATATCACTCCCGGGCCTGGAACGCATGGGCCGAGAGGGAGGCACCACAAGAAGGTCAGCCTGTCGACCACGGTGAGTCACGTTTGACTCTGGGTGACGCCTGGCCCACTCGGGGCGGACGGGCCGGAAGGGTGCGGCGCGGCGGCGCGGGGCGAGGGCCCGCGCCGCGCCCCGGCGCGCGCCCGCGGCCTCCTGCCACGGGCCGGGGCGCGCGGCCCGCCCTGGAGGGGGGCTAGGGCTCGGCGTCCGGAGCGCGCAGCAGGATCACGTCCACCGGCGCGCCGCGCGCCAGGCGCCTGCGGCCGGCGGGCAGCACCGCCAGCCCGCCCACCCCGGCGGCCGAGGTCAGGTTGCCGGAGGCCTGGGTGCGCAGCGGCTGCAGCACCAGCTCTCGGCCGACGCGGACGGCGCGGACCCGCAGGTAGACGGTCAGCTCGAGCGGCTTCTCCTGGGGCTCGGCCAGGCGGCCGCGCACCACCACCCGGTCGGCGAGCGGCAGCCCCGCCAGCCGGCGCAGCGCCGGCCGGGCGAAGAGCTCGAAGGTCACCAGCGCCGCGGCCGGGTTCCCGGGCAGGCCGAAGACCAGGGTGCGGCCCAGGCGCCCGAAGGCCAGCGGCTTGCCCGGCCGCATGGCCACGCGCCAGAAGTCGAGGCGGGCGCCGGCCTCCGCCAGCGCCTGCCGGGTCAGGTCGCGGTCGCCGACCGAGACGCCACCGGTGGTGACCAGCAGGTCGGCGCCGCGGGCCCGTCGCACGGCGGCGCGCAGGGCGCGGGGGTCGTCGCCCACCGCAGGCAGCGCCTCCGGCAGCCCCCCGGCCAGCGCCACCGCCGCCGCCAGGGCGTGGCCGTTCGACTCGAAGAGTTGCCCCGGCCCGGGCCGGCCGCCCAGCGCCACCACCTCGTCGCCGGTCGGCAGGATCACCACCCGGGGGCGCCGGCGCACCAGCAGGCTGGCGTGGCCCAGGGCGGCGGCCAGGCCGATGGCGCCTGGGTCCAGCACCGCACCCCCGGGCAGGGCCAGCCCACCACGGGCCACGTCGTCGCCGGCCGGCCGGACGAAGCGCCCGGCCAGAGCGGCCCGGCCGAAGGTGGCGCCGCCGCCGTCTCGGGCCGCCGCCACCTGCTCCTGCATCTCCACGGCGTCGGCGCCGCGCGGCAGGGGGGCGCCGGTGAAGATGCGGCAGCAGGCGCCGGGCGGCAGGGCCAGCCGGGAGGGGTGGCCCGCAGCCACCTCGAAGGCCACCGGGAGCCTGGCGCCCGGGCCGGGCGCGTCGCAGGCGCGCAGGGCGTAGCCGTCCATGGTGGCGGCAGGGAAGGGAGGCAGGGCGCGGGTGGCGAGCAGCGGCCGGGCCAGGGCCCGGCCGGCCGCCTCGGCCAGGGGCACCCGCTCGGCGGGCAGCGGTGCCACCTCGGCGGCGCTCGCCAGGATGCGGGCCAGGGCCTCGGCGGGGGTCAGCACCCGCCGGTCATACCACCGGGCCAGGGCCCGGGGCAGCCGGGCGGCGGTGGCGCCGCGGCGTGGCTGGGCGGTCCGCCGAGCGTGTAAGCTGCCGATCCATGAGCCGCTCCTCCGCCGGCCCGCGCCGCCTCGCTCAGCGCGGCGATCCCTGCCCCCGCCCGGGGGAGCGGTCCGGGCGGGTGGTTGCGTTCGAGGCCCGGATGCCGTACACGCTCCGCACGGCTGCCCGCTCCGGGCGGCTCCGCACCTTCCCCTCCGGCGAGACCCTGGTGGCCGAGTACGACGGCCCGGGCGAGCTCAGGCTCCAGTCCCGCACCCTGCAGGCGCTCGCCGGCGCCCACGTCCCGCCCCACCCTCGGCAGCACCAGGGCGGCGGCGGCCACCACCTCTAGGAACCCATCCGCTTGCACAACGAACCCACCCGGCGTGAGCGCCGCCGCGACGCGCTCCTGGCTGCACTCACCGCCTTCGCCGGCAAGCCCGCCGGCCTCGAGCAGCTCCTCGCCAAGGCCGGCCTGCACGCCGGCGAGCAGACCGAGGCCAAGCGCGTCCTGCGCGAGCTGGTCGAGGACGGCCAGGCCGCGCGCGACGGCAAGCGCTGGAGCCTGGTCGGCGCCGTCCCCCCGCCCCGCCCCGGCGCCGGCCTGCCCGCCGCCGCCGCTCCCGGGCGCGCCGGCCGGACCGGCGGCAAGGGCATCGTGGGCACCCTGACCCGCCACCGCGACGGCTTCGGCTTCGTGGCCCGCCTCGACCGCGACGGCGAGGACGTCTTCCTCCCGCCCGGCGAGGCCACCCGGGCCCTCGACGGCGACCTGGTCCGCGTGGAGGAGGTTCCCGGGCGCGGGGGCCGCATGGCCGGCCGCCTGCTCGAGGTGGTGGAGCGGCGGCGGCGCCTGCTCATCGGCACCTACCACGCCCGCGGCCGCACCAGCTTCGTGGTGCCCGCCGACCTGGCCCTGGGCGGGCAGGTGCCGGTGCCCGAGAGCGGCGCGGCGCGCGACGGCGACGTGGTCAAGGTGGCCCTGGCCCCCGGCACCGGCGACCTGGCCGGAGAGGTGGTGGAGTCCATCGGCCGCCCGGGCGAGCCGCGGGTCGAGGTCCTCTCGGTGGCCTACGCCAAGGGCTTCGCCGACGTCTTCCCCGACGCGACGCTGGCCGAGGCGGCGCGGGTGCCGGACCACGTCACCCCGGCCGACCGGGCCGGGCGGCGCGACCTGACCACCCTGCCGCTGGTCACCATCGACGGCGAGGACGCCCGCGACTTCGACGACGCGGTCTTCGTGGAGCGCCTGCCGCGCGGCAAGGGCGGCGCGGCCTGGCGGCTGGTGGTGGCCATCGCCGACGTGACCCACTACGTCCGGCCCGGCTCGGCGCTGGACACCGAGGCGCTGCGGCGCGGCACCAGCGCCTACTTCCCCATGCAGGTGCTGCCCATGCTGCCGGAGCGGCTCTCCAACGGGATCTGCTCGCTCAACCCGGACGTGGAGCGGCTCTGCCTGGTGGCCGACATGACCATCGACGCCCGGGGCGAGCCCAAGGGCGCCGAGGTCTACCGCGCGGTGATGCGCAGCGCGGCCCGCTGCACCTACACCGAGGTGGCCCGGGTGCTGGACGGCGAGGTGGTGCCGGGCCGCGAGCCCTTCCGCGCCCAGTTCGAGCTGATGGGCGAGCTGCAGGCCGAGCTGACCGCCATGCGGCGCCGCCGCGGCGCCATCGACTTCGACCTGCCCGAGGCCAAGATCATCCTGGACGGCGACGGGCTGGTGGCCGGCATCGAGAAGCGGCCGCGCAACCGCGCCCACCGCGTCGTCGAGGAGTTCATGCTGGCCGCCAACGAGGCGGTGGCCCGCTGGTTCGGCGACCGCGATCTGCCCACCATCTACCGGGTGCACGGCGTCCCCGACGAGCAGAAGCTGCAGCTCTTCCTGGACCTGGCGGCCTCCCACGGCTTCCCGGTGCCGGAGCTGCCGGTGGATCCCCGCGCGCTCGACGCCTTGCTGACGCGCCTCAAGGGCCACCCGCAGCAGCGGGCCCTCAACCAGCTCCTGCTGCGCTCCATGATGCAGGCCCTCTACTCGGCCGAGAACCAGGGCCACTTCGGGCTGGCCGCGTCGCACTACCTGCACTTCACCTCGCCCATCCGCCGCTACCCGGACCTGATGGTCCACCGGCTGCTGGAGGAGGAGTGGGCCCGCCGCGAGGGCCGGCCCCCGGCGCGCCCGTCCTCCCGCGGCCTGGAGGAGGTGGCGGCCCGCTGCTCGGAGCGCGAGCGGGCGTCCATGGAGGCCGAGCGCGAGATCGCCAGCTACTACGCGGCCCTCTTCATGAAGGACAAGATCGGCCAGCGCTACCCGGGCACGGTGGCGGCGGTGGCCGAGCCGGGGCTCTTCGTGGAGCTGGGGCCCTTCTTCGTGGAGGGCATGGTGCGGGCCGAGGACCTGCCCGGCGAGTTCGAGCTCGACCCGGTGCACCACGCCATGGTGGACCGGCGCACCGGGCGCGCCTTCCGGGTGGGCGACGTGGTGGAGGTGGAGGTGGCCAACGCCTCGCCGGCCCGCCGGCGCGTCGAGCTGCTGCTCACCTCGGCGGCCCCGGAGGCGCCGGAGGGGTTCGTGGAGGACCTGGATCGCCCGCCCCGCCCCGCCGGTCGCGGCGGCGCGCGGCCCGGCACCGGCGGGCGCGGCGGCGAGCGCGGCGCAGGCGGCCCGGGGCCGGGCCGCAGCCTCAAGGACGCGGTCCGCGCAGCGCGCGGAGGGTCCGCAGGGTCAGGTGGAGGAAAGTCGTCGGCCCAGGGAGGCCGGAAGGCGAAGGGGGCTCGCCCCGGGGCGCCGTCCGGCTCGAGCCGTCCGAAGCCAGGGCGAGGGTCTCGCCCCGGCCGGCGAGGGCGCTGAAGAAGGGCCCCCAGCCGCAGCGGGTCCCCGGCTCCCCGTGCTCCAGCAGCGCCGGGGTGCCGTCCAGCAGCGCCGGGGAGCGGTGGTGTCGTCCGGCGTGGTGGATGACCTCGCCGCGATCGAGCGTGGCTGGCATGGCGTGCCTCCTCCCCCGGAGCGTGCGCCAGGCGGCGGCGCAGGGCAACCGGCCGGGTGGGGCGAGCGGGCCGGGCCCGTCCGCAGCCAGGCCCCGGTCGGTCGCCGGCCGCGCGCGACGGCCGGCGGACCCTCAGCGCCCGCCCGGTGAGGGCGCCAGCCTGGGCGCCTCGGCGCCGAGCGGCACCCGCTCGATGAGGCACCGCTCGGCCGTGCAGACGCTGAAGGCCACCGTGCCCGAGAGCCGCGCCGGCGGAGCGCCCGGGGTGAACGGCAGCGCCAGCGCCACCTGGCAGGTCTCGGCGGGCCGGCCGGGGCAGGGGCGCCGGGTCTCTGCGGCCAGCGCCACCCGCTCGGCCGCGAAGGCCACGGTGGCGCCGCCGTCCGGGCGGAAGGAGGCCGGGTACTCCAGGTTGACGTGGTGGCCGGCCCGGGCCACCAGGTGGACGCGGGCGACCGTGGGAACCCCGGCCAGCAGGGAGGCCGGCAGCTCGAGCGCCACCGTCCAGGCCTCGGCCTCGGCGCGAGCCGGGTGGGAAGCGGCTGCGGGACCGGGCTCCGCGGCGCCGGCGGGGCTGGCGAACCAGCCCGCCGCGAGGGCGGCGGCCAGGCAGGCAGGGGGCCAGCGCCCGGTGGAGGGGTGACGCTTCACCGGGCGTACTTGACGCCGCAGCCGTAGGCCTTGGTCGTCGGAACCCGGACCGGGCGGCCGGACCGGAGGTCGTCCACCGCCGCCGCCGCGTACTCCACCAGCGCGCCGCCCTCCGGCGCGCCGCGCTCGCCGTCGGGCGAGTTGTCCACCGCGCCGCGGTAGGCCAGCCGGCCGGCCGCGTCGATCACGAACAGGTGCGGCGTGTTGGTGGCGCCGTAGGCGCGGCCCACCTCGCCGGACTCGTCGAGGAGCACCGGGTGGGGGAGCTTCCAGGCCGCCTTGGCGGCCCGGTTGACCTCCGCCCCGGCGCCCTGCTTGCCGGGCGCGCCGGAGTTGACGGCCAGCCAGACCACGCCCTGCGTGGCCGCGCGGGCGGCCGCGTCCACCAGCGAGCCCTTGGTGTGGGCGGCCACCACGTAGGGGCAGCCGGGGTTGAACCACTCCAGGACCACCACCTTGCCCTTCAGGTCGGCGAGCCGCACCGGCCGACCGTCGAGGTCGGGGAGGGTGAAGTCCGGGGCGGGCTGGCCCAGCTCGGCGGCGAGGGAGGTGAGGGGGGCGAGGGCCAGGGCGAGGGTGAGGGCGGCGGCGCTGGGGGTCATGCGAGCCTCCTAACGGCGACCGCACCGGCCCGCCACCGTGGAACTGGAACGAGCTCCTGTCGGGGTCGGGGTCGCGGTCGCGGTCGGGTTGGTCTGCTCCCCCTCTCCCCCACAGCGTGGGGGAGAGGGCCGGGGTGAGGGGGCCGGGGTGAGGGGGCCGCCCGGGGTCGGGTTCGCGTGCGCCTCGCCGCTCGCCTCGCCGCTCCCGCCGCTCGGCTCGGCTCCCGCACCATTCGTCACCTGGGCTGCTGCGTCCGGGGCGCGAACGCGGTAGGAACGCCGCATGACCCTCTCCCAGGCCGCGTTCCTGACCGCCGCGTCGGTCGGCGCCGGCGTCATCAACGCCATCGCGGGTGGGGGCACGCTCCTCACCTTCCCGGCCCTGCTGTCGGTGCTGCCGGCGGGGCCGGCGGCCGCGGTGACCGCCAACGCCACCAACACCCTGGCCCTGTGGGCCGGCCAGCTCTCCGGGGCCTTCGCCTACCGCAAGCACCTCCGGGAGGAGCGGGCCCGGGCCATCTCGCTGGCCGTGCCGTCGGCCATCGGCGGTCTCCTGGGCTCGGCCCTGGTGCTGGCCCTGCCGGAGAAGGTCTTCGCGGCCGTGGTGCCGTGGCTGATCGTCTTCGCCTGCGTGCTGCTGGCGGTGCAGGGGCCGCTGAAGCGCTGGCTGGCCAAGGTGCCAGGGGCCGACCACCCGGCCGCGCTCTGGGTGGTGCAGCTGCTCATCTCCATCTACGGCGGCTACTTCGGCGCGGGCATGGGTATCCTCATGCTGGCGGCCATGAGCGTGCTGCTGCCGTCCAGCGGCCAGCACGCCAACGCCCTCAAGGTGCTGCTCTCGTTCCTGGCCAACGGCGCCGCCGCGCTGCTGTTCCTGGCCATGGGGGCCGCCGACCTGCGCCTGGCGCTGCTGCTGGCGGTCGGGTCCACCCTGGGCGGCTGGGGCGGGGCGCACCTGGCCCAGCGCATGCCGCCGGCCGCCATGCGCGGCGTGGCCATCGCGGTCGGCCTCTACGCGGCCGGCCGGATGCTGCTGATGGCCTGAGCCGGGGCTGGTCCGGCCGCGCCGCTGGCCCGGCCCGGCCGCGCGCGGCCCAGGTCAGCTACCGCCCGGCCACCTCGGCGAAGTAGATGAGCGCCTCGAGGGCGTTGGTGGTGGTGATGAGCCCCACCAGCGCGCCGCCGCCGTCCACCACGATCACGCCGTTCAGCTTGCGGTCGTGCAGCAGCTTGGCCGCCTCGGCGATGGGGGTGGAGGGGCTCACCGTGTACGGCTTGGGGTTCATGGCCGCCTTGACCGGGGTCTTGGCGAGCAGGAAGTGCACCTCCCACTGGTCCATCGAGGTGACCTTGGTCGGCACGTAGCCGAACAGCATCTTCTCGGTGACCAGGCCGGCGATGGCCGAGCCCTTCATGACCGGCAGGCGCCGGATGTTCCGCTCCTTCAGCAGGTGGATGGCCTCGATGATGGAGGCGTCCTCCTGGATGGTGATGGGGTTCTTCGTCATCCAGTCGCCGACGGTCAGCTTCTTCTCGCTCATGGCTAGATCCCCAGGAAGGCCTTCTTGACGTGGGCGTTGTCGAGCAGCTCGGCGCCGGTGCCGGTCAGCACCACCCGGCCGGTCTCGAGCACGTACGCCCGGTGGCTGATGCGCAGGGACTGGAAGACGTTCTGCTCCACCAGCAGGATGGTGGTCCCCTGCGCGTTGATCTGCTTGATGATCTCGAAGATGTTCTTCACGAAGAGGGGTGAGAGCCCCAGGCTGGGCTCGTCCAGCAGCAGCAGCTTGGGGTTGGTCATCAGGCCGCGCCCGATGGCCAGCATCTGCTGCTCGCCGCCGGACATGGTGCCGCCCAGCTGCTTCTTGCGCTCCGCCAGGCGCGGGAACAGGCCGAAGACCCGCTCCATGTTCTTGGCGCGGTCCTTGCGCGTGGCGGGCAGGTAGCTGCCCATGCGCAGGTTCTCCACCACCGTCATCTCCGGGAAGATGCGGCGGGCCTCCGGCACCTGCACCAGGCCGCGCTCCACCACCTCGTGCGACTGCAGCTTCGACAGGTCCTCGCCCTGGAAGGTGAGGGAGCCGGAGCCGGGCTTCACCAGGCGGGAGCAGTTGCGCAGGATGGTCGACTTGCCGGCGCCGTTGGCGCCCACCACGGTGACGATCTCGCCCTGCTTCACCGCGAGGTCGACGCCCCACAGCACCTTGAGGTCGCCGTAGGCGAACCCCAGCTCCTTGATCTCAAGCATCGACGGCCTCCCCCAGGTAGGCGGTGACGACGTCCTTGTTCTCCGCCACCTCGCGCGGTCCGCCCTCGGCCAGCTTCTCGCCCGAGTTGAGCACCACGATCCGGTCCGACAGCCGCATGATGGCCTTCATGTCGTGCTCGATGACCACCTGGGTCAGCCCGAGCTTCTTGAGCTCCAGGATGAGCAGGATGATCTCCTCCGACTCGGCCGGGTTGAGGCCGCCCATGACCTCGTCGAGCAGCAGCAGCTCCGGCTTGGTGGCCAGCACCCGCGCCACCTCCAGCTTCTTGCGCTCGCCGATGGGCAGGCCGCCGGCCAGGAAGCCCGACTTGTGGTCGAGCCGGACCACCTTGAGCTGCTCGTGGGCCACCTCGCGCGCCACCTTGAGGGAGTGGGTGCGGCACAGGGCGCCCACCATGACGTTGTCGAGCACCGACAGCTTGGCCAGCGGGCGCACCTTCTGCCAGGTGCGGGCCATGCCCAGGCGGCACACCTCGTCGGGCTGCAGGCCGTTCATGACCACGCCCTTGAACCGCACCTCGCCCTTGGAGGGTGGGTAGTAGCCGGTGATGCAGTTGAAGAGGGTGGTCTTCCCGGCGCCGTTGGGGCCGATGAGCCCCATGATGGTGCCGAGCTGGACGTCGAAGGAGACGTCCGAGTTGGCGGCCAGGCCGCCGAAGAACTTGGAGACGTGGCTGATCTCGAGGATGGCTGACATGGCGGCTCCCTAGGACGCGGCCTTCGGCGCGGGCGCGGCGTCGGGCGGCGCGCCGCGCCGCTTGAGGCGGGCCATGGCGTTGCGCAGCAGGCCGAGCAGGCCGTCCGGCGCGAAGAGGATCACCACCACCACCAGCACGCCGTAGAAGAGCACGTGGGCGTTGGAGAGCCGCGCCTCGATGAAGGCGATGGTGGTGGAGTCGGAGGCCGCCAGGCCGGCCTGCACCAGCCACTTGGGGTTGCGCAGGGTCTCGGAGAGCAGCACCAGCACGATCGAGCCCACCACCGGCCCGAGGATGGTGCCGATGCCGCCGATGATGCAGATCAGCACCATCTGCACCGAGACGTCGATGCCCAGCACGATGGTGGGGTCGATGAAGCGCACGTAGAGGGCGAAGAGGCCGCCGGCCCAGGCGGTGAAGGCCGCCGAGATGCCCAGGGCCAGGTTCTTGTGCAGGGTCAGGTTGATGCCCAGGCTGTGGGCGGCGTCCTGATCCTCGCGGATGGCCTGGAAGTAGTAGCCCAGCTTGGTGTGCTGCACGAACCAGTTGACGCTGATGACGATCACCGCCAGCGCCAGCGAGGCGTAGAAGAAGGGCTGCTTCCCCACGAAGTTGATGGTGAAGAAGGGCGTCTCCAGCGGCGGGATGCCGTTGAGCAGGATGCCCTCGGCGCCGCGGGTGAAGTCCTTGAAGTGCAGGGCGGCCAGCCGCATGATCTCGGCCACCGCGATGGAGGCCAGCACGAAGTACGGGCCGCGCAGGCGGAAGGTGATGCTGCCGATGACCGCCGCCAGCAGCACGGCGTTGATGATGGCCAGGCCGATGCCGTACCAGGGGGCGATCTGGTGCAGCTCCAGCAGCATCATGGTGGTGTAGGCGCCGATGCCGAAGTAGGCGGCGTGGCCCACCGAGTACTGGCCGGTGTAGCCGCCGATGACGTTCCAGGCGGCCCCCTGCGAGATGGCCAGGAAGACCATGATCCACATGTGCAGGATGAGCGGCTTGCGGGTCACCTGCGGCACCAGCGCCACCAGGATGATGACCGCCAGGTAGGTCAGGAAGGCCGGCATGGAGAACCCGCGAGGCGGGCGCAGCGAGCGGAGCAGGGACATGGCGGCTCCCATCAGGTCTTCGACTTGCCGAGCAGGCCGGCCGGTCGGAAGAGGAGGATGAGCAGGAAGAGGACGTAGACCACCAGCTCCTTGAGGCCGCTGGCCACGTAGACCGCCGACACCGACTCGGTCACGCCGATCAGGACGCCGCCCAGGGTGGCGCCCACGATGCTGCCCATGCCGCCCAGCACCACCACCACGAAGGCCTTGAGGGTGAAGGGGCCGCCCACCTGCGGGAAGATGTAGTAGGTGGGCGCCAGCAGCGCGCCGGCGATGCCGGCCAGGGCGGTGCCGAGGCCGAAGGCCAGCACCGACATGCGCTTCACGTTGATGCCCATGAGCTGGGCGGCGTCACGGTCCTGGGCGGTGGCGCGGATGGCCTGCCCGGTGTCGGTCTTGGCCAGGAACCAGAAGAGGGCGGCGGTGATGCCGGCCGTCACCAGGAACGAGTAGAGCAGCGGCAGCGAGATGGAGAGGCTGGAGGTGTCCGCGGCCGCCGTGACCACGCCCATGGCGTCCACCGTGGGGGCGGTCTCGAAGAGCTTCACCGAGGAGGAGGAGTAGCTGGTGGTGAGGATGCGGTAGTCGGAGGTGAAGATCAGCATCATGGCGTTGCTCATGATGAGCCCCAGCCCGATGGTGAGGAGGATCTGGTTCTGCGGCAGGGCCCCCAGCACCCGGTTGATGAAGACCTTCTGCAGGAAGGCGCCCCACAGGAAGAGGATGGGCGCGCTGATGACCAGCGAGAGGTAGGGGTCGATGCCGAAGGCCGTGAAGATCAGCCAGGTCAGGTACATGCCCATCATGAGCAGGTCGCCGTGCGCGAAGTTGATGACGCGCATGACGCCGAAGATCATGGTGAGGCCGACGCCGATGAGCGCGTAGACGCCGCCCACCAGGACACCCGACAGGATCGATTGCAGGAGCAGCATCGAAGGTCACCTCTCGCCGATGGAGCGGACGGCCTGCGGGGCCGGGCCGGGCGGGGAGGGGCCGTGGCCGGCCGCCCCTCCGCCGCGCGGGGTGCCGGCTACTTCCAGCCCGGGAACGGGTAGACGGCCTTGTTCCCCTTGGACAGGTTGGCCGGGTAGACCGTCAGCGACTTGCCGCCCTGGTACTGGGTGACCGGCATGACGACCTTGTTCTGGTTGTTGAAGCCGTCGAAGTCCTGGAAGTCGACGGTGCCCATGATGTTGCTCCAGGTGCCGCCCTGCAGCGCGTCGCGGGTCTTGACCCGGTCGCCGCCGGCCTTCACGGCCGCCTCGCCCGCCACCATCATGGCGGTGTAGGCGCAGGCCGCGTGGTAGGTGGGCCGCTTGCCGAACTTGGCCTCGTAGCGCTTGGCGAACTCCTCGGAGGCCTTGCTGGAGTCGGGGGTCCACTGCGTCACCGAGAAGACGTTGGTGGAGATCTCCGCCTCCTTCTCGAACTGGGCCGTGTCGAAGCCGGCGCCGCCGCCCAGGAAGGCCTGCGGCTTGAGGCCGACCTCGCGCGACTGCCGCATGAGCAGGATGGCGTCGGCCACGTAGGAGACCATGAAGACCAGGTCCGGGTTGGCGGCCTTCACCTTGGTGAGGGTGGAGCGGTAGTCGGGCGAGCCGGCCTGGTACCCCTCGTCGGCCACCACGGTGAGCCCCTTCTTGGCGGCGTACTCCTTGCCGACCTTGGAGAGCGAGGAGCCGAAGTCGGTGGACTCGTAGATGAAGGCCACCGTCTTGGGCTTGCCGAAGGAGAGGGCGGCGTCGATGAGCGACTGGGCGTAGACGTGGCCCGGCGCGTTGAGGCGGAAGACCCACTTGTAGCCCTGGCGGGTGATGTCCTCCTTGGAGGCGGCCGGGATCACCTGGGGGATGGCGTACTGCTCGGACTGCTTGGCGACGGCGGCGGCGCAGGCCGAGGTGTACGGGCCGACCACCACCGAGACCTCGTCGCCGGTGGCCAGCTGCTCGATGGCGCTGATGGCCTTGTCGGGCTTGCCGGTGTCGTCCTGCTTGATGACCTGGACGTCGGCGCCCTTCTTCTTCAGGTCCTCGACCGCCAGCTCCATGCCGTTGGTCAGGTTCTCGCCGATGGGCGCCTGCGGGCCGGTGATGGTGTTGATGAAGCCGATCTTGACGGGAGCGGCGGCGACGGCGGCGGGCAGGGCCAGCGCGACGGCGCCGGCCAGGGCCAGGATGCGGGACGCGAGCTTCGACATGTGGGGACCTCCGGGCACGGGGGGTTCGAGGCGGTGCAGTCTGCACCCGCCCGCGCAATCACTTCCATTGTGGAGATCCGCAATGGGTGCCCCGGACGGGGCGAGGGCCCATCAGGGTGCGGGCGGGCTGGTGCCGGTGGCCTGGTAGATGGCCCGGATCAGGTCCGGCCCCAGCCGCTGCTCCATGGCCTGGTGGACCGGCAGGAGGGCCCGCACGAAGGCCTGCCGCTCGGCGCCGCTGGGCACGAAGACGACCGTGGTGCCGGTCCGCCGGACCCGCTCCAGGTCCTCCTCGTCCCGCTGGTGGGCCAGCCGGTTGGCGTGCTCGGTGGCCTCGTCCAGCGCCTGCTCCAGCGCCCGCCTGAGGTCGGCCGGCAGGGCGTCCCAGAAGCGCCGGTTGGTGATGACCGCGTAGCCCAGGTAGCCGTGGCGCGTCAGGGAGAGGTGCTTCTGCACCCGGTACATGCCCTGCGTCCAGAAGTTGGCGATGGGGTTCTCGGCCCCGTCCACCACGCCGGCCTCCAGCGCCCGGTAGACCTCGGGGAAGGGGAGCACCTGGGGCAGCGCCCCCAGGGCCCGCATCTGGGCGTCGAGGACGCCGGAGGCCTGGATGCGGATGCGCAGCCCGCGGAAGTCCTCGGGCCGGTGCAGCGGACGGTTGGCGGAGAAGGACTTGAAGCCCGAGTCCCAGAAGCCCAGCCCCAGCAGCCCCTTCGGCTGGAGCCGCCTGAGCAGCATCTGCCCCACCGCCCCGCCGGTCACCTTGCGCAGCGCCGCCTCGTCCTCGAACAGGAACGGCAGGTCGAAGACCTCGAACTCGCGCACGCCGATGGGGCCGAACTTGGAGAGGGAGGGGGCCAGCAGCTCGACGGCGCCCAGCTGCAGGGCCTGGATCTCCTCCTGGTCCTTGTAGAGCGTGCCGTTGGGGAAGACCCGCACCTGGACCCGACCCCGGGTGAGCTCGGCGGCGCGCCGGGCGAAGAGCTCGGCCGCCTGGCCCTTGGGCGTGTCCACCGCCACCACGTGGCTGAAGCGGATGACGATGGGCGGCGCGGCCGCGCCGGGGGCGGGGAGCGCGGCGAGGGCGAGGGCGGCGAGCAGGGGGCGTGCCGGGTGGGCCATGCGGGGCCGGAGTGTACGGCAAGGGCGGTGTCGCGGTCGCGGTCGCGGTCGGGGTCGCGGTCGCGGTCGGTCGGGGTCGGGGTCGGGGTCGGGGTCGGTCGCGGTCGGGGTCGGGGTCGGGGTCGGGGTCGGGGTCGCGGTCGGGTTGCGCCCTCCCTCCCCGGGCGGCAGGATGGCGCCTCGCCGTCCGGCCTCCTCCGATGCGCCCCCTCTCCACCTCCCCCCAGGGCGACCTGCCCGAGCGCGCCCGGCCCCACTGGCTCTGGTACGCGCCGCGCGTCTCCATCGCCCTCTTCGTCGTGGCCTTCCTCGGCCTGCTCTGGGTGAAGCACCGGCAGGAGGCCGAGGAGGCCCGCGACGCGCTCATCCGGGACATCCTCTGGGTCGAGCAGTCCATCCGCTTCAGCCTGGACCGGGAGGTGGAGCAGCTGCAGGCGCTCGACCGGGGGCTGGGCGGCCGCGCGCTCGACCAGGCGGCCCTGGACCTGCTGGTCTCGCACCTCCTGCCGTCCACGCCGGGGCTCACCCAGGTGGTGGTGCTGGACGAGCAGGGGCGGGTGGTGGCGGGGGCGCCCCAGTCCGTCGAGGTCGGGCGCCCCTGGGTCTTCGAGGGGGCCGAGCGCGACGCCCGCGAGACCGCCTACCGGCTCGCCCTGGGCACCGGCAAGGCGGCCTGGGGCCCGCCCTTCGACGCCGGCGACCTGCACCGCTTCGAGGTCTACGTGCCCCGCTCGCGCGGCGGCGTCCGCGCCGGCGCGGTGGTGGGGGTGCACGCCATCGACGGCATCCTGGCCGGGCTGGTCCCCTGGTGGCTGGCCGAGAAGCACCGGGTCACGGTCCGCGACGCCAGCGGCGCCATCGTGGCGGCCAAGTCGAACGTGGAGGCCGGCGGCCCGGAGGAGCGGACCCACCAGGTGCCGCTGGAGCCGCCCGGCCAGGGGCTGGTGCTGCACCTGGCCTCCTACCCCACCGAGACCCAGGTGCTGCCCAGCCTCATCACCGCGGCGCTGGTCGGGCTGGCCGGGGCCATGCTGTGGAACCTGTGGGCGCTGCGCCGCCACATCCAGCGCCGCCTGGCCACCGAGCAGGCGCTGCGCGCCGAGCACGGCTTCCGCAAGGCCATGGAGGACTCGCTGCACACCGGCATGCGGGCGGTGGACCTGACCGGCCGGGTGGTCTACGTGAACCCGGCCTTCTGCCGCATGGTGGGCTACCAGGCCGGCGAGCTCATCGGCGAGGGCGGCGCCACGCGCCCCTACTGGCCCCCCGAGGAGCAGGCCCGCATCGTGGAGGCCCTGGAGGCCGCCCGCGCCGGCGGGGCCTCGCCCACCGGCATCGAGCTCAGGCTGATGCGGCGCGACGGCGAGCGCTTCGACGCCCTGCTCTACGAGGCCCCGCTCATCGACGCCGACGGCCGCCAGACCGGCTGGATGGGCTCGGTGCTGGACATCACCGAGCGCAAGCAGGCCCGTGAGCGGACCCGCCAGCAGGAGGAGAAGCTGGCGGCCACCGCCCGCCTCATCACCATGGGCGAGATGGCCTCGGCGCTGGCCCACGAGCTCAACCAGCCGCTGGCGGCCATCGCCGGCTACACCGCCGGCAGCCTCAACCTGCTGCGGGCCGGCGGCCCGGCCAGCGCCGGCGTCGAGGAGGCGCTCCGGAAGACCGCCCAGCAGGCGCAGCGGGCCGGCCAGATCATCCGGCGGGTCCACGAGTTCGTGCGCCAGCGCGAGCCGACCCGCACCGCGGTGCGCATCAACTCCACCGTGGAGGAGGCCCTGGGCTTCGCCGAGGCCGAGGCCCGCACCCGCCAGGTGCGCATCGCCGTGCGCCTGGCCGACGACGACCCGGTGCTGCAGGCCGACCCGGTGCTGCTGCAGCAGGTGCTGCTCAACCTGCTGCGCAACGGCATGGACGCCATGGCCGCCACGCCGCCGGCCGAGCGGCGCCTGGAGGTGACGGTGGCGCGCGCCGAGGCGTCGGTCACGGTGGTGGTGGCCGACCGCGGCTGCGGCCTGACCCCGCAGGTGCGCGACCAGATGTTCCAGCCCTTCTTCACCACCAAGGCCGGCGGCATGGGCATGGGGCTGCACATCTGCCGCTCCATCATGGAGACCCACGGCGGCCGGGTGTGGGCCGAGGCCAACCCGGCCGGCGGCGCGGTGGTGGCCTTCTCGCTCCCGGTGGAGCCGGCGTGAGCGCCGAGGGGCCTGGCCCGGCGGTGGTCCACGTGGTGGACGACGACGGCGCCATCCGCGACGCCCTGGCCTGGCTGCTGGGGACGCGCGGCCTGGCCAGCCGGACCTGGGCCTCGGCCGAGGCCTTCCTGGCGGGGCACGACCCGGCGGCGCCGGGCTGCCTGGTGCTCGACATCCGCATGGAGGGCATGAGCGGCATCGAGCTCTTCGACGCCCTGCGCGCCGTCGGGTCGACGCTGCCGGTCATCTTCCTGACCGGCCACGGCGACGTGCCGCTGGCGGTGGCGGCGCTCAAGAAGGGGGCCTTCGACTTCGTGGAGAAGCCCTCCAACGACAACCAGCTGGTGGACCTGGTCATCGAGGCCCTGCGGCGCGACCTGGCGGGGCGCAGCGAGAAGGCGGCCGAGGCCGGCATCGCCGCCCGCCTGGAGTCGCTCACCTCGCGCGAGCGCGAGGTCATGGCCGAGGTGCTGGCCGGCCTGCCCAACAAGGCCATCGCCGACTCGCTGGGGCTGGCGGTGCGCACCGTGGAGGTCCACCGGGCCCGCCTCTTCGAGAAGATGGGCGTCCGCTCGGCGGTGGAGCTGTCGCGGGTGCTCTCGCAGGTGGGGCGGTAGCCGCGTCGACTGGGCCGGGTCGCGCCGTCGCGGGCGGGGCCAGGGCGGCGCCCCACCACGAGGAAGGGCGCCCGCGGTCTCCCGCGAGCGCCCCTCGATGCTGCGGCCTGCCGTGCCGGCGGGCTAGAAGGTCAGCTGCGACGACAGGGCGATCTGCATCGCGTCCTGCTTCACGTCGTCGAAGTACTTGGTGGTGGTCTGGCAGACCTCGAGGCCCACCTTCCAGTACTTGCCGGCGTTCAGGATCACGCCGCCCTCGACCTGGCTGTTCTCCTTGCGGACCGTGGCGGCCGTGGTGGCGGCCAGGTTGTCGAGCTTGGTGGAGCCGACGCCCACGGTCACCCAGATCTTGTCGAGGGGCTTGAGGACGGCCTGCGCCCAGTAGCCGCTCGACTCGACCTTCTCGTAGGTGCCGGCGGTGGCGCCGGCGCGCACGCCGGAGGCGGCGATGCCGTTGTAGGTCTCGTCGGCGCCCGAGGAGTCGAACCACTCGCCGCGGAGGTTGAGGTAGGGCACGTTGACGTCGAGGTCGACGCCCATGATCGTGGCGGTCACGTCGACCACGTCCGGGGCGGTGGCGCCGTTGTAGCGCCGCTTGTTGGTGTGGTAGCCGACGCCCAGGGTGCCGCTGATGCCGCCGTCGAGCTTGGCGCCGAGGGCCGCGCGGGCCTCGATGTCAGGCTGGCGGGAGCGGATGCCGGCGCCGTTGGTGACGGTGGTGGTGCCGCCCACGCCCGCGTCGGCGTCCGCCGGGGAGAGCATGGCGGCCGCGACGCTCACGTTGGCCGCGCCGAAGCTGTTGGAGTAGGTGGCGCGGATCTGCGGGCTGCGGCGCCAGGCGTTGCCGGCCTGCCAGAAGATGGGGTCCGCCACCCAGGCCACGGAGGTGGCGAAGAGCGGGTTCACCAGGCCGTAGTCCTGGCCGGCCAGCAGGGCCCAGGTGCCGTAGCCGGTCTTGAAGGTGGCCACCGCCGAGGCCAGGCGGAGCCGCATGATGCCGGCGTTGAAGCCGTTCGAGTTGGTGGCGAAGTGGCCGCCCTTGAAGTCGAACTCGATGGTGCCGGTGAGGGCCGCGCCGGTCCAGTTGTCGTCGTTCATCGCCAGCTTGACGCCGAAGCGCGACTGGCGGGCGCTCATGAGGAAGCTGCCGCCGTTCTGCGCCAGCGCCGCCGAGGCCGGGTAGTCGTTGGCGGCTGAAGGTGTTGGCGTTCCAGAACGAGTTCAGCAGGATGAAGCCGTACGGGGTCACCGTGGGCTTGGGAGGCTCAGCCGGCTTCGCAGCCTC
Organism: Anaeromyxobacter sp.; assembly: GCA_016718565.1. Lineage (NCBI taxonomy): Bacteria > Pseudomonadati > Myxococcota > Myxococcia > Myxococcales > Anaeromyxobacteraceae > Anaeromyxobacter > Anaeromyxobacter sp. Next base: position 441,975 of record JADKCZ010000018.1, on the reverse strand, counting down.
CTGAGCGAGCGTCGCGTGGGAGAGCGACAGGGCGAAGACAGCCACGAGGAGCGTTCTCAAAGCCTTCATTCGTTTCCTCCGGAGACGGAGCGCGGGGAGAGTCCGGCTTGGGGCGGCTTTTCAAGGGTACGCCGGACGGGGTGAAGCACCTCTACCACACGCGACCTGGGGAGGAACGCAAATTTAACTGACGCACGACGGCATATTCTGCGCCGAGGCCCGGGAGTTCGCGTAATCGTGACGGAATTTTCAGCTGAGGTGACACCGAAGTGTCACCAGAAGGTCAGCGACGAAACGCCACGACCGTCGCGGCGTCCCCTCCTTCGTGGCGGTCCCCTGGACGGAACGCCCCAACATAGGGCGACGCCGAGAGCGCCTCCCGGAGGGCCAGCTTGAGGGCGCCGGTGCCGTGTCCATGGAGGATGGTGCAGTCCGGCTCACCCTCGGCGTAGAGCCGGTCGAGGAAGCGCTCCACCTCCCGCAGCAGCTCCTCCACCCGCAGGCCGCGCACGTCGAGCCGCCGCGCCGCGCTGCGCGGGACGTCCGGGCGCGCCTCCTCGGCGGCCGCCAGCCGGTCGGCCGAGGACTTCCCCAGCCTCGCCTCGCGCGCCTTGCCGGCCAGCGGCACCAGGTCGGCCAGCGGCCGGCGCACCTTGAGCGGCCCGGCCTGCACCAGCGCCTGCTTGCCGTCCACCTCCAGCACCTCGCCCTCCTGCCCGAGCGAGACGATGCGCACCCGCACCCCCGCGGCCAGCTGGCCGCCCGGCAGCGCCTCGGCCGCGGTGGTGGCGCGCACCTCCGCCACCTTGGCCGCGCCCGCCACCTGCGACCGCCAGGTCTCGAGCTGGGCCGCCGCCTCGGTGGCCTTGCGCACGGTGGGCTGCGCCTGCAGCGTGGCCAGCAGGGCCGCCACCTCCTCGCGGGCCGACGTGAGCTCCCCGGCGATGGCCTCGCCGAGGCGCGCCGCCGCCTCGCGCTCGGCGGTGCGCGCCGCCGCCTCGCGGGCGCTGGCCCGCGCCTCGGCCGCCCGGGCCGCCTCGAGCTGCCGGCCCAGCGCGGCCAGCTCGGCGCCCAGCCGCGCCCGCTCGGCCTCCAGCGCCGCCAGCGCCTCGCCCAGCGCCCCGCCGTGGCCGTGGCGGGCCGCCCGGGCCCGCTCCACCACCCGGGCCGGCAGGCCGATGCGCGCCGCCACCTCGATGGCCGAGGAGGCGCCCGGCGAGCCCAGCAGCAGCTGGTAGGTGGGGACCAGCCGCTCGGCGTCGAAGCCCACCCGGGCGTTGGCGTAGGCCGGGTCGGTGAGGGCCAGGGCCTTCAGCTCGTCGAGGTGGGTGGTGACCAGCACGGTGGCGCCGCGCTCCACCAGCGCCTCCAGGATGGCGGCCGCCAGCGCCGCGCCCTCGCGCGGGTCGGTGTCGGCGGCGATCTCGTCCACCAGCACCAGCGACCCCGGCACCGCCCCGGCCAGCATGGCCTGCACCGCGGTGAGGTGGGCCGTGAAGGTGGAGAGATCCTTGTGCAGGTCGCCCCGCTCGTCCACCGCGGCCTTCACCTCCAGGAAGAAGGGGAGGCGCGACCCCTCGGCCGCGGCCACCGGCAGGCCGGCCCGCAGCATCAGCGCCGCCAGGCCCACCGCGCTGATGGCCACCGTCTTGCCGCCGCCGTTGGGGCCGGAGACGATGAGCGCCCGCGCCGGCGGGGCCAGCCGCACGTGGCTGGCCACCACCTTCTTGCCCTGCAGGGTGAGCAGCGGGTGGCGCAGGCTGAGCAGCTCGAAGCCGTCGCGCTCGGCGCCCACCTCGGGCGGGTGGGCGTCGAGGTCGGAGGCCAGCCGGGCCGAGCCCTCCAGCAGGTCGAGGGCCGCCAGCACGTCGAGCGCGGCCGCCAGCGCCCCGGCCCGCGCCGCCACCGCCCCCGACAGCTCGCGCAGGATGCGGGCCTCCTCCTCGGCGGCCATGGCGGCGGCGATGGCCAGCTCGTTGCCGAGCTCCACCATCCCCTCCGGCTCGACGAAGAGGGTCTGCCCCGACTGGGAGGCGTTGTGCACGATGCCCGGCACCGCCGAGCGCGACGCCACCACGATGGGCAGCACGTAGCGCTCGTTGCGGATGGTGAAGTAGCGGTCGCGCAGGTGGCGCTCGAACTCCGGGTCGCCGAGGTAGGTCTCGACCTGCGCCTTGAGGGCCCGGTGCAGCCCGCGGCTCCGCTCGCGCGCCTGCGCCAGCTCGGGGCTGGCCCGGTCGGAGATGGCGCCGGAGGGCTCGATGGCCCGCTCGATGCGGTCGGCCAGCCGGTCGTCCACCTCGATGGGCCCGGCCAGCGCGGCCAGCCGCGGCGCCTCGGCGGCGCGGGCCGCCAGGGCGGCGCGGGTGCGGGTGGCGGCGCGGGCCAGGGTGGCCACCTCGCGCAGCGCCAGCGGCTCGAGCACGCCGCCCTTGGCGGCCCGCTCGAGCGGCCCCTCCACGTCGGTGAGCCCGCCGAAGGGCAGGGCGGCGCCGGCCTCGCCGAGGCGCCGGGCCTCCTCGACGCGGGCCAGCGCCTCCCGCGCCGCGGCGGCGTCGGGCTGGAAGGGCAGGGCCAGGGCGCGCCGCTGGCCGGCCGGCAGGCGGCAGCGGGAGGAGAGGGCCGCCAGGATCTCGGGCCACCCGAGCGGGGCCGGGGCGCGGTCGGAGCTCATGCGGGCGCGTCCTTACTCCGGTTTGGGGCCGGCGCGCCACCCGCTGGACCGTTCCGGGGCCGGCCCGGCTCACACCCCCCGACCCCCGCCGTGGCGGGGCGCGGGAGGTCCCATGGGCAAGACGGCGCTGGTGCTGGGTGGTGGGTTCGGCGGGCTGGAGGCGGCCATCCAGCTCCGCAAGCGCGGCTTCGAGGTGACCCTGGTCTCCGACCGGCCCGCCCTCTTCATCTACCCGACCTCCATCTGGATCGCGACCGGCGAGCGCACCGTGGAGGACACCAGCCTCGACCTGGGCCGGGTGGCGGCCCACCACGGCTTCCGGCTGGTGGTCGGGCCGGTGGAGCAGATCGACGGGCGCGGCCGCGCCGCGGTGGTGGGGGGCCAGCGGCTGGAGGCCGACCACCTGGTGGTGGCCACCGGGGCCGGCAAGCTGAAGCCCAAGGGGGTGGAGCACACCCAGACCATCTGCGGCTCCCCCGACGCGTCGCCCCGGCTCAAGGTGGCCCTCGACGCGCTGGTGGCCAAGGGGGCAGGGCGCATCGCCATGGGCTTCGGCGGCAACCCCAAGGACACCTCGGCGGTCCGCGGCGGTCCGGCCTTCGAGCTGATGTTCAACGTGGAGACCTGGCTGCGGCGGCTCGGGCTGCGCGACCGGTTCGAGCTCACCTTCTTCGCCCCCATGGCCAGCCCGGGCGCCCGCATGGGCCCCAAGGCGGTGGCGGCCATCCAGGGGATGTTCGGGAAGCTGGGCGTGGGCATGCGCTTCGGGAAGAAGATCGCCGGCTTCGAGCCCGGGGCGGTGGTCTTCGAGGACGCCTCCCGGCTGGAGGCCGACCTGGTGGTGTTCATCGCGGCCGGCGACGGCCACGAGGTGGTGAAGGCCAGCGACCTGCCGCGCAGCGAGGCCGGCTTCGTCACCATCGACGGCGGCTGCGCCGTGCCCGGGTTCCCGGGCGTCTGGGCGGTGGGCGACGTGGCGGCGCTGGAGGGGCCGGAGTGGCGCGCCAAGCAAGGGCACGTGGCCGAGGCCATGGCCCGCACCGCCGCCGAGAACGCGGCCGCCGTGGAGGCCGGGCGCCCGCCCTCCGCCACCTACGCGGCCCACGTCGGCATCCTCTGCCTCATGGACATGGGCAACGGCGCGGCCTGGGTGCAGCGCGACGACCAGCGGGCCCGCATGATCCCGCTGCCCTGGATCGGCCACTGGCTCAAGAAGGGGTGGGGGGCCTACTACCGCCGCTCCAAGCTCGGCCAGGTGCCGCGGCTGCCGGGGATGTGAGGGGCCGGCCGGGCCCAGGCCGGCTGCGCCCAGGAATCCACGGCCTTCGCCAGGTGTACTGTCCTTCGATGCGGCGCCTCGCTCCACTCGCACTCGCGCTCCTCGGGGCGTGCGCCTCCTCGCCCCGCGCGCCCCCACCAGCCGCCGCAGCGGTCCTGGCCGCCCCGGCGGCCCAGGCGCTGCCGGTGGGCGACGCGGCCAGGCTCGGCGAGGCGGCCCGCCTGCTCGCCGACGGGGTGGCCCTGGACCGCGCGGCGGCGCTGCTCGACGGGGTCTCCGCCCAGGTGCCCGGTCGAGAGCTCCTGCTCGGCCAGCTCGCCGAGCTGCGCGGCGACGACGCGGTGGCGGCCGAGGCCTACGGCCGCGCGCTGGACCAGGGCGAGGATCCGGAGGTCAGGCTGCGCCGGGCCCTGGCGCTGGAGCGCCTGGGCCGCGGGGCCGAGGTGGCCGAGGATCTGGCCCGCCTCCGGCCCGACCCGGAGGCGCGGCTGCGAGAGCCGGAGGGGGCGCCGCGGCGCACCCTGCGGCCGCTCCGGCCCTCGGCGCGCTAGGCCGGGGCCTGGTCGGTCGCCGGCTGCCCGGTGGGAGGCCTGGCCATGAGCCGGTCGAGCGCCCAGGCGAGCAGCGCGGCCCGGGGCAGCCCGGCCGCCAGGCTGGTCGCGACCAGCTCGGCCGGCGCGTCCAGGTACGACGTGAAGGTGAGTCCGCTGGTCAGCAGCCAGATGAAGGAGAGCAGCGCGCCCAGCTTGGCGGCGCGGTGGACGGCGACGCCGGCCAGCGCCGTGGCGAAGATGGCGGCGATGAGCCCGTTCACCCCCGAGGTGACGGCCGAGATGGCCGTCAGGCCGAGCATCTCCAGCATGTCCCGGAAGACCTCCTTCATGAACGGGGTGAGGAGGTAGGCCGGCGTGGTGGCCTGGGACAGCCGGCAGGCCGAGTCGAAGCCGAAGTGGATGGCGGCGGCGAGGGCAGCCAGGCGGCTCACGCTGGGTGGCTCGGTCGCGGTCATGGCCCGGGTCCTAGCATCCGGCCCGGGAGGGGCGCCAGCGGTGCCAGTCGAGAAGACCGAACCGGAGAGGACCCGCTGGAACCGGTGGGGCCAGCCGATGGCGACACCACGCCGCAGTCAAACGTCCCGTACGGGTGGTGCCACCGCCGCTACGCGCCATTCCTTGTCCCTGGAACCGGGTACTTGGGGTATCCGTCATGCGCCGGAAGCGAAGGGCTGGCCGCGGCGTGTACCTTGCCTTCGTGCCACCCACGCAGTCAGCTCAGCCGGAGGAAGCCGAGGACGCGGTGCTGGTCGCCCGATCCCTCGCCGGCGACGGCGCGGCCCACCGCTCGCTCTACGACCGCTACCGCCCAGCGGCGTGGCGCGTGGCCCGATCCTTCGCCGACTTCGACGCCGACGACGTGGAGGATGTGATCCAGGAGGCCTTCGTCCGGGCCTTCCGCAGCCTAAAAACACTAAATGATTTCAGCCGGTTCGGGCCATGGCTGCTCACCATCGCCCGCAACCGGGCCCTCTCGCGCCTGGCCAGGCACCGCGCCGGCGCCGACCTGGCCGAGGAGCTCTCCTGGGAGGCGGCGGTGGCCTCCTCCGAGGAGGTGGGCCTCCCCGACCCGGAGGCCGGAGCCGAGGTCGAGGTGGTGCGGCGGCTCATCGCCGACCTGCCGGAGGGGCCGGAGAAGCAGACGGTTCACCTCTTCTACGTGGAGGGGCGGCTCTCGGCGCGCGAGATCGCAGAACAGCTCGGGGTCGGAAAGAGCGCCATCACCATGAGGTTGGAGCGGTTCCGGGCCAAGGTGAAGCGGCGACTGCTCGCGGAGGTGGCCGGTCTGCGCGGCGATAGGTCATAGGGTGGATGCACCTCACCAGCGACCTCCTCCGCGGCCTGCTCGACCAGTCCCTCCTTCCGCCAGAGGCGCTGCGCCTGGCCTCCCACCTGGGGGCCGACTGCGACACCTGCGAGTCGTTCCTCGCCAGGAGGCCCGGCGCCGATCCGCTGGATGGCTCGGTGGACCTGATCCTGGTTCGCCTCGCCCGGCCGGGCGTGCAGGGCCGGGGCAACGACCTCGAGTTCGCCCGCATCCAGCGTCGGCTCCGCGAAGCGCCGGCCGCGGTCCGTCGCTCCGCGCCTCCACCGAGGCGGAGGCCGTGGACCGGCCTGGCCGTGGCCGCCGCGGTCCTGGTGGCCGGGCTGGCCGGGTACGGGCTCGGGCGGGCGCCCGGTCGCTCGGAGACGCCAGCGGTCGCCGGCGCCTGGGACGGCGAGAAGGGCGTGGGCCTCCGCGCCGTGCCGCTGCGCCTGCGCTTCCTGGTCCTGACCCCGGCGGCGGGCGGCCCGCCGGCCGTGGAGAAGGGGCTGTCGGGCCAGGCCGTGTCGGCGGCCTCCAGCCTGCAGTTCCAGGTGGAGCTGGGCCGGCCCGCCACCGTGCTGCTGGCCCGCGGCGGCGGCGCGCCGGAGGTCTTCTTCCAGGCCCGGCTGGGCGCCGGGACCCACCTGGTCTCGGTGGGCGGCCAGCCCGCGGCCTTCCCGCTCGGCGGCCTGGCGGGGCGGCAGCGCTTCCTGGCGGCTGCCGCGGAGGGGCCGCTGGTGGCCGCGGACCTGCCGAGGGCCCTCGCCGCGGGGTCGGCCGCCGCGCCCGACGGGGCCGCACCGGTCTCGCTGGACGTGGTGGAGGTGGAGGTGCGGCCGTGACCAGGCGCCCCGGCGGCGCTCACCCGGGCGTGCGTTAGGATCGTCGCCTCGTGCGGATCCCGGCCCGGCGGCGCAGGGTGGTGGCGGGCGGCCTGGCGGCCGCGGTGGTCCTCGCTTGCGCCGGGTGCGCCGCCGCCCCGCCGCGGCCCGGGGCGGGGACCGAGAAGGGGGGGCTGGTGCCCGCCGCCGTGTCACCCGAGCGGCTGGCCGAGGCGCTGCGTCCCAGGCGCCTGGCGCTGCTGGTCGGCGTGATGGCCTTCCGGGACGCCGCCTGGCGGCCGCTGCGCTACCCGGAGGCCGACGCCGCCGCCCTGGCCGAGGTGCTGCGCGACCCGGCGCGCGGCGGGTTCGACGACGTGGAGGTGCTGCCCGGCGGCGCCGATCTGGCCGAGGTGCGCGCCGCCCTCGGGCGGCTCGGCCAGCGGAGCCGCGACGAGCGGGACACGGTGCTGGTCTACCTCTCCTCCCATGGCACGCTGGCGCGAGACGCCCGCGGGCAGCTGCGCCGCTACCTGGTGCTGGCCGACACCCGGATGGCGGACGTGCCCGGCACGGGGCTGGCGCTCGACGACCTGAGGGCCGACTTCGACCGGCTCCGCTCGCGCAAGAAGGTGCTGGTGCTGGCCGCCTGCCACTCCGGCGGTGGCAAGTCGCTGCTGCCGGCCGAGGTCCAGCGGGAGCTGGGCGGCATCAAGGCCGGCTTCTTCGTGCGCCCCATCGAGGAGGTCAGCCGCGCCAGCGTGGTGCTGGCGGCCAGCGACTGGGGCGAGACCGCCCGCGAGGACGAGCGGCTGGGCCACGACATCTACACCCACTTCCTGGTGGAGGCCCTGCGGCTGGGCGCCGACCGGAACGGGGACGGGGCGGTCACGGCCTCGGAGGCCCACGACTACGCCCGCCGCATGACCTACGAGTTCACCGGGGGGCGGCAGCGTCCCACCGCCGAGACCAGCGAGGTGGGCGTCGACCCCATCGTGCTGGTGGGGCAGCCGAGCCGCCCCGGGCGCCCCGAGCTCTACAGCTACGCGCCGGCGCTGGACGGCTTCGAGGTCCGGGTGGACGGCCGGTCGCTGGCCGAGCTGCCCGGCGGCGTGGCGCTCGAGACCGGCCGCCACCGGGTGCAGGTGCAGAAGGGGGGCGGTCCGGCGGTCTTCGACGACCAGCTCTCGCTGGGGCCGGGGGACCGGCTCGACGTGGCCGACCTGCTCTGGCGCGCCGAGGGGCGCTGGGAGGCAGGGCCGCGGCTGGCGGCGCTCTCCTTCCTGGGCTCGAGCAGCCGGAACCTGCTGGTGGGGCCGGCCGCGGGGGTCGGGGTGGGCGCCGCCCTGCGCGGCTGGCCGTCGCCAGACCTCTCCCTGCGCCTCGACGCGGTGACCGCCTTCGGGCGCGGCACGCTCCGGCAGGGCGCGGCGGCGGCGCGCTACGACTTCAGCCTCCTGAGCGCCGGGGCCTCGCTGGCCTACCGCGCCGCGCCGGCCTGGCTGGGTGGCGCCGCGCTGCACGTCGGGCCCCGCCTCTCCGGGCTCTCCATCGAGCGCCGCTTCGACCTGGCGCTGGCCGGGGCGCCGCAGCGCTCCCTCACCTTCACGCCGGGCGTGCTGCTGGCCGCCGAGGCGCCGCTCTGGCGGGGCGCCAGCGCCAGCGCCGAGCTGCACCTCGACTGGGCGGTGGTGAAGGTGGACGGCCAGGACCGCTCCACCGCCTTCGGCGAGCTCCTGCTCGGCCTCGCCTGGCGGTTCCGCTAGTGGCCGCGCGTCACCTGGAGAGGTCATGAGACGGGGATCCACCGTGCCGCACCACACCACCCGTCCACCGCCCGCCCGCCCGCCGACCCTGGCGCTCGCGCTCGCGCTGCTGCTGGCGTCGGCGGGCTGCGGGGGGCTGGGTACGCCGGACCTCTCCCGCGGCGACGTGGTGGGGCGCCTGGCGGGCGCCTCGCCGGGCGCCTTCGCCTATCCGCTCGGCGCCCCGGAGCGCAAGGTGACGCTGGCGGCGGACGGCGCCTTCGAGCTGGCCGGGCTGCCGGCCGGGGCCGCCCGCATCGTCCTGTTCGACGGCGCCGACCGGGCCGACCTGATCGAGGTGGCGGTGCGCGGGGCGGGCCGGGTCCACCTCGAGCGCAGCGCCGCCGCGCTGCCGCTGGCCGGGCGCGCGGTCATGACGGTGGTGCCGGCCGGCGGCGTGGCGCCGGCCACCCCGCGCTACGCGGTCAAGGAGACCGACCAGGCCGGGGTGGCGCAGCAGGCCGGGGCCGCGGTGCTCTACCCGCTGCCCGGCGGCGCCTACCAGGTGGAGACCGGCATGGACGGGTACCGGACCACCACCGCCGCCTTCGTCGTGGCCGCCGGGGCGACCGCCGGCGTGGAGATCCGCCTCCCGGTCGCCGACGCCGGGCCGGCCGGCTGCGCCGCGGCCGGCAACGTCTGCCGCAACGACCTGAAGTGCGACCCGGCCTCCGGGCTGTGCGTGCAGTGTCGGGTGGGCGGCACCGACTGCGCCGGCGGCGCCACCTGCGACCCGACCCTGCACGCCTGCATCGCCGCCTCGGCGGGCGGCGCCGAGGCGCTCTGCACCGCCTGCGATGACGCCTCGCAGTGCGGCGCGGGCGGCGCGGGCTACTGCCAGAAGGCGGCCGGCGCGCGGGTGGGGTACTGCACCCGCGCCGGGGGGAGCCCCACCTGCCCGGCCGGCTTCGTGCGGGTGGTCGACGGCGACGGCGACCGCTGCGCGCTGCTGGGCGAGGACGGGGTCGGGCTGGCCCGCTCCTGCGAGAGCTACCTGGAGGAGCTGGGGGAGAACTGCTTCGGCGACGCCACCTGCGACGAGCGGGACGGGATCGCCGGCGGGACCTGCCGCGGAGCCGATCGGGACCGCGGCGTGGCCGGCTACTGCACCGCCCCCTGCGGCGGCGACGCCGACTGCTTCGTCCCGGGGTTCACCTGCCACCCGGTGGACCTGGTCTGCACCCGGACCGCGGGCTGAGGGTGCCGCCGGCGGTTTCGTTTCGCGCCGCCCCACCGGCGAGGTAGAACAGGGCGCCACCCGTCGCCCCAGGGGAACCCATGAAGCTCGCTCCCATCCTGGCCGCCGCCCTGCTGGCCGGCTGCGCCACCTCGCGGCAGGCCGGGCCGGCGCCGGCCGGTGCGGCCGGTCCCGCCGCCCCGGCGCGGATCCTGGCCCCCGGATCCCGAGGCGGCGGCCATCAGCCGCGCCATGTCGGAGATCGAGGACGCCGAGCGCCGCGGGGCCCTGGCGGGCGAGCGGGCCCGCTGGACCGCCGCCGCGGCCGCGGCCGGCCAGGGCAGCGCCAAGGCCCGGTTCCTGGCGCTCTACGCCATGCCGCACAACGACGAGACCTGGAGCGAGTACCGCGCCCTGGCGGCGGCGCTGCCGACCTCGGCGCTCGGCGAGATCGGCATGGCGCGCATCTACGTCGAGTGGAACGTGCTCGACCAGGTGGAGCCGGCGCTGGGCCGCGCCCTGGCCGCGGAGCCGGGCAACTGGCTCGCCGACCTGGTGCGGGCCCAGGCGGACGAGCGCCGCGAGCGCTGGGACGAGGCGGCCGCCGGGTACCGGCGCGTGGTCGCGGTGGACCCCGGCAACGTGGCGGCCCACGTCGGGCTGGCGCGGCTGGCCCGCCGCGCCGCCGACCCCGCCGCCGCCCGCGCCGAGGCCGAGCTGGCGCTGGCGGCGCTGCCCCAGCACGCCCCGGCGCTCGACGTGCTGTCCGGCCTGGCCGCCGACGGGGGCGACCCGGGCGCCGCGGTGGCCATCGCCTACCAGGTGGTGGCGGCCAGCCCGCGCGACCGGGCGGCGCGGGTGACGCTGGCCCGGCTGCTCAAGGCCAAGGGCGACGCGGCCGCGTCGCGCGACCAGTGGAAGGCGGCGCTGGCCATCCGCGAGGACGCCGAGGGGCTGGTGGCGCTGGCCGAGGTGTCCCGCCTGGCCGGGGACCGGGCCAGCGAGGAGAAGGCGCTGGATCGCCTGGCGCAGCTCGATCCGGGCAGCGCCGAGTGGAAGCGCATCGCCGAGATCCGGACCGCGGCCGGCGACCTGGACGGCGCGGAGAAGGCGCTGCGCCGGTCGCTGGCGCGCGACCCGAAGGACGCCCCCACCAACCTGGCCCTGGGCCGGGTGGTGCTGCAGGCCGGCAAGCCGCAGGAGGCGCTGGAGCTGCTGCGCGCGGCGGGCGCCGACGGCGCCGCGGACCGCGCCGCGCTGGAGCGGCGCCTCAACGTGGAGCGGACCACCCGGCCCGACGTCGCCGCCATCCAGAAGGCCGTGGGGGCGCTCATCGACCGCACCTACCGGGCGCGGCTCAAGGAGCTGCCGCGGCTCTCGGGGCACCTCACCGTGCGGGCCACGGTGGACGGCGCCGGCGGGGCCACGCTGGTGGAGGTGCTGGAGGACTCGGTCCACGACGACGACGTGCGCGCCTGCGCCTACTGGAACCTCAAGGATGCCGCCTACCCCACCGACCGGCCGGGCCGGTACTCGTTCAGCTTCTCGCTCCGCCCGGGGCGCTGAGCGGCGCCCGGCCAGCGGCCTCGAGGTCCTGCTCGAGGCGCGCGGCGGGCCGCTGCGGCGCCGCCGCGTCGGGCTGATCTGCAACCCCACCGCCGTGGACGGGCGGCTGCGCCACGCCGCCGACCTGCTCCACGCCCTGCCCGGGGTGAGGCTGGCCGCCCTGTTCGGCCCGGAGCACGGGGTCCGCGGCGACGCCCAGTACATGGCCGCGGTGGACGGCGAGCGCGACCCGGCCACCGGCCTCCCGGTGCACTCGCTCTACGGCGCCACGGCGGCCTCGCTGGCCCCGTCGCCCGCCCAGCTGGCCGGGCTGGACGTCCTGTGCTTCGACATCCAGGACGTCGGCAGCCGCTACTACACCTACCAGGCCACCATGCTGCTCTGCATGGAGGCGGCGGCCCGGGCCGGCCTCGGCTTCGTGGTGCTCGACCGCCCGAACCCCATCGGCGGCCTGCTGGTGGAGGGGCCGGCCCTGCGGCCCGGCTTCGAGAGCTTCTGCGGGCTGCACGACCTGGCGCCGCGCCACGGGCTCACGGTGGGGGAGCTGGCGCTGCTCTTCCGGGCCGAGCGCCGGCTCGACCTCGACCTCACGGTGGTGGAGTGCCGCGGCTGGCGGCGCGGGCTCCTGGCGCGGCAGGCCGGGCTGCCCTGGGTCTTCCCGTCGCCCAACATGCCCACCCCGGAGACGGCGCTGGTCTACCCGGGCCTGTGCCTGCTGGAGGGGACCAACCTCTCGGAGGGGCGGGGGACGACGCGCCCCTTCGAGCTCCTGGGCGCCCCCTGGCTCGACGGGCGCCGGCTGGCCGCCGACCTCGCGGCCGAGCGGCTGCCCGGGGTGGCCTTCCGGCCGGTCAGCTTCGTGCCGACCTGGGACAAGCACGCCGGCGTGCGCTGCCACGGCGTGGAGCTGTCGGTGACCGACCCCGCGGCCTTCCGCCCCTTCCGCGCCGGCGTGGCCTGCGTGCTGCACGCCCGGGCCCAGGATCCGCGGGCCTTCCGGTGGCGCACCGAGCCCTACGAGTTCGTGGCCGACGTGCCGGCCTTCGACCTGCTGTGCGGGTCGGCGCGGGAGCGGCTCGGCCTGGAGGCGGGGGCGACGCTCGGCGACCTGGCCCGCGCCTGGGCCCCCGAGGAGCGGGGCTTCGCCCGGCGCCGGGCCCCGCACCTGCGCTACGCTCCCTGACACCGATGCCCGACCGCCCCGAGATCGCGCTGCTCGGCGGGTCCTTCAACCCGCCGCACGTGGGCCACGTCATGGCCGCCTGGTGGGCGCTGGCCACCCAGGGCGTGCGCGAGGTCTGGCTGCTGCCCGCCTGGCGCCACCCGTTCGGCAAGCCGCTGGCGCCCTTCGAGGACCGGCTGGAGATGTGCCGCCTGGCGGTGGTCGCCATCCGCGGCGCCCACGTCTGCGCCGCCGAGGCCGACCTGGCCGACGACCCGCTCTGCGGCAAGACCGCCCGCACGCTGGAGCACCTGACGCAGCGCCACCCCGACCGGCGCTTCGTCCTGGTGGTGGGGGCCGACATCCTGCCCGACACGCCCAGGTGGTACCGCTGGGACCTGGTGCAGTCGCTGGCGCGGGTGGTGGTGGTGGGGAGGCAGGGGTACCCCGGGGGCGCCGAGCCGGCGCTGCCGGCGGTCTCGTCGTCGGAGGTGCGTCGGCGGCTGGCGGCCGGCCAGGACGTCTCGAGGCTGGTGCCGCGCCAGGTCGCCGGGTACGCCCAGGCTCGAGGGCTCTACCTGCCGAGCGCGTGAGCCGGGCGGGGCCCCGGCGCGGCGACCCCGGGGCGGCGGGTCAGGGCGGACCCGGACGGGAGGGGGATGGGTTCCCCCGGTACCGGCCCGACGACCGGTTGACCCGCAGTCCGGTCTGCGGCACCGTGCCCCTGCCCCACGCGCCGGACACCCCGGCGCCGGCCCGCCATGCCGCCCCCCAACGACTCCGACACCGCCTCGTCGCCTGCGCCGCGCCCTCGCGTGCTGCTGGTGGACGACGAGCCGGCGCTGCTGGCGGCCTATCGGCGGATGCTGGGCGAGCGCTTCGAGGTGGCGGTGGCCAGCGGCGGCCGCCAGGCCCTGGCGCTCCTGGAGCACGACAGCGCCTTCGACGCCGTCTTCTGCGACATCATGATGCCCGACCTGGACGGCCCGGCCGTCTGGCAGCACCTGGAGACCCGCCACCCCGAGCTGGCGCGGCGCACCGCCTTCTGCACGGCGGGCGCCTTCACGCCCCGGGCGGTGACCTTCGTCGAGGCCATGGGCGACCGCCTCTTCCTCAAGCCGGTGGCCGTCGAGGAGATGATCCGGTTCGTGGAGCAGGTGGGGCGCCGGGGCTGAGCCGCCGCGGCCTCAGGCGGCCCGGCAGAAGCGCAGCGCCCCGCCCTCCACGTCCACCCGCACCTGGTCGCCGGCCTGGAACTCGCCGGCCAGGATCCGCTCGGCCAGCGGCGCCTCGACCAGCCGCTGCACCGCGCTCCGCATGGGACGGGCCCCCAGCGTCGGGTCCCAGCCGCCGTGGTCCAGCAGGAAGGCCGCCACCTCCGGCGCCGCCACGTAGCGGATGCGCCGCTCGCCGTGCAGGCGCGCCGCCGACTCGGCCAGCAGCAGCGCCGCGATGCGCGCGACGTCGTCGCGGGAGAGGGAGGGGAACACCAGGCGCTCGTCGAGCCGGTTCCACAGCTCCGGCGGCACGGCGCCGCGGGCCGCCTCCAGCACCCGGTCCTGGCGCGGCTGGGCCCGCTCGGCGGCCCCGAAGCCCATGGCCGCCTGCGAGGTGCGGGTGGCCTCAGCGGCCCCCAGGTTGCTGGTGAGCACCACCACCGCGTTGGAGAAGTCGATCTGCCGGCCGCGGCCGTCGGTGAGCCGGCCCTCCTCCAGCACCTGCAGCAGCAGCTGCTGGACGTCGCGGTGGGCCTTCTCGATCTCGTCGAGCACCACCACGCAGGCCGGACGCCGGCGCACCGCGTCGGTGAGCTGCCCGCCCTCGCCGTAGCCCACGTAGCCGGGGGCCGCGCCCACCAGGCGCGCCACGCCGGTGGGCTCGGCGCACTCGCTCATGTCGAGCTGGACCAGCGCGTCGCGGGCGCCGTAGAGGGCGTCGGCCAGCGCCCTGGCCAGCTCGGTCTTGCCCACGCCGGTGGGGCCGAGGAAGAGGAAGGAGCCCATGGGCCGGCGCGAGGCAAAGCCGGCGAAGTTGCGCTTGAGCACCCGGGCCACGCGGCCGATGGCCTCCTCGTGGCCCACCACCCGCTCGGCCAGCGCCCGCTCCAGCCCCAGGATCCGCTCGCGGTCGGAGGCCAGCAGGCGCGACTCCGGGATGCCCGCCATCTTGGCCACCACCCGCGCCACGTCGGGGGCGCCGACCTCGCGGCGGCCCTCGCGGCGGGCCCGGCTGCCGGCCAGGTCCAGGGCCGCCACCGCCTTGTCGGGCAGGAAGCGGTCGGTGACGTGACGGGCCGACAGCGCCGCGGCCGCCTCCAGGGCCTCGGGGGCGTAGCGGACGCCGTGGTGGCGCTCGTAGCGCGCCGCCAGGCCGCCCAGGATGGTGACGGTGTCGGCCACGCTGGGCTCGCGCACCAGCACCGGCGAGAAGCGCCGCTCCAGCGCCGGGTCCTTCTCGATGTGCTGGCGGTACTCGTCGTGGGTGGTGGCCCCGATGCAGGGGAACTCGCCGCGGGCCAGCGCCGCCTTGAGCTCGTTGGCGGCGTCCTGGGGCCCCTCGCCGGTGGCGCCGGCGCCCATGAGCGTGTGCACCTCGTCGATGAAGACCACGATGCGGCCCTCGGCCCGGCGCACCTCCTCCTTGAGGCCCAGCAGCTTCTCGGAGAAGGAGCCGCGCAGCTGGGTGCCGGCCACCACGCTGGCCATGTCGAGCTCGATGACGGTGCGGGTGGCGTGGGCGCCGCCGTCGGCCAGCAGCCGCTGCGCGATGCCCTCGGCGATGGCGGTCTTGCCCACGCCCGGCTCGCCCACCAGCAGCGGGTTGTTGGAGCGCCGCTTGCCGAGGACGTCGACGGCCTCCTCCACCTCGCGCTCGCGCCCCACCAGCGGGTCGAGCTTGCCCAGGGCGGCCAGCTCGGTGAGGTTGCGGCCCAGCTGCGACAGCCAGGGGAACTCGCGCGGGTCGAGGGCGTGGCGGCTGGCCGGGGCGCGGCCGCGGGCCTGGGCGGGCTGCGGCGCGCCCGGCGTCGCGGCGCGGGTCGACGGGGAGGCGGGGGCGGCGGCGCCGGCCGCCGGGGCGGTCGCGGCGCCCTCCAGCTCGTCGAGCGCGGCCGCCAGGTCGTCCTCCAGCACCCCGTCCTCGGCCGGCGCGGCGGGCCGCTCGGCCGGGGCCCGGTGGGCCGCCGGGGCGCTGGCCACGCGCACCGGCTGGACCTGGCGGTACTTGCGGGGCAGGCCGTTGGCGAAGAGGCTGATGGTCTCGGTGCGCAGCCGGCGCGGGTCGAGCCCGCAGGCCGCCAGCAGCTGGTGGGCGCAGCAGGCCTGCACGCGGCTCATGGCGGCCAGCAGGTGCAGGCAGTCGATCTCGGCGGCGCCGGTGCCGCTGGCCAGCTCGCGGGCCTGCTCGCGCAGGTCGCGCGTGAGCGCCTCGGCCTCGCGCGGCTTGCCGGCCATGACCGCCAGGATGCGGTCCTCGTCGATGCGCTTCTCCTTGAGGAGGATCTCGGCCCGGTTCGGCACCGTGAAGAAGGCCAGGAGCTGGTGCGCGCTGGTCAGCGGCTGGTTCACGCTGCGGGCGATGTCCTCCGCCTCGCTGAGGACCTGCAGGAGCTCCATCGACTCGATGACGGCGGGCATGTGGCGGCGAGGTTCCGATATCGCCCGCGGGCCGTCAATTTTTCGGCTGATCCCGGGGGCTTGCGCGCCGTGGCGCGTCGGGGCCGCTGCCCGACGCGGCCGGGGCCGGGCCGGCGCGGGGCCGCTGGCCGGCGTGGTAGCGTGCCGCCCGTCTCGTGAGCGTCGGAGAGGTCGAAGATGGTCAAGGCCCCGCGCGGCGGCCGCTGGCTGGTCCTCGCAGTCCTGGTGGCGGGCGCGCCCCTGGCGCCGGGCGCGGCCCGCGCCGCCCTGCCGGTGGCCGTCTACCCGGTGGCGGCCGACGGCCTCCTGGCGGACGAGCGGACCGACCTCACCGCCATCCTGGAGGCCGGGCTGCGGGACGCGGCGCGGCGCGGCGTGCTGCGGCAGGGCCGGCGGCTCGGGCCGGACTGCGGGACGGCGCCGGCCGATGCCTGCCTGGCCGGCCTGGCCGAGGGCGGCGCGGTGCTCCTCGCCAGCGCGGTGCGCCGGCGCGCCGAGGTGCTGGTGACCGCCGCCCTGGTGGACGCGCGGGGGCGGCGCACCCGCAGCGTCACCTTCGGCTCGAACCTCTCGGTGCAGAACACCCGGCCGGTGGACCTGGCCCTGGAGGCGCTGGAGTTCGAGCTGCTGGAGCCGCCGGCCGCCGGCACGGCGGCGTCCGGGACCATCACCCTGCCCGGGGCCAGCCCGCCCCGTCCCCCCGGGCCGGCCGCCGCGCCGCCCCGGCCGGCCCTGGCGGCCTCCGCCCGGGCGCTCGAGCCGGCCCCGCCCTGGCAGCGCGACGCCGGGCGCTGGACCACGGCCGGCGGGCTGGCGCTGCTGTGCGGTGGGGGGGCGGTCGCCTGGCTCGGAGCCCGCCTCACCCGCGACCTGGAGGACCGCTACCAGGCCGGCACGCTGCGCCCCGGCGACGAGGCCGACTACCGGCGGGCCCGGCGCGCCGGCCAGGCGGCCACCGTGCTGCTGGTGGCCGGCGGCCTGGCCACCTCGGCGGGCCTGACGCTCTGGGCGCTGGCGCCGGACGTCTCGCCGGTGCGCGGCGGCGCCACCGTGGGCGTGGCGGGGGCGTTCTAGCCATGCGGCCCCTCGGCCTGGCCGCGTGGCTTCTCTGCGCCGCGGCGCTCGGTGGGGCGGGCGGCTGCGCCTTCGAGCCGGACGGCCGCTGCGACACGGTGGCCGACTGCCGCGCCGGCGAGCGCTGCGAGGCGGGGCTGTGCCTCGGCTGCCTCGAGGCGGCCGAGTGCGCCGGCTGGGAGGTCTGCACGGCCGACCGCCGCTGCCAGACCGCGCCGGGCCGCTGCACCGTGGAGGCCCAGTGTGGCGGCTGGCAGGGGTGCGCCCCGGACCACACCTGCCAGGCGCTGCCGGGGCGCTGCGACGACGCCTCCACCTGCGCGCCGGGAGAGGCCTGCAGCGCCGATCACCGCTGCGCGCCGGGGCCCTGAGCCGCTCGCGGCCGCGGGGGTGTCCCCGAGGCGGCGAGTCGATGAGCCCTCCGCAGGCCCCTAGTCCAGCCCGCGCGCCGCCAGCTCGTCCTCGTCCAGCCCGAGGAAGTGCCCGACCTCGTGGATCAGGGTGACGCCGATCTGCTCCTCGAGCTCGGCCCGCGAGCCGACCGCCCGCTCCAGGTTGCGCTGGTACAGGACGATGGCCGAGGGCAGGTGGCTCCAGGGATCCGAGGAGACCTTCTGGCCGTAGGGCGCGCCGCGGAAGAGCCCCAGGATGGTGGGGGAGAGGGGGGGCTCGGAGCCGGCGAGGTCGTCGTCGGAGGGCAGGTCCTCCACCGTGATGGGCACGTTGGCGAGGTAGCGGCGCACCTGCTCCGGGATGTCGAGGAGCGCCGCCTCCACCAGCCCGTCGAACTCGGCGCGGGACACGCTGACGGGGCGCGGGAAGGCCTGCGGATCGAGGCGGCGGGCCCGCTCGAAGCGCCGCGTCGCCTCGGCCTGGTCCCCGCGCCGCTCGGCCAGCAGCCCGAGCTGGTGGTGGGCCCAGGCCTCCTCGGGCGCCCGGGCCAGCACGTCCTCGAGCTGGGCCCGCGCCTCGTCGAAGCGGGAGAGCTCGCTGAGGGCGAAGGCACGCTCCAGCCTGGCGTCGAGGTGGTCGGGAGCCAGCGCCAGCGCCTCGTCGAGGCGCGCCAGGGCGGTGGCCGGATCGGCCAGCTCGGTGAGGGCCGAGCCCTCCAGCCAGCGCAGGTCGGCCTCCAGGTCGCGCAGCCCGTGCTGGCGGGCCGCCCTGGCGCCGGCGCGGGCCAGCGCGACGGCCCGCTCCAGGTCGCCCTCGTCGAGCGCCGCGGCGGCGGCCGAGAAGCGGGGGTCGACCTCGGGCTCGTCGCGCTGGGGCATGGGGCGGAGAGTCTAGCGCGGCGCCGGCGCGGTCGCCGGGCGGCCGAGGCGCCGCCGGAGGTCCGGGAGGGGCGCGCCCTCGGGCCGCTCAGCGCTCGCGCGAGGGCGGCAGGTCCCTCGAGGCCATGTAGACCACGTTGCGGGTGGTCCGCTTGCCCCGGTACATGGCGCGGTCGGCCAGGTCGATGATCTCCGACTTGCCGGCGGCGTGCTCCGGGTAGCTGGCCAGCCCGATCGAGGCGGTGATGCGCACCGGGGTGGCCTCGCGCGACAGGAAGCGGTGGTCCTCGATGGCCCGCCGGATGCGCTCCGCCACCTTGAGGCCGCCGCCCGAGTCGATGCCCACCAGCAGCACCACGTACTCGTCGCCGCCGTAGCGGACCAGCACGTCCTCGTCGCGCACGCAGGACCGCAGCATCCGCGCCACCTCCACCAGGAGGCGCGAGCCGGACAGGTGGCCGTGCTGGTCGTTGACCGCCTTGAAGTGGTCCACGTCCATGAAGAGCAGCGTGAAGGGGCGGCCGCTGGCCAGCTCGCGGTCCAGCACCACGTCGAGGTAGCGGGTGTTGTACAGGCGGGTCAGGTCGTCGAGGTAGGCGAGGTGCTCCACCTGCTTGAGCCGGCCCAGGTTGCGCAGCGCCAGCCCCAGGTGCCGGCACAGGAAGGTGGCGCTGGCCAGCCGATCGGACGACGGCGGCGCGGTGACCAGCGAGATGGCCGCGCCGATCAGGCCGGCCTCGTCGAGCACCGGCAGGCACAGGGCGTGGGTGGCGTCGCCGGGCCAGGAGACGTCCGGCAGGGTGACGGTGGCCACGCCGCGGTCGGCCAGCGCCGGCAGGGCGTCGCGCACCGCGGTGAGCGCGGTGGCGGCGGCCTGGTACTCCAGCCAGTGGGCGCCGGAGAGCACCCAGCTGCCGTCGCTGGAGATCTCGGCCAGCAGGCTGGCGGTGCCGGCGGTCTCGCTGACCACCGCCGCCAGCGCCATGGGCACCAGCCGGTCGCGGTCCAGCGTGGCGGCCAGCCGCTGGCAGGTCTCGAAGAGCTTGAGGTGGGCCCGCAGCGACATGTTCTCGGCCAGCAGCGCCCGGGTCGACAGGCTGCGCTGCACGGCGTGCTGCAGCGCCTCCGGGGTGACGGGCTTCACCAGGTAGTCGGAGGCGCCCGACTTCATGGCGCGCACGGCCGGGTCCACCTTGTCGAGGGCGGTGATGACCACCACCTCGAGGTTCGGGTCGAGCTGCTTGGCCGAGGAGAGCAGGTCGAGCCCCGAGGAGCCCGGCAGGATCACGTCGGTGAGCAGCACGTCGAAGCGGCGACGGCCCAGGATGCCGAGGGCGGCCTCGGCGTCGGCCGCCACCTCCACCTCGTAGCCGGCCGCCCGGAGGTAGTCGGAGTACACCGTCCGGGCGAAGCGCTCGTCGTCGACGAGCAGGACCGCGTGGGCCATTTCGACCCAAGGTATATCATGGTCCGGTGAGCTCCCTCCCGTCCGAGCGCAAGGCGCTGCTGTTCTCGGTGGGCGGCGTCCGGCTGGCCCTGCGCCTCTCCCAGGTCCGGGAGATCCTGGAGGTGGCGGCGGGGGAGGTGGAGGTGGTGGCGCGCGGCGAGCCGCTGCCGTCGGCCTACGTCTCCACGGTGCTCGGCCTGCCCGGCGGGCCGGCCCGCTACGCCCTGGTCACCGAGGCCTCGCCCCGCTCGGCGCTGCGGGTGGAGGCGCTGCACGGCATCGTGGACCTCTCCGCCGCCGAGGTCTTCCAGCTGCCGGTCCACACCATCGTGCCGCAGCCCTCCCCCTATGCCGGGGCGCTGGTGGCGGGCGGGCAGGTGGCGCTGGAGCTGGCGGTCTCCTCGCTGGGGTTCGCCCCCATCGAGCCGGCCCAGGACCTGGGTGAGCCGCCCCCGTCGCTGGGCCCCTGGCTGGAGCGGGAGATCCGCTTCGCCCGGGGTGGGCTCACCTTCGGGGTCCCGCTGTCGATCCTGGTCCAGGTGCTGGAGTCGCCGCGGCTGGCGCCGGTGCCGCTCACCCCGCCATCCCACCGGGGGCTGCTCCACCACGGGCGCGCGCTCCACACGGTGGTGGACGTCGGCGTGCTCTACGGGGAGCCGCCCGCGGCCACGCCACGGCAGGTGCTGCTGCTCGACGCCGGCGGCGCCGGCGTGGGCGTGGCCGCCGACCGGGTGCTCGCCGTGGGGGAGGGGAGCGGGGCCGAGGACGTCCTGCGCCCGCCCTGGGATGCGCTCTTCGGGGGCACGTAGGCGCGCGTAAGCACTCGAAAATCTTGACACTCGGGAGAGTGGGGCGGTACTCCACAGGGGCCACTTCCACGCCTGGAACCCGCCATGCCCAAGACCCTGCTCCTCGCGGACGACTCCATCACCATCCAGAAGGTGGTGGCCATCACGTTCGCCAACGAGGACTACGCCGTCACGGCGGTCGACAACGGCGAGGACGCGCTGACGCGGGCCCGCGCGCTGCGGCCCGACGTGATCCTCCTCGACGTGGTGATGCCGAAGAAGAACGGCTACGAGGTCTGCCAGGCGCTCAAGGCCGACCCGGCGCTGGCCCCGGTGCCGGTGATCCTGCTGGCCGGCACCTTCGAGGCGTTCGACGAGGCGCGCGCCCACGCCGTGGGCTGCGACGCCTTCCTGCAGAAGCCCTTCGAGAGCCAGGCGCTCATCAACAAGGTGCGCGAGCTGGTGGAGGGCGCGGCGCCGGTGGCCACGCCCGGGGTCATCTCCTTCGCGCGGCCCGCCGAGGTGGCCCCCGCCCCGCCCGCCCCGGCGCCGGCCGTTCCTTCACCGAGCGTGACGGCTCCGCCCGCCGCGGCCCGTCCGCCGGCGCCTGCCGCGCCGCGCCCGGCCGCCACGCCCGCCGCCGCCCCCATGGGCCTGCGCCCGCTGACCGGCGCGGCGCCGCCGCCCGGCGCCCGCCCGCCGCCCGGCGCCGTCCCCCCGCCCGGCGCGCGTCCGCCCGGCGGTGCCGTCCCCCCACCCGGCGCGCGCCCGCCGGCCGGTGCCGTGCCGCCGCCCGGCGCGCGCCCGCCGCCCGGCGCCGTTCCGCCGCTGGGCGCCCGCCCTCCTGCCGGCGCCGTGCCGCCACCCGGCGCCCGGCCTCCTCCCGGCGCCGCGCCGCCGCCCGGCGCTCGTCCGCCGACCGGCGCCGTGCCGCCGCCCGGCGCGCGCCCGCCCGCCGGCGCCGCCCCGCCGTTCGCGGCTCGGCCGCCCGGCGCGCCCCTCCCTGCGCCCGCCGCCCGGCCGTCCGCCTCGCCGCCCGCCGGCGTCTTCCCGCCGCCCGCGGCCCGCCCGCTGGCCCCGCCGGCGGTCGCGCCGCGCCCTGCCGCGCCGCCCGCGCCGCGCCCCGATCCCTTCGGCCTCGGCGTCCCGGCCGCGCCCGCCACGCCGCCGCGCCCGGCCGCGCCGGCCCGGCCGCCCGAGGACGACTGGAGCGACGTGGACGTGTCGGCCGAGGCCGCGCCCCGCGCCGCCAGGACCGTCCTCCCGCCCGCCCCCCCGCTGACGCCGCCCGCGCTCGACCTGCTCGACTTCGAGCCGGAGCCCGGCGCGCCAGAGCCCGCTGCGGCCGCGCCGGAGCCCATCGAGATCGCCGAGGAGGACGGGCTGGCCGAGCTCGAGCTCGCCCCCATGCACGAGTTCGTGCCGCCGGTCACCGCCACCGGTCACCAGCCGGAGCCCGAGGCGCCCGCGCCGGCCCCGGTCGTCGCGGCGGCGCCGCCGGCCGCCTCGGCGGCCCCCTCCGCCCCCACGCCCACCGCCGCGCCGGTGGTGGTCCAGGGGGCCGCAGGCGTCACGCCGGGCGGCGCCAGCGGCGTCGACGGCGGCGAGGCGGCGCTGCGGGAGGCGCTCTCCCGGGCCTCGCGCGAGGTCATCGAGCGGGTGGTCTGGGAGGTGGTCCCCCAGCTCGCCGAGACCATCATCCGAGAGAACCTCGACCGGCTCGTCAAGGCCCGCCAGGGCTGACGAGGGCGCCGGACCGCACGACCCAACCCGCGCCCCGCCGGCCGGCCGCCGGCGCCCGTGGCGCCCGGAGCAGACGTGGAACAGAACGCCGACGAGACCAAGAGCGCGCTCGCCAAGGGCTACGAGCACCAGGAGGTGGAGGCGCGCTGGTACGCCTTCTGGAAGGGGCGCGGCTACTTCCACGGCGACGAACACGACACCACCCGGCCGGCCTTCTCCATCGTGCTGCCGCCGCCCAACGTGACCGGCTCCTTGCACCTCGGCCACGCCCTCACCGCCACCCTGCAGGACGTCCTGATCCGCTGGAAGCGGCTCTCCGGCTTCAACACCATGTGGCTCCCCGGCACCGACCACGCCGGCATCGCCACCCAGATGGTGGTGGAGAAGGAGCTGAAGCGCACCGAGAAGAAGAGCCGCCACGACCTGGGGCGCGAGGAGTTCCTGAAGCGCGTCTGGGCCTGGAAGGAGCAGTACGGCTCGCGCATCGGGCAGCAGCACCAGGCGCTGGGCGCCGCCCTCGACTGGGAGCGCGAGCGCTTCACCATGGACGAGGGGCTCTCCCGGGCGGTGCGCGAGGTCTTCGTGCGCCTGCACGAGGAGGGGCTCATCTACCGGGAGAAGAAGCTCATCAACTGGTGCCCGGACTGCCGCACGGCGCTCTCCGACCTCGAGGTGGAGCACGAGGAGGGGCACCCCGGCGAGCTGTGGAGCTTCGCCTACCCGCTGGCGGCCGGCGGCGGCGAGATCGTGGTGGCCACCACCCGCCCGGAGACCATGCTGGGCGACACCGCGGTGGCGGTCCACCCGGACGACGAGCGCTACCGCGCGCTGGTGGGCCAGCGGGTGCGCCACCCGCTGACCGGCCGCGAGTTCCCCATCGTGGCCGACGGGATCCTGGTCGACATGGCCTTCGGCACCGGCGCCGTCAAGGTGACGCCGGCCCACGACTTCAACGACTTCGAGGTGGGCAAGCGCCACGGGCTGGAGTTCCTCACCGTCATCGGCCTGGACGGCAAGATGACGGCGGCGGCCGGGCCGGTGGCCGGGCTCGATCGCTTCGAGGCCCGCAGGGAGGTCAAGCGCCTGCTCGAGGAGCAGGGGCTGGCCCGCGGCGCGAAGCCCAACCCCATGGCGCTGGGGCGCTGCCAGCGCTCCCAGACGGTGCTGGAGCCCCTCCTCTCCGACCAGTGGTACGTGAAGATCGCGCCGCTCGCCAGGCCGGCCATCGAGGCGGTGGAGCAGGGGCGGACCCGGTTCGTCCCGGAGCAGTGGACCAACACCTACATGGCGTGGATGCGCGACATCCACGACTGGTGCATCAGCCGCCAGCTCTGGTGGGGCCACCAGATCCCGGCCTGGTACTGCCCGGAGGGCCACGTCACCGTGGCGCGCCAGGCGCCGGCCGCCTGCTCGACCTGCGGCGCCACCGCGCTGCGCCAGGACGAGGACGTGCTCGACACCTGGTTCTCCTCCGGCCTGTGGCCCTTCTCCACCATGGGCTGGCCGGACCAGACCGCCACCCTCAGGACCTTCTACCCGACCTCCGTCATGGAGACCGGGCACGACATCATCTTCTTCTGGGTGGCCCGGATGATGATGATGGGCCTGCACTTCATGGGCGAGGTGCCCTTCAAGACCGTCTACCTCCACCCCATGGTGCGCGACGCCAAGGGCCAGAAGATGTCGAAGACCAAGGGGAACGTCATCGACCCCCTGGAGATCACCGGCAAGTACGGCGCCGACGCGCTGCGCTTCACGCTGGCCGCGCTCACCGCCCAGGGGCGCGACATCAAGCTGGCCAACGAGCGCATCGAGGGGTACCGCGCCTTCGCCAACAAGCTCTGGAACGCCTCGCGCTTCGCCCTCATGAACCTGGAGGGCCATGAGGATCGCGGCCTCGATCCGCTGGCCGCCGCCAGCGGGGCGGCCGACCGCTGGATCCTGGCGCGGCTGCAGGCCGCCGTGAACGGCACGGTGGAGGCGCTGACGGCCTTCCGCTTCAACGACGCCGCCAACACCGTCTACCACTTCGTCTGGCACGAGCTCTGCGACTGGTACATCGAGCTGGCCAAGGAGGCCTTCTACGGCGACGACCCGGCCCGCAAGGCCGGGACGCAGGTGGTGCTGGTGCACTGCCTGAAGACCTCCTACCTGCTGCTCCACCCCTTCATGCCCTTCATCACCGAGGAGCTGTGGAGCGTGCTGCGCGCCGAGGTGAAGGCGGAGGCCTGGCCCGACTCGATCATGGCGGGCCGCTACCCCGAGGTCGGCCCGGTGGACGAGGCGGCCGTCTCGGCCTTCGGCCCGGTGCTGGGCATCATCGACGCCCTGCGCAACCTGCGCGGCGAGATGGGCATCCCCTTCAAGGTGCCGCTCGGCGAGGGCCTGCCGGTGCACGTGGCGGTGACCGACGCGGCGGTGCACGCGCTGCTCACCTCCGGCGAGGAGAAGCGGGTGGCGCGCCTGGCCGGCCTGGCCGGCCTGCGGGTGCACCGGGCGGCCGCCACGCCCCACGCGCCGCAGTCGGCGGTGATGGTGGGGGCCGGCTTCGAGGTGCGGGTGCCGCTCCTCGGGGTCATCGACCTGGCCGCCGAGACGGCCCGCATCGACAAGGAGCTGGCCAAGGTGGACGCCGACCTGGCGCTCCTGGAGAAGAAGCTCGCCAACCCGACCTTCGTGGAGCGGGCGCCGGCCGAGGTGGTCGCCAAGGACCGGGCCCGGGTGGCCGAGCTGCACCAGACCAAGCTGAAGCTGACGAACCACCGCGCCATGATGCGTGGCGCGGACACCGAGGAGAGGGAGGAAACACCCATGGAGACGACGCCCCCCAGCAGCCCGCCCACCACCCCCACGCCCGCCGCTCCGGCGCCGGCCCCCACCACGCTCGAGAAGGCCGAGCAGGTGGGTGAGAAGGTCGTCGAGAAGGTCCAGGAGGCCGTCGCGGCCGTCAAGGCCGAGGCCAAGGTCATCCGGAAGGCCGTCAAGGCCGAGGTGAAGGTCATCCAGAAGACGGCCACCAGGGCCCGCAAGGCCGTGAAGAAGGCGGTGGCCTCGGGCCCGGAAGGCCGCCGCCAAGGCCGGCGCCAAGGTGAAGAAGGCCGTGGCCAAGGCCGGCAAGAAGGCGGCGCCGAAGAAGGCCGCCAGGAAGCCGGCCCGGAAGATGGCGCCCATGAAGGCCGCCAAGAAGGCGGTCAAGAAGGTCGCCAAGAAGGTCGCCAAGAAGGCCAAGAAGTAGGAGCGGCGATGCCCCGCCTCTCTCCGCACGCCGAGCGGCTCCTCGACCTGGCCCTCGAGGAGGATCTCCTCCTCGGCGACGCCACCAGCGAGGCCACCCTCGACGCCCACGCCACCGGCGCTGCCCGGTTCCTCGCCAAGGAGGGGCTGGTCCTGGCCGGCACGGCGGTGGCGGTGCGGGTCTTCGAGCGGCTCGGGGCGGCCTGCCGCTTCGAGTGCGAGGACGGCGACAGGCTGGAGGCCGGGGCCTGGTTCGGTCGGGCCGAGGGGTCGGTGCGCGCGCTGCTGGCGGCGGAGCGCACCGCCCTCAACTTCCTGCAGCGCCTCTCCGGCGTGGCCACCGCCACCCGCCGCTGCGTCGACGCGCTCGAGGCCGGCGGCGGGCGCACCCGCCTGCTCGACACCCGCAAGACCACGCCGGGCTGGCGCCTGCTGGAGAAGGCGGCGGTGCGGGCCGGCGGGGGCACCAACCACCGCGTCTCGCTGGGGGACGGCATCCTCATCAAGGACAACCACGTGGCCGCCTGCGGCGGCGTGGCCGAGGCGGTGCGGCGGGCCACGGCGCGGGCCGGCGCCATGCTGCGCATCGAGGTGGAGGTGGTGGACCTGCCCGGCCTCACGGCCGCGGTGGCCGCCGGCGCCGACATCGTCCTGCTCGACAACATGGACGACGCCACCATGGCCGAGGCGGTCCGCCTGGCCGCCGGCCGGGTCAAGCTGGAGGCCTCCGGCAACATGACGCTGGAGCGGCTGCCCCGGGTGGCCGCCACCGGCGTGGACTACGTCTCGATGGGCGCCATCACGCACTCGGCCCGGGCGGTGGACATCTCGCTCGAGCTGGCCTGAGCCGGTCCCGTCAACCGACCGGGGTGGCCACGCCCACCACCACCAGGGCCGGCCGACCGGCCGGGAGCCACTCGGCGTCGAGCTCGGTCCAGTCGCGGATGCGCCAGCCGATGGCCGGGTCGAGGGTCACGAACCGGCCCCGGTCCGGGTGCGCCGCCACCACCACCTCGTAGTGGCGCCTGGCCTTGCCCAGCGAGACCGGGACGTGCAGCCCCACGATGATCGGCCGGCTGGCCCTGAGCTCGTGCAGCAGGGTGTCGCGGTCGGCGGCCACCGCGAAGGCGGTCAGCCCGAGCGCCCGCGCCTGGTCCCGCAGGTCGCCGAGCCGGGCGGCCTGCGGTGGCGCCTCCGGCGCCGGGGCCGACGCCAGGGCCGCGGGGGCCACCGCCCAGCGTCCGGCCACCATGGCCAGCGCGGCGGCCCCGCAGTCCTGCTCGCCCGCCTGGCGGACCAGGGGGGTCGGCGCGGCGGTGAGCCAGCCCGGT
Organism: Anaeromyxobacter sp.; assembly: GCA_016718565.1. NCBI lineage: Bacteria > Pseudomonadati > Myxococcota > Myxococcia > Myxococcales > Anaeromyxobacteraceae > Anaeromyxobacter > Anaeromyxobacter sp. The sequence goes on along the minus strand of JADKCZ010000018.1, from coordinate 415,108 downwards.
TCGGCGGCGAGGCGGGCCGGGTCGAACGCCCGCGAACGTCCGCCGAACGAGGCGCAGCCGGTGGCGCACAGGAGCGCCAGCGCCGCTGCGGTGGAGCGATTGGTCACAGGATGACGACGATGAGGAGGACGATGAGCAGCACGACGACGACGCCGCTGCCGATGACCAGGGTGCCGTCGCCGCCCTTGAACTCGGCGGCCGACTTGTCGGCGGCCTCCTGCGAGGCGTAGCGATCCGCGTCGCTGGTGGGCGGGGCCTCGGGCGCGGTGGCCGGCTCCTGGGTGGTGGTGGTCTGGGTGGGGTCCTGCGGCGCGGCGGAGGCCGTCAGCGGTGCGGCGAGGGCCAGGGCGGCCGAGGCGAGGAGGGCGGAGAGGCGAGGAGCGTTGCGCATGGCGTGGCCTTTCGTGGGATGGCCGGACGAGCTGTTGTCGTCCGTGATCCCAGGGAGAGCAACGTTCGGGCCAGCCGCCGGGCCGGTGCGGCGCGGCCGGGCGGCGCGGCCACGGCTCAGGCCGGGCGCCGCCGCACCGGACGGGCCAGGTTCTCCTGGACCCGGAACCGCGCCATCCGCCCGATCAGGCCGAGCGGCAGCGGGCGATCCAGCGGGAACTGGACCGACCCCGTGGCGAAGGCGTACGGCGCCAGCTCCTCCCGGAACGCGGCGATGCCGGAGGGGCCGGGGTAGAAGCCGACGTGCCTGGCGTAGCCCGCGTAGTGCACCAGGTTGCCGTTCAGCGTGAAGGTGGGGACCCCGTAGGCCACCTTCTCCTCCGCGTCCGGGGCGGCCCGCCGCACCGCCGCCCGCACCTGCTCCAGGCGCGCGCGGGTGTCGCCGGTGAACCTGGCGAGGTACCTCTCGATCTCCGGCGGGGTCGCCTGGACTGCCCTCCTCGCCGCCATGCCTGCCTCCCGACGCGCCTCGTCCGTCGATGACCGGAGGGGCCCATTCTGCGGGTGCGCGGGGAAGTCGAGTCACGGACGGGGGGCGTCCCGGTCCCGAACCAGACCCGGGCCGAGGCGCCCCCTCACCCCGGCCCTCTCCCCCACGGTGTGGGGGAGAGGGTGAGCAGAGCGCCCCGGCCCCGGCCCCGGCCCCGACCGCGACCGCGACCTCGACCCCGGCCCCGGCCCCGACCCCGGCCCCGACCCCGGCCCCGACCCCGGCCCCGACCCCGGCCCCGGCCGAGGCGCCCCCTCACCCCGGCCCTCTCCCCCAGCCACCTGGGGGAGAGGGTGAACTGAGCGCCCCGGCCCCGGCCCGCGTTGACACCCTCGGGCCGGCCCGCCGACAATCGCCAGCGCCCATGCCCGAGCCGACGCAGTCCGGCAGCGAGGAGCTGGTCCTGGCCTTCCTGGCCGAGGCCGGCGACGAGGTGGTGTCGGGCGAGGCCATCTCCGACAAGCTCGGCCTGACCCGCGCCGCGGTCTGGAAGCACGTCGAGGCGCTGCGCGGCCAGGGCTACCGCATCGACGCGGTGGCCACCCGCGGCTACCGGCTGGTGGCGGTGCCGGACCGGCTGCGGGCCCTGGAGCTGCGGCCGCTCCTCAACACCCACGACGTGGGGCAGGTGCTCCACTGCCACGAGGAGCTCGGCTCCACCAACGACGAGGCCAAGGCCCTGGCGGACGACGGGGCCGAGCACGGCGAGGTGGTGGTGGCCGAGCGGCAGACCGACGGGCGCGGGCGGCGCGGGCGCGGCTGGGTCTCGCCGGCCCGGCGCAACGTGGCCTTCTCGGTGGTGCTGCGGCCCGAGGGGCTGGCGCCGGTGCGGGCGCCCGAGGCCACCCTGGTGGCGGCGGTGGCCATCTGCGAGGCGCTGCGCCACTCCGGCGTCGACGCCGGCATCAAGTGGCCCAACGACCTGCTGGTGGGCGGCCGCAAGATCGCCGGCATCCTGGCCGAGCTGTCGGCCGAGAGCGACCTGGTGCACTGGCTGGTGGTCGGCGTGGGGGTCAACGTCAACACCCGCGCCGAGGACTTCCCGCCCGAGCTGCGCGGCGAGGCCACCAGCCTGCTGCTGGAGCGGCAGCACCCGGCCCCGCGGGCCCTCTTCCTGGTGGCCTGCCTCACCGCGCTGGAGGATTGGTACGACCGCTGGCTGGAGGAGGGCTTCGAGCCCATCCGGCAGGCCTGGCGGGAGCGCTCGGTGACGCTGGGGCGCCAGGTCACGGTGCGGACCGACGGGGCCACCCTGACCGGCCTGGCCGAGGACATCGACGAGGCGGGGGCGCTGCTGGTGCGCACCGCCGACGGCCTGCAGCGGGTCCACTCGGGCGACGTGGCGCTGCTGCGCCCGGCCTGAGGCCGGCCCCGCCGGCGGCCACGCCGCACCGCGTTGACCGCCCTTCGGGGCGCGGCTAGTCTCGCGCCGTGCTCCTGGCCATCGACGTCGGCAACACCAACACCGTGCTGGGCGTGTTCGCTGGCGCCTCGCTGCGCCAGCACTGGCGCATCGAGACCAGCCACACCCGCACCGGGGACGAGTACGGCATCCTGGTGCGCCAGCTCTTCGCCTCGGTGGGGCTGGACCACGCCGCCGTCACGGCGGTGGCGGTCTCCAGCGTGGTGCCGCCGCTGGCCCTCACCCTGCACCAGATGTGCGCCCGCTACTTCGGCCTGCAGCCGCTCTTCGTCGGGCCCGGCGTCAAGACCGGCATGCCCATCCTCTACGAGAACCCGCGCGAGGTGGGGGCCGACCGGGTGGTCAACGCCGTGGCCGCCTTCGAGAGGTGGAAGGGCCCGCTCATCGTGGTGGACTTCGGCACCGCCACCACCTTCGACGCCATCACGCCCAAGGGCGAGTACCTGGGCGGCGCCATCTGCCCGGGCGTGACCATCTCCATGGAGGCGCTCTTCCGCGCCGCCTCCAAGCTGCCGCGGGTGGAGTTCGCCCGCCCGCCGCTGGTGGTCGGGCGCAACACGGTGCACTCGATGCAGAGCGGCCTGGTCTTCGGCTACGTCGGGCTGGTCGACGGCCTGTGCGCCCGCATGGCCGAGGAGCTGGGCACCAGCCCGAAGGTGGTGGCCACCGGCGGGCTGGCCGGGCTGGTGGCCGGCCTCTCCAGGGCCATCTCCGAGGTGGACGAGCACCTCACGCTGGACGGGCTGCGCCTCATCCACGAGCGGAACCGGTGAGGCCTGGCCCGTGACGACCGCCCCCCCCACGCCGGCCGAGCAGGTCGCGGCCGCCCTCGACGAGGGGCTGGCGGCCTTCGCAGTGCGCCACCTGGAGGTGGCCCACCACGCCTTCGAGCGCGCCCACCGGCTCGATCCGCGGCACCTGCGCGCCATGTCCTGGTACGGCGTCACGCTGGCCCTGGTGGAGCGCAACCTGAGCCTGGGCGCCTCGCTGTGCGAGAAGGCGCTGCGCGCCGGGGGGCTCGACGCCGAGCTGCTCCTCAACCAGGCGCGGGTCCACCTGGTGCTCCACCAGCGGGAGCGGGCGGTCAAGCTGGTGACGCGCGGCCTGGAGGCCTGGCCGGGCCACCCGGCCCTGCTGGCCGCGCTCTCGGCCCTGGGCACGCGCCGGGCCCCGGTGCTGCCGTTCCTGGACCGCGGCAACCCGCTCAACCGCCTGCTGGGGCGGCTGCGCCACCGGTGGGCGCGCCGCCACACCCACCCCTACGAGCTCTCCCCGGAGGCGCTGGGCGGTCCCGCCACCCCGGCCGCGCTGCCCGCCGCGGCGCCGCCCGCCGAGCCTCCCCGGAGCTGACCGTGTCCACCTGTCCGCTGCCCCTCGAGACCCTCCCGAAGCCGCTGCACAAGCACGCCGACGAGAAGGCGCCGCTGCCGCTCCGCATGATGGGCGCCAAGGCGCTGGTGCCCGCCACCGCCCCCTCCGACTCGGTGACGCTGCTCTACTTCCTCTCGTTCGACCCCGAGCCGGCGGTGCAGGAGGCGGCCGCCCGCACCGCCGAGGGGCTGCCCGACAAGATCTTCGGGGTGGCCCTGCGCTCGGAGGGGCTGCGCGGGCCGGTGCTGGACTGGCTGGCCGACCGGCTGGCCGCCAGCCAGCAGGCCACCGAGCTCCTGCTGCTCAACCCGTCCACCCCCGACGACACCATCGCGCGCCTGGCGCTCAACGCCTCGCAGAAGATGGGCGAGATCATCCGCCAGAACGAGCTGCGGCTGCTCCGCCACGACGCCATCATCCGGGCGCTCTGCCAGAACCCCCACGCCCTGGCCTCGACCATCGACGGCGCCTGCGACTTCTGCGTGCGCAACGGGCTGACCCTGCTCGACGTGCCGCAGCTGGTGGCGGCCCACCTGCGCGTCCACGGCGTCCACCCGGAGGGCCAGTCGGCCGACCAGGAGACCGCCGAGCGGCTCATGGCGGAGTACCGCGAGGAGCTGGCCGTGGAGGCCGAGGCGGCCGCCGGCCGGGGCCCGGAGGGCGAGGAGGAGGCCCGCAAGAAGCTCAACATGACCCAGCGGATCATGAAGATGAGCGTCTCCGAGAAGATCAAGCTGGCCACCCTCGGCAACAAGGAGGCCCGCACCATCCTGCTGCGCGACTCCAACAAGCTGGTCTGCATGGCCTCGGCCACCAGCCCGCGCATCACCGACGGCGAGATCATGGGGCTGGCCAACTCGCGGACCGTCAACGCCGACGTGCTGCGCCACATCTACTCCAACCGCGAGTTCACCAAGACCTACGCCATCAAGGTCTCGCTGGTGAAGAACCCCAAGGTGCCGTTGCCCACCGCGCTCAAGCTGCTCTTCACGCTGCAGGAGAAGGACATCAAGGACCTGGCGCGGGACCGCAACGTGCCGCAGACCATCCAGTCCCAGGCCAAGGGCTACCTGATGAAGAAGGAACAGGCCGCCAAGGCCAGCATGGACAAGAAGTAGTGAGGGTGGGGCGCGCCATCGGGCTGTCGGCGGCCACCATGGGGTCGCGGGTGCTGGGGCTGCTGCGCGACCAGCTCTTCGCGGTGCTGATCGGCGCCAACCGCTTCAGCGACGCCTTCGTGGTCGCCTTCCGCATCCCCAACCTGCTGCGGGACCTGTTCGCCGAGGGGGCGCTCTCCAGCGCCTTCGTGCCCACCTTCGCCGACGTGGCCCGCAACCGCGGGCCGGACGCGGCCCGCCGGCTGGCCGGCACGGTGGTGGCGCTGGTGCTGGTGGTGGTGGGCGCGCTGGTGCTGGCCGGAGGCCTGCTGGCCGAGCCGCTGGTGGCGGCGGTGGCCCCCGGGCTGGCGGAGCACGCCCCGCTGGCGGCGCGGCTCACCCGCATCATGATGCCCTTCCTCCTCCTGGTCTCGCTCTCGGCGGTGGCCATGGGGATCCTGAACGCCCAGGGGCGCTTCACCGCCCCGGCGGTGGCGCCGGCCCTCTTCAACGTGGGCTCGCTGGCGGTGGGCCTGGGGCTGTGGGCGGCCGGCTGGCCGCCGGAGCGGGCGGTGGTGGGCTGGTCGGTGGGCACCCTGCTGGGCGGGCTGCTGCAGCTCCTGTCGCAGGTCCCCTCGCTGCGCGCGGTGGGCGGCGTGCCGGTGCCCGGCCTGTCCCGGGCGCGGCTGGCCGACCCCGGCCTGCGCCGCATCGGGCGGCTCATGGCCGCCTCGGTGATCGGGCTGTCGGCCACCCAGGTAAACATCCTGGTCAACACCATCTTCGCCTCGCACGAGGCCGGGGCCGTCACCTGGCTGCAGATGGCCTTCCGGCTCATGCAGCTGCCGCTGGGCGTCTTCGGCGTGGCCATCGCCACCGTGGCCGGGGCCGGCGTGGCCCAGGCCGCCGCGGCGCGCGACCAGGCCGAGGTGAAGCGCACGCTGGGCGCGGCGCTCCGGCTGGTGGCCTTCCTCAACGTCCCCTCGGCGGTGGGGCTGGTGGTGGTGGGCGGGCCCATCGTCAGCCTGATCTACCAGCACGGCCGCTTCGGCCCGGCCGACGCCGCCGCCACCGCCGAGGCCCTGGCCTGCTACGCGGTGGGGCTCTACGCCTACTCGGCGGTCAAGGTGCTGGCGCCGGCCTTCTACGCCCTCGACAAGGCGCGGGTGCCGGTCATCGGCTCGGTGCTGGGCATGGTGGCCAACGTGGGCCTCAACCTGGCGCTCTACCCGGTGCTGGGCTTCCGCGGGGTGGCGCTCGGCACGTCGCTGGCCGCCGGGGTGAACCTGGCCGTGCTGCTGCTGGCCTGGCACCGGGTCTACGGCGGCCTGGGCGGCGCCGGCATCCTGGCGCAGCTGGGGCGGGTGCTGCTGGCGTCGGCCGGGCTGGCCGCGGCGGCCTGGGGCGCCGCGGCGGGCCTGGGCGCGCTGGCCGTGGCGCCCGGCCTGGGGCGCCAGCTGCTGGTCGGGCTGGCGCCGGTGGCGGTGGGCGCGCTGGTCTACTTCGGGCTGGCGCGGCTGCTGGGCATCGCCGAGCTCGGCGAGCTCGGCGCGGCGCTGCGGCGGCGCCGCCAGACCAGGGCCGGGTAGGCGGGCGCCGCCCGGCCGGGCGGGCCCGGTCCCCGGCGGCGCGACGCTACTCCAGCTTGGCGCCGGCGGCGGGCGGACGCGGCTGGGCCGGCTCGGGCGGCAGCCCCTCCTCGAGGAGCTGCAGCGCGATGGCCAGCGCCTTGCGCGCCTTGTCCCGCACCTTCTCGTCGCCCTTGATCTTCAGGTAGGCCTTGACGACGCGCTCCTCGTTCTTGGCGTTGCCGGCCTCCAGGTCGGAGATGCGGCGCCTCAGCTCGGCGCCCCGCTTCTCCACCTCCGAGCGCGCCCCCTCCACCTCGCCGCGCGCCACGATCAGCTCGGTCTTGAGCTCCTCGACCTCGCGCTCCACGGCCTCCAGGCGAGCCGCGGCGGCGAGGGCCAGCGCCAGCTCGGCCACCTTGGCGTCCAGGGCGCGGGAGGCCTCGACCTGGGCCAGGCGGTGGCGCTCGGCCTCGGCGCGGGTGGCGGTGGCCAGGCTGTCGGCGGCGCGCACCTGCTCGGCCGCGCCCGCCCTGGCCTGCTCCGCCTCGGCCTGGGCCGCACCGGCCCGCTGCTCGGCGGCGGCCACCAGCGCCTCGGCGGCCCGGCCCTGCTCGACGGCGGTGGCGGCGCGGGCCTCGGCGGCCCGCACCTGCTCGGCCGCCTCGGCGCGGCCGGTGGCCACCAGCGCCTCGGCGGCGCGGGACCGCTCGGCGGCGGCGGCGGCCTGGGCCTCGGCGGCCCGCACCTTGTCCTCCGCGGCGCGGACCTGGTCGGCGGCCCGGCGGGCGTCGTCGCGACCGGCCTTGAGGTCGGCCTCGCCGCGCTTCACCTGCCCGGCCAGGGCCTCGGCCCTGGCGCGGGCCGAGGCGATCTCGGCGTCGCGCTCGGAGAGCGCGGACTCGGCGTCCACGGCGCGGTGGGTGACGGCGTCGAGCCGGTCGTGCAGCTCGTTCAGCTCGGCGTCGCGCGCCGCCACCGCGGCGCGGGTCTCGGCCAGCTCGGCCTCCAGGCGGGCCAGGCTGGCGCTGGAGGCGGCCAGGAAGGACGGGGCGTCGGGGGCCAGCTCGGCGGTCAGGTCGGGGCCGGCGGGCTCGGCCGGGGCCGGGACCATCCGCAGCCCGCCCGTGGGCGGCGCCGGGTCGCCCAGGAGCGCGATGCCGGCGGCCCGCAGCGCGTCGGCGCTGGCGCCCCGGACGGCGGGGGAGGGGGCCTCCGGGGCCAGGTCGAGCGCCGCGGCCAGCTCCGGGCCGAGGTCGAGGGGAGGGGGCTGGGCCAGGCCGCCCAGGCCCGCCAGCCCTTCCACCTCCAGCGGCTCCTCGTCGATGCGGACCGCCGCGGCGTCGGCCGCCGGCGCGCCCAGGGCGTCGAGCGCGTCGAGCGCCTCGGCGGCCGAGGTGTCCTGGCCCAGCGCGTCCAGGGCCAGGTCGGCCTCGTCGCCCAGGCCACCCAGCTGGGCGCGGCCCGGCCCGTCGTCCGCCACGGGCAGCGAGTCGGCCGCGGCGTCGAGCTCGGCGACCGTCACCGGCTGCTCGCCTTCCAGGGCCAGATCGAGCGCGGCGCCGGCGTCCGGCGCCTCGTGCACCATCAGCGGCTCGGGCTGCGGCTCGTCCGCGGCGGCGGGCTCGGTGGAGAGGCCGGCGAAGGCGGCGTCGAGGAGCCGGAGGTCGGCGTCCTCCACCGACTGGGCCGAGACCCCGCCGGCCGGCTCGTCGCCCAGGTCGCCCAGCTCCAGCGAGGGCAGCTCCTCCCCGGGGTCGCCGCCCAGGGGCCCCGCGCCCAGCTCCTCCTCGAGGCTGACCACCTCCTCGTCCAGCGGCTCGGCCAGCTCGGGGGCGCCGGCCAGCGGCGCCAGCTTGTCGAGCAAGGCCTGCGCCCCGTAGGGCTTGAGCAGGTAGTCCTCGGCCCGCGCCTTCAGCTTCTTGTGCTGCTCGAAGGTCTCCTGGGTGGCCTCGGCGCTGGTGAGGACCAGCGGGATGGCCCGCAGGGCCTCGTCCTTCTTGAGCTTCTGGCAGATGGAGTAGCCGGACATCTTGGGCAGCTCCACGCACAGCACGATGGCCGCGGGCGCCACCTCGCGCGCCAGGTCGAGGCCCTCCTTGCCGTCGCCGGTGAGCCGGACCTGGTAGCCGGCCCCCTCGAGCGCCTCCGTGATCTCGCGGGCGAACCCCGCGTCGTTCTCGATGAGGAGGATGGTGGTCGGCATGGGGGTCCCGGGGGGCGCGACGCCGCCCGGCCAGGGAGGCCGGACGGCGATGCAGCGCCCGAAAAAGATTGGGGAAAGTCTACTGGCAGGCCGCGGGGGGTGTCAAAAAGCCGGGGGCCGAATCGACCGGCCCTCGCCAGGCGGCCATGGAGGGGCCCCGGCGCCGTCGCGGCGCTACCTGGCCTGCGCGCTCCGCACCAGCTCGAAGAGGTCGTCCTCGCCCAGATCGGACACCAGCGAGTAGACGATCTCGTCCTGCCGCCAGACCGCCACGTTGTAGCCGCGCGAGTTCATGACCCGCAGCGTGCGCGGGCCCACCTGCACCTCGCGCCCGTTGGCCTCGAAGTGCCGGCCCGGGTCGTCCACGATGAAGAGGCCGGCCTGTCCGCGCGGCAGCTCGTACTTGATGTAGGCCGCCGGGAACTCGCGCAGGTGGGAGAGGCGCGCCCCCACCACCTTGGCGCCGTCGCGCTGGAAGCTGGGCGGGGTGGGCTTGAAGTCGAGCTTGCCGGCGAACCAGCCGGGGATGGCCTCGGCGCCCATGGAGGCGGTGGTCACCTCGAGGGGCAGGCCGCGGTGGTGCTTCTTGACCGCCTCCTCCACCAGGGCGTCGCTGCCGACGTGGGTGGCCAGCACCACCAGCACGCCGGCGGCGCAGGCCGCGGCGGTGGCCAGCGGCACCGGCGAGAGGATGCGGCGCCAGAGCGGCCGGCGCTGGCGGGACAGCGCCACGGTGACGCGGCGCCGCAGGAGCTCGGGGGCGCGCCCGGCGGCGGCGGCGGGGCCCATGGCCTCCTGCAGGCGGGCCCGCATGGCGGCGCGCAGCGAGGCCGCCCCGTCGCTGAGGGCCCGGCAGCGCTCGCAGCCGGCCAGGTGGGCCTCGGCCTCGGCCTGCTCGCGGGCCTCGAACTCGCCGTCCACGTAGGCCTCCACCGAGCGCTGCAGCTCGGCGCAGTCCATCGGGGCACGCAGGGCATCGAGCGAGCGGGTCATTCGGCCCCCTTGGCGCGGCGGCGGCGGAACACGGACAGGTCCTCCACCGTGGCGCTCTCGGCGGCGAAGCCGGAGTCGACGGCGTACTGGGCCAGCGCCTTCTGCAGCAGGCGGCGTCCGCGGTAGAGCCGGCTCATCACCGTGCCCACCGGCACGTCGAGGATGTCGGCGATCTCGCGGTAGGAGAACTCCTGCAGGTCGGCCAGGATCACCACCATGCGGAAGTCGATGGGCAGCGCGTCCACCGCCTTGAGCACGTCGTCGGAGAGCAGGCGGTCGAAGTACCAGCGCTCGGGATCGCTGGCCTGGTCGGAGGTCTCGCGCGAGCTGACCTGGGCCAGCACGGTGTCCTGCTCCGGCCCGTCGACGATGGACCGCTCCTTCACCGTGCGCCGGTACTTGTTGATGAAGGTGTTGGTGAGGATCTTGAACAGCCAGGCCTTCATGTTGGTGCCGCGCTCGAACCGGCCGAAGAAGCGGTAGGCGCGCAGCAGCGCGTCCTGCACCAGATCCTCGGCGTCCCGCTCGTTGCGGGTGAGGCGGAGGCCCGCGGCGTAGAGCGCGTCGAGGTGGCGCAGCGCCAGGGCCTCGAACTCGTCGCGGGTGACGTCGGTCTGGCTGTCGTCGAAGAGGCCCATCTGGATCCTGGAACGGCCAGCGCTCCCCAGTGATTCCCGTAGCCTGGCGGAAGCCCCGCCCGGGGCATGCCGGAGGAAAGTCCTGGGATTCTAGCCGGTTCCCGCCAGGCGCGCACGCCTGTGGTAAACAACGCGCCGGATGCCCCGCCTGCTCTTCGCCGACGACCGCGGCGTGGTCTACGACCACCCCTCGCTCCGGGCCGCCGTGCGGAGCGGGGAGGACCTGTCGGCCCCGCGCGAGCGGCCCATCGCCCTGCCGGAGGGCGCCACGCTGGCCATGCTGCCGGACCGGCGTCCGGTGGGCCTGGACCCGGCCACCGGGGCGCTGACGGTGCTGCACGAGGTGCTGGTGGGGCGCCGCCGGGTGGTGCCCCATGCGGTGGGCGCCACCCTGCCGCCCGGCTACACCCGCACCTTCCTGCCGGCCGTGGCCCGCCCGGCGCTGCCGGTGGCCGGGGCCGCGCCCATCCTGCCGCAGTGGGCCTATACCGCGGCGGCCCTGGGCCCGCGCGGCGTGGTGGTCTACGCGCTGCGCACCGACCGGCGGCGCCACTGGAGCCCGGCCGACCACTCCACCCCCGACCTCCCCGGGGTGGTGGCGGCGCGGCTGGCGGCCACGGAGAACCCCATCTACCGCCAGCTCTCCCGCTGCGCGCTGGAGTGGCGCTGCTTCACCGCGCAGAACACCTTCTACCGGCGCGACGAGGCGGCCATCCCGTCCTCGGCCGCCTGCAACGCCGCCTGCATCGGCTGCATCTCGGAGCAGGACGAGGGGCTGCCGCCCTCCTCCCACGAGCGGATCCGCCGTCCCCCCACGGCCGAGGAGATGGCCGAGGTGGCGCTGGCCCACCTGGAGACGGCCCGCGGCCGGGTCATGGTGAGCTTCGGCCAGGGCTGCGAGGGCGAGCCGCTGCTGCGCTGGAAGGAGATCGCCCGGGCCATCCGGCTGGTGCGGGCCCGCACCTGGCGCGGCTCCATCCACGTGAACACCAACGGCTCGCTGCCCGAGGCGCTGGTGGCGCTCTGCCGGGCCGGCCTCGACTCGGTGCGCATCTCGCTCAACAGCGCCGCGCCCGATCTCTACCGGGCCTACTACCGCCCGGTCCGCTACGGCCTCGAGGACGTGGTGCGCTCCGCGAAGGCCGCCCGCCGGGCCGGCGCCTACGTGGCGCTCAACCTGCTCACCTTCCCGGGCGTGACCGACCGGGCCGGTGAGGTGGCGGCGCTGTGCCGGCTGGTGCGCGCGGCCAAGGTGGACCAGGTGCAGACCCGCCCGCTGGCCATCGATCCGGATCTCTACCTGGCGGTGGCGCGCGGCCGCGGGGCCGGCGGCGCGCCCATCGGCATCCGCGGGCTGGTGGCCGCGCTCCGCCTGGCCCGCCCGGGCCTGGTGGTGGGCAACTTCTCCCGGGCGCGGCCGGAACGGGCCGACAGGAGCGAGTGATGCGTTCGGAGCACCGGCTGGAGCTGCAGAAGGACCTGGCGCGCCACCTGCGCGCCGGCCACCCGTGGGTGTTCAAGAAGGCGCTGGCCCGCCCGCCCCGGGCGCTGCCGGCCGGCACCATCGTGGACGTGGTGGAGGGCGAGCGCTTCGTGGCCCGCGGCTACCTCGACCCGCACTCGGCCATCATCGTGCGCATCCTGACCCGCGAGGAGGGCGAGGCGGTGGACGCCGCCTTCTGGCGCCGGCGGGTGGCCCGGGCGCTGGCGCTCCGGCGCGAGCTGGTCTCGGGGACCACCGCCTACCGGCTGCTGCACGGCGAGTCGGACGGCCTGCCCGGCGTGGTGGCCGACCGCTACCAGGGCTTCGCGGTCCTCAAGCTCTACTCGGCCGGGCTCACCCCGTGGCGCGCCGACATCGTGGAGGCCCTGCGGGCCGAGTGCGGCGACCTCGAGGGCGTCTACGGCCGCGACGAGATCCCGCGCGACGACGACGACGAGGGCGGCTCCCCGGCCGGCAAGGTGCTGTGGGGCGCCGAGCCGCCGGAGCTCATCGCCATCGACGAGTACGGCCTGAAGATCCTGGTGGACGTCCGCCACGGCCAGAAGACCGGCCTGTTCCTCGACCAGCGCGACAACCGCAACCTGGTGCGGCGGCTCGCCAGGGGCCGCCCGGAGGCCCTGAACCTCTTCAGCTACACCGGCGGGTTCTCGGCGGCGGCGGCGCTGGGCGGCTCGACGCACGTGGTCTCCTCCGACCTCGACAAGGACGCCCTGCAGCTGGCGCGAGAGACCTTCAAGCTGAACGGCCTCGACCCGGCCGACCACGCCTTCGCCCACGGCGACGCCTTCGACCTGCTGGCCAACTACAAGCGGCAGGGGCGCCGCTTCGACCTGGTGATCTGCGACCCGCCGGCCTTCGCCAAGTCGCAGAAGGCGGTGGAGGGGGCGCTGGCCGGCTACGCCTCGCTCAACCGCGCGGCGCTGCAGGTGCTGGCGCCGGGCGGCCTGCTGGTGACCTGCTCCTGCAGCGCCCGCGTCTCGGCCGAGCAGTTCGCCGACGCGGTCAAGGAGGCGGCCTTCAAGTCGCGCATCGAGCTGGCGCTGGTGGCCGAGACCCGCCAGCCGCCCGACCACCCCATCTCGCTGCAGTTCAAGGAGGGGCGGTACCTGAAGGCCCTGGTGCTGCGCCGCCTCTCCTGAGCCGCCGTGGTCCTCCCGGGCCAGTACCTCGAGCGCCCGGCGCTCATCCCCTGCGGCGACCTGCTGCTGGAGGGGCTCTCGCACCGCGGCGCCCGGCGGCCGTCCCTGCTGGTCTGTCCGCCGGTGGGCGCCGGCGGGATGGACGCCCCGGCGGTGGCCGAGCTGGCCTGGGCCTCGGCCCGCGCGGGGCACGCCTCGCTGCGGTTCCAGCACCGCGGCCGGGGGGCCTCGCAGGGCGCGCCCGATCCGGAGCGCGCCCTCGACGACGCCGCGGCGGCCTGGGATCACCTGGCCGCCACGGCGCCAGGTGGGCCGGCGGTGGCCGGTGTCGGCGAGGGCTGCCGGACGGCGCTGGCGCTGGTGCGGGCCCGCGGCGCGGCCGGGGTGGTGCTGCTGGGCCCCTCGGCGTGTCCCGCGCTCGATGGGGTCGACGCGCCCGTGCTCCTGGTGGTCCCCGGGGACGCGCCCGCCGCCCTGCGCCGCGCCCTGGCGGGGCTCAAAGGCAGGCGGGGGCGGGTGGAGCTGGTGCTGGTGCCGGGCGCCGACGCCGCCTTCCTGGGCGGGCTGGCGCTCGCCGGCCGGATCGCGGCCGGCTGGCTCGGCGCGCTGGTCCCGGCAGGCGCACACGGTAGGTGAACGGGGGCGGCCGGCGCCGCCCCCCGCACGTCTCCCTGCACGCGTTTCCTTGAGCTGAGCGGGTTCTCGTGACCCCGGGTGACCCGGCCGATCTGGCCGGGCACCGCCCGACGGTCCGGGCCCGATCGCCGGAAACCGCTGGTGCCAGGGGCTGGTGGCCCCGTCGCGGCCCGGGAGGCACCCGGCCGTTTCGGCACGGCACGCCGCGCGCAATGGAGCCCAGACATGTCCGGCCTCGGGGGCCGGGCTGCAGACCACCAGCACGCGGCACCGCAGCACGGGGGAGACACCATGACGACGACGACCACGACGATGAGGCGGTTCGGGCTGCTCCTGGCGACGCTGGCGCTGGCCGCGTGCGGGCAGCAGCCGGAGGCCACCCTGCAGCAGCTCCAGATCGCGCCGGTGGTCACCGAGGTGACCGAGAACCTGCAGGCGGAGGTGGTCGCCACCGCCATCTACAGCGACGGGTCGAGGCGCGACGTCACCGCCGAGGTGGCCTGGTCCAGCCAGGACGAGCAGGTGGCCACCACCCCCGGCGCCGGGCGGGTCCAGGCCGGCGCGCCGGGCAGCACCTACCTCATCGCCCAGCTCGACGGGCTGCAGACCACGGCGCGCGTCGACGTCGCCGCGGCCACCCTGCTGTCGCTCCAGGTGAGCACCGCCCAGGCTGCCGTGCCGGCCGGCCTGTCGGCCCAGGCCCAGGCCCTCGGCACCTTCTCCGACGGCTCCGTGCGGGACGTCACCGCCTCGGTGGTGTGGGCCGCCTCCAGCCGCGCCGTCTCCATCCAGGCCGGCGGCGAGCTGCGGGCCCTGGCGCCCGGCCTGGTCGAGCTCCGCGCCTACGTCGGCGACGTCACCGGCTCGGCGCAGGTGGAGGTGACCGCGGCCGCGGTGGTGAGCCTCAGCCTCGAGGGCGTGGCCCGCCTCGCGGCCGGCCTGGCCACCCCGGTGCGGCTCATCGCCACGTTCACCGACGGCTCGGTGGCCGACGTCTCCGCCCAGGCCACCTTCGAGATCGCCAACGCGGACGTGGCCCGCATGGAGGACCTCCATACCCTGCACACCCTGCGGGCCGGGTACACCGAGCTGCGGGCCTCCTTCGGCGGCCAGACCACCTCGGTGGCGGTCGGCGTGTCCGCGGCCGTCCTGTCGTCCCTGGAGATCTCCGCCTCGACCCCGGCCATCCGCCGCGGCGACCTGGTGCTCTACACCGCCACCGGCACCTTCTCCGACGGCGCGCAGGCCGACCTGACCGCCCAGGTGACCTGGACCACCGCCGACCCGCTGGTGGCCGTGGTCTCCAACTCCATCAGGGCCGGCGCCGTCCTGGCCCTGGCCGCCGGCAGCACCAGCATCACGGCGCTCCACCCGGGCACGCAGGTCACCGCCACGGCGGCGGTGGTCGTCGCCCCCTGAACCTTCCCCCGCCGCCGACCCCCCGATCGGCGGTCAGGCGCCCCCTGGGATCCACCCAGGGGGCGCCGCCTTCTCCAGCAGCGACGCGCCGTCAGCGGCGCGGGAGCCACCCGATGACCCCGAGCGACACGGCCGCCAGGAGGACCCCAGCCTTGACCCAGCCCGGCCAGCGGCCCGGCCGCGAGCCGCCCGGCGCCAGCACCTGCGCCGGCGCCGGGGGGGACCCGGTGCTCCTGTGGTACGCCCGCGCCAGCGGCCAGAGCAGTGCGGCCCCCAGCGCCAGGGCCAGGCCGGCCGCGGCCGGCTCCGGCGCCGCCGGGTCGGCGGAGGTGGCCGACTGCAGCGCCAGCGCCGTGGCCGCCGCGTTGTTCACCGCGTGGGCCAGCACCGCCGGCCAGACCGAGCCGGCGCGCCAGCTCAGCCAGCCGTAGAGCAGCCCCAGGAACAGGAGCCCTGGCAGCCGCACCGGGTCGAGGTGCATGGCGGCGAAGGCCAGGGCCGAGAGCACCACCGCGCCCCGGGGCCCGAGGCGGAGCCGCAGGGCCGAGAGCAGGTACCCGCGGAAGGTCACCTCCTCGCAGAGCGGCGCCAGCACCGTGGCCGCCAGGACGATCACCACCAGCGCCGCCGGCGGCTGGTCGAAGACCCGGGCCACGTCGAAGGCCTGGCGCAGCGCCGCCGGCAGCAGCGTCATCCAGAGCGCCTGCAGCGCCCCGCCCGTGAGCAGCGCGGCGGCGCCCACCGGCACGGCCAGGGCCAGGGCCAGCGGGGGCGGGGGCCCGAGCCGCAGGAAGGCCCGCGGGTCGAGCCCCGCCCGGGCGGCCAGCGCCGCGGCCGGCAGCCCGAACACGAAGAGCTGGGTCCAGACCAGCCCGGCGGCCGGCCAGAGCGCCTGCGCCGCCAGGCCGAGCGGGAACAGCGCCACCAGCGTGAGGAGGAGGCCGGCGGCGCGCGGCCGCGCCAGGGGCGGGGCGGGCGGCGTCGCGGCCACCTCCGCCGGGGGCGCCGCGGGGGCGCCCGGCTCAGGCGGCGGGGCGTCCGGCGGCCAGGGGGCGCCGGCCGGCGCGTCCGGCGGCGGGGCGGCGTCGCGGCTGGGGTCCTGGGGGTCCACGGGGGCGGCCATGATAGCCCGTGGGCGGCGAAAGGCCGTGTCGGCTACCATGCTGCGCCATGGACTTCGCGAACCGGACGGTGGTGCTGGGGGTCGGCGGCGGCATCGCAGCCTACAAGGCCTGCGAGGTGGCGCGGCTGGTGGTGAAGGGGCGGGGCCGGGTCCGCGTGGCCATGACCCAGGCCGCCACCCGCTTCGTCGGGCCGCTCACCTTCCAGGCCCTGACGGGCGCCCCGGTGGTGGTGGACCTGCTCGACGAGTCCACCGAGCGCTCCTACGGCCACCTGCAGCTGGCCCGGGAGGCCGACCTCTTCCTGGTGGCGCCGGCCACCGCCGACCTCATCGCCCGGCTGCGCGCCGGCATGGGCGACGACGCCGTCACCACCACCGCGCTGGCGGTGACCTGCCCGGTGCTGCTGGCGCCGGCCATGAACACCCGCATGTGGCAGAACCCGGCGGTGCGCGAGAACCTGGCGGCGCTCAAGGCCCGGGGCTGGCACGTGGTGGGCCCCGGCGCCGGCGTGCTGGCCGACGGCGACGTCGGGGAGGGGCGGCTGGCCGAGCCCGGCGAGATCGCGGTGGCCGCCTCCCGGCTGCTCGGCGCCCTCGATCTCTCGGGCCGCCGGGTGGTGGTGACCGCCGGGCCGACCCGCGAGCCCATCGACCCGGTGCGCTTCATCTCCAACCCGTCGTCCGGGAAGATGGGCTACGCCCTGGCCGCGGTGGCGGCGCGGCGCGGCGCCGAGGTGGTGCTGGTCTCGGGCCCCACCGCGCTGCCGGATCCGGGCGGCGTGCGGACCGTGCGGGTGGAGACGGCCGAGCAGATGGCCCGCGCCGTGGAGGCCGAGGCCGGGCCGATGGACCTGTTCATCGGCGCCGCCGCCGTCAGCGACTACCGGCCGGCCGTGGCCGCGCCGAGCAAGAAGAAGAAGTCTCCGGGCGACGAGACCATGCAGCTCGTCCGGACCCCCGACATCCTGGCCGGCCTCGGCGAGCGGCTGGGCGGAAGGCCCGGTGGCCCCGTGCTGGTCGGCTTCGCCGCCGAGACCGACGGGGTCATCGCCAACGCCCGCGAGAAGCTCAAGACCAAGCGCTGCGACCTGGTGGTGGCCAACAAGGTGGGCACGCCGGGCTCGGGCTTCGGCGCCGACACCAACCGGGTGGCGCTGGTCTCGGCCACCGAGCTGGCCGAGATCGAGGGCACCAAGGAGAAGGTGGCCGAGGCCATCCTCGACTGGATCCTGCCGGTGCTCGAGGGGCGGCGGCCAAAGGCGACGGGGATGGGGTAGGGGCGTGGCGCTCTTGCCCTGGCTGCGCGGCGTCATTCGCGGTGCGGGGCCCGAGCTGCCGCCGGGGTGGCGCGGCGCCTCGTGGCCGGAGGCGAGTGTATTCGGGACGCCCTTGGTCCGGCCCCACCCCGACGGGCGATCGGTCATCCGGCTGGCCCAGCGAGGGAGCGAAGAGGCCTTCGGGATCTGGGACGTCGGCTCGGGACGACTCGTCCAGTTCCTCCCCGAGGTGGCGGACGCGCGCTGGACCCCGGATGGCCTGTGGCTCGTGACGGCGACCGCCGAGGACGAGGTGGGGGTGTCCATTCGCGCCTGGCCGTCGCTCGAGCTCCATCGGGCGGCGCCGCTCCCGTTCTCCACCCGCAGGGGCGTCGCGGGGCTCGAGCTGGTGCTCTCGGGGACCGGACGGTTTGGCGCCGCCTGGATCTACTCGGGACAGAGCGAGGAGGGGTGGGTGCTGTTCTCCCTGCCCGATGCCGCGCCGCTCGCCACGATCCCTTACCTGCTCGGCGAGAGCGCCTCGCCCTGCCTGTTCTCTCCGGACGAGCGGCACCTCTTGATGGTCGTTGAGCCCGGTGGTGCCTGGTGGGCGGGTGCCGAGGCCGGAGCCGCCGCGGACACGCCGGCGAGGGGAGGGCCGGTCCGCTGGGCGACGCTCCACGTGCAGGAGGTCCGGGAGAACGGCTCGAGGAGCGAGATCCCCATCATCGTCGACCTCCCTCTCGGCTGGGTGCCCGGGGACGCGCTGGACGGCGCGACGTGGCCCCGGGGCGTGCGCTTCGACGGACCTGGCCGCCTCGTCTTCGACGTGCCCTGGGGCGGCCAAGGCAGCATCGCCTTCCCGCCGGCTGGGCCGTGCTACGCCCCTCCGCCCTCGACCTGAGGGTCCACCGCCTCGCGGTGCCCGCGGACCCTGCGCCTCCGGTGGCCGGCGACCAAGGGCCCCAGCGCCAGCTCCGCCGCGTACCGGTTGTGGAAGGAGCAGGCGCAGCGGAGGTTGGCAGCGGTGGTCGTGCCGCCCGTCGCGAGCGGCCGGACGTGGTCCAGCTGGACCTGCCAGGTCGCGCCGCACACCCCGCCGGCGTCGAGCGGGAACTGGCAGCGGTCCCCGTCGCGGAGGCGGACCTCCCGTTCAATCTCGGCGGGGATGTGAGACCTGCCGGTCAGGGCCGGGGCCAGGGCCACGACGGGGGTCGAGGTCGGGATCGAGGTCGAGGCGAGGGTCGAGGCAGGCGGCGCGGACCTGGTCTTCCGCGGCCGCTTCACCAGCGCCTTGCGCCTGGCCTGCCTCTCCAGCAACAGGTCGAGCGCGGTCTCCAGGATCTGCTCGGTGGTGGCGCCCGGGAGGGCGTGGGAGAGGCCGGTGCGGGCGGCGGCGAGCTTCTCGAGGAACCGCGCCGAGACCGTGACGGAAAGCCGCCGCAGGTCATCGGTGAGCGGGCGGACTGCCGCGCCAGGTCCCTGCGCGGGGTGGGTCGGCACCACTTCGCGCGCGCGAAGTGGCGCGGCCGATGGTTCCTCGAGTCGTCCGGTCGCCAGAGCAGGCGCCGGCGCCGCGGCGGCGTCGAGGCATGGCGCGGCCCCCTCGACCCGGGCGAGGGGCGCGGAGGGGCACGACGGCGCCGCCGGCACGGGCGCGGGCAGGGCCCGAACCACGTCACGCCGAGGCGGGGCGGGGTCGGGGAGGAGCGCGGCCACGATCTCCTTGGCCTCCCGCGAGGAGCGGCCAAAGAAGCGGGGAAGCACCTCCTCCGCGTTGGCGGAGGTGAGCACCCTGGAGAGCTCCCCGACCACGGTGAGGCAGAGGCGACCTTTCCGGAGCGCCGCCTCGACGGCGGGAAACCTCGGGAGCAGGCGGGCCCCGGTGAGCCGGTACCAGGCCGCGGCGTTCGATAGCCCGAGCTCCCGCGTCAGGAACGCGAAGAGGCTCGCGTGGCCGAGCTGCTCCCACCCACGCCGCCGATCGAAGTCGGCCAGGGCCAGCAGGAAGTCGGCCGCGGCGGCCCGCTCGCGGCCCAGGAGCCGAGAGAGCTCATCTCGACGCTCCCGGGCTTCGGCGAGCGTGGCGGGCGGGACGAGGTCACCGAAGCCGCGAGCGTCCCAGGGGGACTCGGGCTCGCGAGCGACGAGGATGAGGCTGGAGGGGGAGGCGGCGGCGGCGGCCAGGGACTCGGGGCGGAGGGCGTTCATGCAGAGATCCTCTCACGCGTTCCCGGGCCCTCCTGGAACGCACCAGGATGCGTCAGGGGAGGCGATCTCGCCCGGGCTCTTCGGGCCCCCCGGGCGAGGTTTCGTGGCCGCAGGGAGGGCCGCAGCGGAGGGTGGAGGGCCAGCCTGGCGGGAGGTGCCGGCCGCAAGCCGCGCTGCTCCAGGAATGCGTCCAGCGAAATCGGCAGGCACGCCCCATCAAGACCGAGCGTGAACACGGACGTTGGGTGACATCCGCCCGATCCCGAGGTGGCGCCTCCTCAGGCCGCGGCCAGCCGCGCCAGGCGCGGCGGCAGCACCAGCGTGCCGTGGATGGCGCGCCGGAAGGCCTCGCGCCCCTCGGCCACCAGCGCCTGGGCGTCGTCGGGGGTGAGGCGCCGCGCCTTGACCTGGGACACCAGGGCGGCGCGGATCCGCTCGGCCATGGCCAGGTTGCGCTCGCCGGTGGCGTCGGCGCCGGCCGCCTCGCAGCGCGGGCCCTCCAGGAGCAGGCCGAGGATGGCCTCCACCGCCAGCTCGTTGGTCTCCTCGATCAGGTCGTCCTCGAGCGGCAGCTGCCGCTCGCGGGCCAGCGCCAGGCGGGAGACCTGCTGGAAGCGGCGCAGCCGGGCCGAGAGGACCATCGAGCCGAAGAGCTGCTGCGAGACCGGGAAGGGGAGGACCGAGGCGCCGGCCAGGTTGCGGCGCAGGAAGCGGTCGTGCAGGCGCGTGCCTGCGCCGGTGACCCGCCGCGCCATGTCGGAGAGCGCCGGGTCGAGCCGCTGGTCGTAGCGCAGCTCCCAGTAGGCGTGGCCGCTGCGGGGCTTGTGGAAGGAGCCCATGATCTTCCAGGGCACGAAGTAGTTGTGGGCCACCGTGTCGGCGGCCAGGTGGGCCAGGAAGCCCCAGCCGAAGGCCTGCTCCGGCCCGCTCCCGGCCTCCTCGAGGACGTTGAAGCCGACCTTCCAGTTGTGACAATGGTGGACGAACCGGGCCATGCTCTTGCCGACCACGATGTCGGCGGCCAGCGAGCCGTAGAGGAACTCGTTGCTGAACTCGCCGAGCAGGCCGCGCAGCGCCGGCGGCACCGGGCCCAGGCTGGCCAGGGCCTGCGCCGAGAAGCCGAGGTGGGCCAGCGGGGCCCAGGCCAGGGCGTCGGAGGGCCAGGCGAGGATGAGCAGCGCCAGGGTGGCGAGGGCGGCGGGCAGGGCACGGCGGAGGAGCATCGCCGCGGCAGCATAGAGACGGACGTCGGGTGGCCGCAACGCGCGCCGCACCGGAAGGGAGCCTCGAGTGGGCGACGAGCGGAGCCGGGCGCTGCGGGAGATCGCGGGAGAGGTGGCGCGCCACCTCGAGTGGCTGAAGGACGCCGGCGTGCGCGAAGTGCCGGCGCCGCCGCGCCCGGGCGCGGCGGGGAAGGTGGCGGCGACCCCGGTGACGCGGGCCGCGGCGTCGGCCCCGGCCTCGACCAGGGCCTCGATCCCGACCTCGACCCCGGCCTCGACCCGGACCCCGACCTCGACCCCGACCTCGACCCCGACCTCGACCCCGACCTCGACCTCGACCTCGACCCCGACCTCGACCCCGACCCCGACCCCGACCCCGGCCTCACCCCCTCACGCCCGCCCCGCCGCCTACTCCCTGAACGACAAGGGCTGCGGCAGCCGCCCGCTCCTCGCCATCCGCGAGGCGCTGGGCGAGTGCGCCCGCTGCAAGCTGGCGGGTGGCCGGACCACCCTGGTCTTCGGCACCGGCAACCCCAAGGCCGAGCTGATGTTCGTCGGCGAGGGGCCGGGCGCCGACGAGGACCAGCAGGGCGAGCCCTTCGTCGGCAAGGCCGGGCAGCTGCTCACCAAGATGATCGAGGCCATGGGCTTCCGGCGGGAGCAGGTCTACATCGCCAACGTGGTGAAGTGCCGGCCGCCCGACAACCGCAACCCGGAGCCGGACGAGATCGAGGCCTGCGAGCCGTTCCTGCGCCGGCAGATCGAGGCGGTGGGCCCCCGCGTCATCGTCGGGCTCGGCAACCACGCCGTCCAGACGCTGCTCCAGACCACCACCGGCATCACCCGGCTGCGCGGCACCTGGGCCAGCTACCAGGGCGTGAGGTTCATGCCGACCTTCCACCCGGCCTACCTGCTGCGCAACCCGGCCGAGAAGAAGGCCGCCTGGGCCGACCTGCAGGCGGTGATGGCCGAGCTGGGCAAGCCAGCGCCCCCGAGGTAGCGGGCGGCGGCTCGGATGGGGCGGGCGAAATAGACCGCGCGGGCCACGCGTATGGAAACGGAGTCACTCTGGGGAGAGAGACCCGTGGCGGGTGCGGGCTGGGTCGTTCACCTGGCCCGCCCCGTCGCGAACTTTTCGCCGGGAGCTCCGCATGCGCCTTCGCGCCGCCGCCTCGTTCGCCCTCGCCGCATCCCTCGCCGTCCTCACCACGCCGGGAACCGCCGCTGCCTGGGGCTGGGACGGCCTGCGGGGTGACGGGAAGAAGGTCACCCAGCCCCGCCAGGTCGGCGAGTTCACCGCCGTCCGGCTGGAGGGCTCGCTCGACGTGCGGGTCAAGGTGGGGGCGCCCACCGCCGTGGCGGTCACCATCGACGAGAACCTGCAGGGCCGGGTCGAGACGCGGCTCGACGGCGACACCCTGGTCATCTCCACCAGCGACATGAGCTACCGCGGCGAGGGGCGGGTGGAGCTCTCCACCCCGTCGCTGCGCAGCTTCGCCATCGAGGGCTCCGGCGACGTGACCATCGACGGCGGGCAGGGCGACCTGGCGCTGTCGGTGGCCGGCTCCGGTGACCTCACCTGGCGCGGCGCGGCGGGGCGGCTCCAGGC
The DNA here is from genome assembly GCA_016718565.1 of Anaeromyxobacter sp. Taxonomy (NCBI): domain Bacteria; kingdom Pseudomonadati; phylum Myxococcota; class Myxococcia; order Myxococcales; family Anaeromyxobacteraceae; genus Anaeromyxobacter; species Anaeromyxobacter sp. The sequence goes on along the minus strand of JADKCZ010000018.1, from coordinate 392,752 downwards.
GTCCATCGACGGCTCGGGCGACGTGAGGCTCACCGGCACCGCCGAGTCGGCCCGCCTGGAGGTCGAGGGCTCCGGCGACATCAGCGCCGCCGACCTGACCGCCCGCAGCGCCCAGGTGGAGGTGTCGGGCTCGGGGGACGTGAGCGTGACGCTGGCGGGCGGCACCTTCACGGCAGAGGTGAACGGCTCCGGCGACGTCCTCTGGCGCGGCAGCGCCCAGGTGGAGCGCGTCTCGGTGAGCGGGTCGGGCGAGATCGTCCACCGCTGAGGCCAGCACGGATCGCGAGGAGCGCGCCGGGGCGGAGCGCGCCAGGTCCGGGCGCGCCTGGGCGGGCCGGGGGTGCGCCCCGCCGCACCCCGCCCGGGGTCCCGCGTGGTGGTTGGCGGCGCCTGGGTTCGGGCCTATGGTCGGCTCGTCCTCGCACCCGGGAGCTCGCTCATGGCTGGACGCGGCGTGGTGATCGTCGGCGCGGCACGCACCCCCATCGGCGCCTTCCTGGGCTCGCTCGCCGCGGTGCCCGCCCCGCACCTCGGCGCGGTGGCCATCCGGGCCGCGCTGCAGCGCGCCGGGGTCCTGCCCGCCGAGGTCGGCGAGGTCATCATGGGCAACGTGCTGCAGGCCGGCGTCGGCCAGGCGCCGGCCCGCCAGGCCGCCCTGTACGCCGGGCTGCCCGAGGCCACGCCCGCCTGGACGCTCAACAAGGTCTGCGGCTCCGGCCTGAAGGCGGTCATCTCGGCGGCCCAGGCCATCGCCCTGGGCGACGCCGAGGTGGTGGTGGCGGGCGGCATGGAGTCGATGTCCAACGCCCCCTACTACGACCGCGCGGCCCGCAGCGGCGCCCGCCTGGGCAACGTCGAGCTGATCGACGGCCTGGTGCACGACGGCCTGTGGGACGTCTACGGCCAGCAGCACATGGGGCTGTGCGCCGAGCACTGCGCCGCCACCCAGGGCATCGGCCGCGAGGCCCAGGACGAGTACGCCGCCGAGTCGACCCGGCGCGCCATCCAGGCCTGGAAGGACGGCGCCTTCCGGGGCGAGATCGTCCCGGTGGAGCTGGAGGGGCGCAAGGGCGAGAAGGTGGTGGTGGCGGAGGACGACGGCCCGAAGGCGGCCCGCCCGGAGAAGATCCCCACCCTGCGGCCGGTCTTCAAGAAGGACGGCACCGTCACCGCCGCCAACGCCTCCTCCATCAACGACGGGGCCGCGGCGCTGGTGCTCATGAGCGAGGAGCGCGCCCGCGCCGAGGGGCGCCCGGTGCTGGCCCGCCTCACCGCCTGGGGCGGCGCGGCCCGCGCGCCGGTGGAGTTCACCATCGCGCCGGCCGACGCCATCCGCACCACGCTCGGCCGGGCCGGCCTGTCGGTGAAGGACGTGGACCTCTGGGAGATCAACGAGGCCTTCGCGGTGGTCTCGGTGGCCAACAACCGGCTGCTCGGCCTCGACCCGGCCACCGTCAACGTGCGCGGCGGCGCGGTGGTGCTGGGGCACCCCATCGGCGCGTCCGGCGCCCGCATCCTGGTGACGCTGCTGGCGGCCATGGCGGACCTGGGCAAGCGGCGCGGCCTGGCCTCGCTGTGCATCGGCGGCGGCGAGGCGGTGGCGCTGCTGGTGGAGCGGTAGGCGCCCATGGACAAGCTGGTCGAGTCGGCCGACGCGGCGGTGGCGGACATCCCGGACGGCGCCACGGTGCTGGTGGGCGGCTTCGGGCTGTGCGGCAACCCGGAGAACCTCATCGCCGCGCTGCACCGCCGCGGGGTGAGGGACCTGACGGTGGTCTCCAACAACTGCGGCACCACCGACCTGGGCCTGGGGCCGCTGCTGCAGGCCCGCCAGATCCGAAGGATCGTGGCCAGCTACGTGGGCGAGAACAAGGAGTTCGAGCGCCAGTACCTCTCGGGCGAGCTGGAGGTCGAGCTGGTGCCGCAGGGCACCCTGGCCGAGCGCCTGCGGGCCGGCGGCGCCGGCATCGGCGGCTTCTACACCCGCACCGGCGTGGGCACCCAGGTGGCCGAGGGCAAGGAGGTGCGCGCCTTCGGGGGCCAGGACTACCTGCTGGAGCTGCCCATCCGCGGCGACTTCGCCCTGGTCCACGCCTGGCGCGCCGACACCCACGGCAACCTGGCCTTCCGCAAGACCGCCCGGAACTTCAACCCGCAGGTGGCCACCGCCGCGGCCATCACCATCGCCGAGGCCGAGGAGGTGGTGGCGCCGGGCGCCATCGACCCCGACCAGGTGCACCTGCCCGGCATCTACGTGAAGCGGCTGGTGCGGGGGGCGGGCTACCTGAAGTGGATCGAGCGGCGCACGGTGCGGCCGCGGGACCCGGCCGGACCCGGCGGCCCGCCGCGGCCGCGCGGGGAGGGGCGCTAGCCATGCCCCTCACCCGCGAGCAGATCGCCCAGCGCGTGGCCCGGGAGCTGCGCGACGGCTTCTACGTCAACCTGGGCATCGGCATGCCCACGCTGGTGGCCAACTACGTGCCGCCCGGCGTGGAGGTGGTGCTGCAGTCGGAGAACGGCATCCTGGGCGTGGGCCCCTGGCCGCTGGAGGGCGAGGAGGACCCGGACCTCATCAACGCCGGCAAGGAGACCGTCACGGTCCTGCCCGGGGCGGCCTTCTTCTCGTCGGCCGACTCCTTCGCCATGATCCGCGGCGGCCACATCGACCTGGCCATCCTGGGAGCGCTGGAGGTGTCGGCGCGGGGCGACCTGGCCAACTGGCTGGTGCCCGGCAAGATGGTGAAGGGCATGGGCGGCGGCATGGACCTGGTGGCCGGCGCCAGGCGGGTGGTGGTGATGATGGAGCACGCCACCCGGGACGGGCGGCCCAAGATCCTGGAGACCTGCTCGCTGCCGCTCACCGGGGTGGGCTGCGTCTCGGCGGTGTGCACCGACCGGGCCTGGCTGGAGGTGACGCCGCGCGGGCTGGTGCTGGCCGAGCTGGCCCCCGGCGAGACGGTGGCCTCGGTGCAGGCGCTCACCGGCCCGGCCCTGCTGGTGGCGCCGGACCTGGCCGCCATGGTCCCCTAGCCCCGCCGCCGGCCCGGCCCCGCGCCACGCCCGGGGGGGCTGTCCGCCGCGCCCGCGCGGGTGGAGAATGGCCGTCCATGTCCGCCCCCCTCGTCACGCTGACCACCGACTACGGCGCCGGTTCCGGCTTCCCGGCCCAGCTCAAGGGCGTGCTGCTGGCGGCGCTGCCCGACCTGCGCATCGTGGACCTGTCGCACGGCGTGCCGGCCTACGACCTGCTGGCCGGGGCGCTGCTGCTGGAGGCCTGCGTGCCGGTCTTCCCCACCGACGCCATCCACCTGGCGGTGGTGGACCCGGGCGTGGGCACCGCCCGGCGCGGGCTGTGCCTGGTGGACGGGGCGGGGCGGCGGCTGGTGGGACCGGACAACGGCCTCTTCACCCCGTTCTTCGGGCCGGACACCCGCTGCTACGCCCTCTCCGACCCGGCCCTGGTGCCCCAGCCGCGGCGCCCCACCTTCCACGGCCGCGACGTCTTCGCCCCGGTGGTGGCGGCGCTGGCCGCCGGGCTCGAGCCGGCCCGCCTGGGCCCCGAGGTGGCCGACCCCATCTGCCTCGACTGGCCCACCGCCGAGCGGAGCGCCGGGCAGGTGCGCGGGGTCACGCTGGCCGTCGACCCCTTCGGCAACCTGGTGACCAGCATCCGCGAGGCCGACCTGGCCGGCGCCGAGGTGCGGGTGGTGCTGTGCGACGGCCGGCCGGCCCGCTGGGTGCGCACCTTCGGGGACGGCCAGCCGGGGGAGCTGCTGGCGCTGGTCGGTAGCGGCGGGCGGGTGGAGGTGGCGGTGCGGGAGGGGAGCGCGGCCGGTCACCTGCACCGCTGGCGCGGCGTCGAGGTCCGGCTGCTGCTCGGCGCCACCGCGCCGCTTGGCGGGTCGGGAGGCCCCTGCTAGAGTTTGACCCTCCGCAATGCCCGCCCCCGCCGACAACAAGCGCAAGGCCGCCCGGCTCCACCACGAGATCCCGGTGGCCTACCGCTCCGTCGGCAGCTTCCTCTCCGACTGGGCCACCAACATCAGCCAGGGCGGCCTCTTCATCAACACGCGCAAGCCGCTGCCGCTCGGCGCCGCCGTGAAGATCCTGCTGCAGCTGCCCGGGGAGCAGGCCCCCTCGGCGCTGGAGGGGCGGGTGGCCCGGGTCACCGGCTACGACAACGCCCAGAACATGGTCCCCGGCATGGGGATCGAGTTCACCGACGTGACGCCGGCGCGGCGCGAGGAGCTGGAGCGGTTCGTCCAGCGGCTGCGGCGGGAGCTGGAGGAGGCCTGAGGCCTCCCCGGGGCTCCCCCATCCGCCTCACCATCCCCATCGAGGACCTGGCCCCCGGCGGCGAGGGGGTGGGCCACGCCGACGGCCGGCCCGTCTTCGTGCCCTACACCGCGCCTGGTGACCTGGTGGTGGCCGAGGTGGTGGCCGAGGGCGAGGGGGCCGCCCACGCCGAGCTGGTGGAGGTGCTGTCGCCCGGCCCGGTGCGGGTGACGCCGCCCTGCCCGCACTTCGGACCGGCCGGCGACCGCTGCGGTGGCTGCGAGTGGCAGCACGCCGCCGCCCTGGCCCAGCTCACCGCCAAGGGGCGCACGGTGCGCGAGGCCCTGCGGCGCATCGCCCGGCTGGAGCCCGGCAGCTACGGCTGGCGACCGGTGCTCCCCTCGCCCCTGGCGCTGCGCTACCGCTCGCGCGCCAAGCTGCACCTCGACCGCGGCGAGGGCCGGCTGGTCTTCTTCCGCCGCCGCTCCCACCACCCGGTGCCGCTGCGCGAGTGCCACCTGCTCACGCCCGGCCTCGACGCGCTGCGCGGCGCGCTCGGGCCGGCGCTGGTGGCGGCCGGCCTGGCCCCGCGCGAGGTGGCGCTGGAGTGGTCGGAGCACGAGGGGCGCGGGGCCGCGCTGCTGTCACTGGCTGTCGCCGGCGACCGCGAGCGGCGCCGGGCCGAGGCCCTGCTGGCCGCGGTGCCGGGGCTGGCCGGGCTGGTGCTGCGGGCCGGGGAGGGGCCGCCGCTGCTGGTGGGCCAGCCGGTGCTGCGCCACCTGCGCGCGCCCGGCGACCCCGCCGCCGGGCTGTGCCGCTCCCGCCCGGACGTCTTCCAGCAGGCCAACCGCGGCGCCAACGCGCTGCTGGTCGCGGTCGCGCTCGAGCTCCTGGCGCCGGACGACCAGGACGTGCTGGAGCTCTTCTGCGGCGCCGGCAACTTCACCGGGCCGCTCTCTGCCAGGGCCCGCTCGGTGGCGGCGGTGGAGCAGCAGGGGCCCGCGCTGGAGCTGGCGCGGGCCGACCTGGGGGGCGGCTCGGTGCGCTTCTTCGCCGGCGACGCCGTCAAGCTGGCGCAGGCCTTCGCCCGCGAGTCCGACGCGGCCGACCGGCGGGGCGCCGGGGACGGGGCCCGCCGCTTCGGGGCCGTGCTGCTCGACCCGCCGCGCGAGGGGGCCCGGGGCATCGGGCCTGCCCTGCGGGCCCTCGGGGCGGCCCGGGTGGTCTACGTCTCCTGCGATCCCGCCACCCTGGCCCGCGACGTGCGGGGCTGCGTGGAGGCCGGCTACGTGCTGGAGCTGGTGCAGGCCATCGACCTCTTCCCGCAGACGCACCACGTCGAGGCGGTGGCCCTGCTGGTGGACCCGACGGCTGCGGCGCTAGGACGCAGGCCCGCCCCAGGAGGGGCGGCGTAGCATCGACCCATCACCAGCGAGACCACCAGCGACCGCGCCGCCGGGGCACCGGGCCGGTCCGCCCGCCTCCCCCCGCGCATCGCGCTCGGCTTCGCCGCCGCGGTGGCGTGCCTGCTGGCCACCGTGGCGGCCACCACCTGGCTGGAGGCCAGCCGGGACGAGCAGGCCCACCTGGTCCTCCACACCACCGAGGCGCTGCTGGCGCTGGAGGAGGTCGAGGCGGCGCTGCACGTGGCCACCGCCTCGGTGGACGCCCGCCCTGGCAGCGACGCGGGCTGGGAGCGCCGCCAGGCGGCGCAGGCCCTCGACCGGCTGGAGCCGGCCCTGGCGCGGCTCGAGGTGCTCCTGGCCGGCGAGCCGGACCAGGCGGCGCGCGCCCGCGCCCTGGCGGCGGCGCTGCGTGACGTGGCGGCCCCCGTCCGCGTGGCGCTGGCGGCGCTGGAGCGGGGCGCGCCGGGCGTGGGGCCGCCGCTGCGCGGCGCCGGGCTCGAGGAGGTGGCGCCGGCCACCCGGCTGGTGGCGGAGCTGGAGGAGGTGGAGCGGGCCCGGCTGGTGGAGCGGCGCGCCGGCTGGCGGCGCGCCTCGGTCACCGGGGCGGTGGTCTTCGGGGCCTCCACCCTGGTGCTGCTGGTGCTCATCCTGGCGGCGGCCCGGCTGGTGCGCACCGAGATGGCGGCGCGCGAGCGGCTCTCGGCGGAGCGGGCCGAGCTGCTGACCCTGCAGCAGCAGCTCATGGCGGTGGTGGGGCACGACCTGCGCAACCCGCTGGCGGCCATGAAGAGCGCCGCCTCGCTCATCGCCCGCTGCGAGGCCATCGACGACGATCACCGCGAGGACGCCCGGCGCATCGTCTCCAACTCCCGGCGCATGGAGCGGCTGCTGCGCGACCTGCTCGACTTCTCGCGCCTCCGCGCCGGCCACGGCCTGCCGGTGCGGCCCCGCGAGGCCGACCTGGTGGACGTGTGTCGGCGGGCCGTCTCCGACCTGGGGCGCGACGCCGAGGGGCGGGTGACGGTGGAGGGGCGCGGCGACGTGGGCGGCCTGTGGGACGGCGACCGCCTGGAGCAGGTGGTGGCCAACCTGGTGGTGAACGCCCTCAAGTACGGTCCGGGCCTGGCGCCGGTCCGCATCCTGGTGGACGGGGAGCGGGAGGGCGGCGAGGTGGTGCTGGCGGTCCACGACGACGGCGGCGGGCTGCCCGCCGACCAGCACGCCGAGATCTTCCGGCCCTTCCGGCGGGGCGTCTCGGGGGACGCGCAGGAGCAGCGCTCGGCCGGCCTGGGGCTGTTCATCGTGGCGCGCATCGCCGAGGCCCACGGCGGCGCCGTGGCGGTCGAGTCGGCGCCCGACCGCGGCACCACCTTCACCGTTCGACTGCCACGTGGGCGACCGCCAGCAGCCGCTCCAGCAGCGGCGGGTGGGTGAGGCGCCAGGCGACGTACCAGGGGTGCGGCCAGGGGTTCTGCAGGGTGTCCTCGGCCAGGTCGAGCAGGGCCGCGGCCAGCGGCTCGGGGGCGCCGGTGAGGCGCACCGCCTCGGCGTCGGCGGCGGCCTCCTGGCGCCGCGCCAGCCAGGCCTGCAGCGGCTGGAGCCAGAAGCCGAAGGCGCCGGCGCAGATGGAGACCAGCGCCAGGGCGGCGTGGGCCGAGGGCCCGGAGAAGCCGAAGGCGGAGTAGAGCGGCGCCCAGCCGGACGCCAGCCAGAGGACCACCAGCAGGAGGAAGGTGCCGGCCAGCGAGACCGCCAGCCGGATCGGCAGGTGGCGCAGCCGGTGGTGCCCCAGCTCGTGGGCCACCACCGCCTCCAGCGCGTCCGGGCCGAGGCGGGTCAGCAGGGCGTCGTCGAGCAGCAGGCGGGGCCGGAAGAGGCCGGCCAGCGCCGCGTTGGGGAGGCCGCCGCGGCCGCCGGTCATCACCACGAAGATCCCCTCCGGGCGGAAGCCGGCGCGGGTGGCCAGGGCCTCGAGCCGGCTGCGCAGCAGGCTCGGCGGCAGCGGCTGCTGCGGGGCGAAGCGCGGGGCCACCAGCACCGGCCAGACCCAGGCCAGGCCGATCTGCGCGCCGGCCAGCAGCCCGAAGAGCCAGAGCCACCAGGAGGGACCGCCCAGCGCCATGACCGCCTGCACCGCGTAGAGGAACGGCACCCCCAGGGCGGTGAGCACCAGGCCGGCGCGCAGCCGGCCGGCCAGGAAGCGGCGCGGGGTCACCCGGGTGAAGCCGAAGGCGCGCTCCACGCCGAAGGTGCGCCAGGCGGCGAAGGGCAGGTCGAGCAGGGCCAGCCCGGCGGTGAGGAGCGAGAGGAACAGCACGAACTCGTGCTGCTGGCCTGCCACGGCGTCGAGCCGCCGGTCGAACCAGGGCAGGAGGCCCGAGAAGAGCAGGCCCAGGGTGGCCGCCGCCGAGGCCAGGCCGCGCGCCAGCGCCACCCGCCCGCTGGCCAGCGCGTAGGCGCGGGCCCGCTCCGCCACCTCGGGCTCCACCAGCCCCTGCAGGTCGTCGGGAACGCCGCGGCAGCGGTGCGCGTGCCAGAGGTTGACCAGCAGGACGCCGAGATCGGCGGTCTGCTCGGCGGCGAAGAAGCCGAGGAACACGGGGAGGAAGGTGGCCTGCATACCCTCTGAGGCGGCCCATTCCGGGCCCGTGTGACGGGGCAGGCTTGTGACAAATGCAGGTGCGTTTTTCGGCGCCCAGGCCCGTCAGGGGGTGAGGCCGGCTCGCACCTTGGCGGTGAGGACCCGCCGGACGCTCTCGTCGAGCCGTGGCGCCAGCTCCGGGCGGCCCCGCACCAGGTCGGCGATCACCCGCCGCGGGTCCGGCAGGTCCAGCCAGGCCACCGGGGCGGTGGTCAGGAGGAGGTCGTTTCCGGCCAGGAAGGCGCGGCGCCAGAGCTCCGCGGTGTCGCCGCCGGTGGCGGCGAGCAGGCTGGGCACCGCCAGGTCGTCGGTGACGGTGAGGAAGCCGGACAGGTGGGCCCGGGCCACCAGCTCCGGCGAGAGGATGGCCGGCACGCCGCCGTAGGCGCTGAACCCCACGTTGGCGAGCATCACCCCGGCCAGGTCGTCGGCCGCGGCCACGAAGGCCGCCTGGTGACGGGCGATCTCCTGGGGGCTCCGATCGACCGTGAGCAGCGCCTTGTCCGACGACCCGGCCACCGGGCCGTAGCCGGGGAAGTGCTTCCCCACCGGGAGGACTCCCGCCGAGGCCAGCCCGCGGGCGAAGGCACGGCCGAGGCGGGCCACCTGCACGGCGTCGGCGCCCAGCGAGCGGCCGGTGTCGGCCATGAAGCCGGTGTCGGCCAGGTCGAGCACCGGCCCCAGGCTGACGTTGATGCCGCGGGCCCGCAGGTCGAGGCCGGCGCGCCGCCCCCAGGCCTCGGCCTCCCACCGCCCCTCGGCGCCCATGGAGCGGGCCGAAGGGAAGGCCGACAGGGTCTGCAGCCCCTTGAAGCGGTTGAGGTCGCCGCCCTCGAGGTCCACCGCCACCAGCAGGGGCACCCGCGAGCGCCGCTGCAGCCCGGCCACCCTGGCCTCGATGGCCCCCGGGTCGCGCAGCCACCTGCCCACCAGGATGACCCCGCCGAGCTCGATCGGACCCTCCCCGGGGGGCGGGTAGGCCATGACCAGCTGGGCCACCTTCTCCTCCAGGGTCAGCGAGGCCAGCCTGCGCTCCACCGCCGCCAGCCCCTCTGGGGAGGCGAGCGCGAGGGCCCCGCGCTGGGCGGTGGGCGGGCGATGCGTTGCCGACGCGGCGGGGGCCTGGCGGGAGGCCGCTGGCGCCTGCGAGACCGGCGCCGTCGCGCAGGCCGCCAGGGCGAGGAGGGACAGCAGGAGGGGGAGTGGGGAGGGGGTCAGGGTCGGGGTCGGGGTCGAGGTCGGGGTCGAGGTTGAGGTTGGGGTCAGGGTCGGGGTCGAGGTCAGGGTCGAGGTCAGGGTCGAGGTCGAGGTTGGGGTCGAGGCCGAGTGAATCGTGGATGGGCGTCGGCGGCAAGCGACCACCCCGGCTAGACTCCGGGGGGTGTTGGCCCGCCTCGTCGAGTTCGCCCGGCTGCTGCGCCAGAACGGCGTCCGCGTCTCCACCGCCGAGGTGGGCGACGCGGCGGCGGCGGCGGCGCTGATCGGCCTCTCGGAGCGGGCCGGCCTGAAGGCGGCCCTGGCGGCCACGCTGGTGAAGCGCTCGGCCGACCAGCCGGCCTTCGAGGTGCTCTTCGACCTCCACTTCTCCGGGCTGGGGCGGGTGCTGGCCGCCGCCGAGGGCAGCCTGGTGGAGGCGCTGCGGGAGGCGGGGCTGCTCTCGGGCGACGAGCTGGAGATGGTCATCCGCCGGCTGGCCGCGGCCGCGGCCGGGATGGGGCCGCTGGGGCGCGCGGCGGTGGCGGGGGATCGCGGCCAGCTCCTCCGGCTCCTGCGGGCGGCGGCGCTGCAGCTCGACTTCGCCCTGCTGGCGGGGGCGCGCGGCGACTTCGCGGTGCGGCGGCTCACCTCGGCCGCGGGCGGCGACCAGCTGGCGGAGGACGAGGCGCGGGCCCGGGCGGCGCTGGCCGGGTCCGGGCTCGATCCGGGCACGCTGGACGCGCTCTCCGGCGCGCTGCGGGAGGCCTTCGCGGGCGTGGAGGCGGCAGCCCGCGCCTGGGCGGAGTGGGAGCTCCTGGCCCGCTCCCCGCCGCGGGCGGCCGACGCGCTGCCAGGCCCGGGGGCGCCCCGCCCCACCCAGGCAGAGCTGGACCGGGTGGCGGCGGCCGTGCGGCGGCTGGCCAGGCGGCTGCAGGCGCGGCTGGTGCGCCGCGACCGGAGCCGGCGGCGCGGGGCGCTGGCGCTGCGCCGCACCCTGCGCCGCAACCTGGGGCTGGGCGGCTGGCCGGCGCGGCTCCTCTTCCGGCGGCGGCGCCCGGAGCGGCCCGACCTGGTGGTGCTGTGCGACGTCTCGGAGTCGATGCGCCCGACCACCCGGCTCATGCTGCTGTTCCTCTCGGTGCTGCAGGCGCAGGCCCGGCGGGTGCGCACCTTCGTCTTCGTGGACGAGCTGGGCGAGGTGACCGACCTCCTGCGCGCCGCGCCGGATCCGGCCCGGGCGGCCGACCTGGCGGTGGCGGCGCGGGTCATCCCGCTGTCCGGCAACTCGGCCTACGGGCGGGTCCTCCGGCGCTTCCAGCGCGACCACCTGGACGCCGTCTCGCGGCGCACCACGGTCATCGTCATCGGCGACGGGCGGACCAACTACGCGCCGCCGGAGGTCTGGGCGCTGGAGGCCATCGCCCGCAAGGCCCGGCGGGTGCTCTGGATCTGCCCGGAGCCGCGCTCGCGGTGGGGCCAGGGCGACAGCGAGATGGCGCTCTACGCGGCCCGCTGCGAGCGGGTGGCCACGGTGGAGCGGCTGGCCGACCTGGAGGGGCTGGCCGACGCGCTGGTGCCGAGGCGCTGAGGCCTCGCCTTGACGCCGGGGGGCACCTTTCCCTAGGGTCCGCCGCCGTGTCGGACCTCGTCTCCCTGGGGCGCAGCGCGCCCACCCCCGCCGCTGGCGCCCCGGCCGCCTCGCCGGCGGCCGCCGCGCCGCTGGTGGCCCCGGCGCCGCCCGCCACCCGGGGCGCCGCCGCCACCCGCACGGTCTTCGTCCACACCTTCGGCTGCCAGATGAACGAGTCGGACTCGGACCGGATGGTGGAGCTGCTGGGCCGCCACGCCTACGCCCGCGCGGCCACCCCGGAGGAGGCCGACCTGATCCTGCTCAACACCTGCGCGGTGCGCGACAAGGCCGAGCAGAAGCTCCTCTCGGTGCTGGGGCGCTACCGGGCGGTCAAGGAGCGGCGCGGCGCGCTCATCGCGGTGGCCGGCTGCCTGGCGCAGCAGGAGAAGGAGCAGCTGCTGCGGCGGGTGCCGCAGGTGGACTTCGTCTTCGGCCCGGACAACCTGGCCCGCCTGCCCGAGCTGGTGGAGCGCGCCGCCGGGCGCGAGCGCTTCGCCGAGACCGACTGGATGGACTCGGAGGCCTACCTCTTCCCGCGGGCCGACCCCGACGCGGCGCGCGGGCGGGTCACCGCCTTCGTCACCGCCATGAAGGGCTGCGACAACGTCTGCGCCTTCTGCATCGTGCCCCACACCCGCGGGCGCGAGGTGTCGCGGCCGGTCGACGAGGTGGTGGCCGAGTGCGCCGACCTGGCGGCGGTGGGCGTCCGCGAGGTCACCCTGCTCGGCCAGAACGTCAACTCCTACCGGGGCGGCTGCGGCTTCGCCGCGCTGCTGCGCCGGGTGGCCGCGGTGCCTGGGCTGGCCCGGGTGCGCTTCACCACCAGCCACCCGCACGACCTCTCCGACGAGCTGGTGGCGGTCTTCCGCGACGAGCCGAAGGTGGTGAGCCACTTCCACCTGCCGGTGCAGTCCGGCTCCGACGCGGTGCTGCGCCGCATGCGGCGCGACTACTCGGTGGCCGGGTACCTGGCCCGCCACGACGCCCTGGTGGCGGCCCGGCCGGGCATCGCGGTCACCACCGACTTCATCGTGGGCTTCCCGGGCGAGACCGAGGACGACTTCGAGGCCTCCCTGGCCGTGCTGGAGCGGGCCCGCTTCGAGGCCTCCTTCACCTTCATCTTCAGCCCGCGCCCCCACACCACCGCGGCGCGCCACCTGGGCACGGCGCCGGAGTGGGCCGAGGTGCCTCGCCAGGTGGCGGTGGCGCGGCTGGAGCGGCTCCTGGCGGCGCAGCGCCGCCTCACCCAGGAGCGGCTGGACCAGGCGGAGGGGACGGTGGTGGAGGTGCTGTGCGAGGGCACCAGCGACGATCCGGCGCGCCGCTTCGGGCGCACCGGAGAGAACCGGCTGGTCCACTTCGCCGCCGACGAGGCGGCGGCGCCGGCGGGGGCGCTGCTGCGGGTGCGGGTGGTGCGGGCCGTCGGCCAGGCGCTGGCCGGCGAGCTGCTCGGGCCGGCGCCGGAGCGGGCGTGACGGCCGGTCCGGTGGGGGCGCCGAGCCCGGGTCCGACCGCGACCCCGACCGCGACCCCGACCCCGACCGCGACCCCGACCGCGACCCCGACCCCGGCCCCGACCCGACCCGACCCGACCCGACCGCGACCCCGACCCCGACCTCGACCTCGACCTCGACCGCGACCGCGACCGCGACCGCGACCCCGACCCCGGGTTCCGCGCTCCCTCTCCCCTCCGGGGAGAGGGCCGGGGTGAGGGGCGCCCCGATCGGGCGCGGCCGCCGCCTGCTCTGGCTCGTCCCGGCCACTGGCTACGCCGCCGTCCTCTTCTGGCTCTCCGACCAGGCCAACCCGTTCCCGTGGGTGCCGGGCTCCCTGTGGGATGCGGACAAGCTGCTGCACGCCGGCGCTTACCTGGTCCTGGCGGCGCTGCTGGCGCTCGGGCTGCGCCACGCCACCGGCCTCGGCCCTCGCCGGGCGGCCCTGGTGGCGGTGCTGCTGGCCAGCCTCTACGGGGTGTCCGACGAGGTCCACCAGTCCTTCGTGCCCAACCGCACCGCCGACGTGGCCGACTGGGTGGCCGACGTGGCGGGCGCCGTCGTCGGTGGGCTCCTGGCCGCCGCCGCCTTGCGGCGCCGGGCGGCCGCGGGCTAACGTCCGCGGCCGACATGGCGTTGATCCGGCCCTACGCGGGCAAGGCCCCCCGCATCGACGCCAGCGCCTTCGTTGCCCCCGGCTGCACCGTGGTGGGCGACGTGGAGCTCGGCCCGGGCGCCTCGCTCTGGTTCGGCGTGGTGGTCCGGGGCGACGTGAACGCCATCCGCATCGGCGCCCGCAGCAACGTCCAGGACCTCAGCGTGGTGCACGTCACCGGCGGCACCCACCCGACCACCATCGGGGAGGACGTCACGGTGGGTCACCGGGTGGTGCTGCACGGCTGCACGGTGCACGACCGCTGCCTCATCGGCATCGGCGCGGTGGTGCTGGACGGCGCCGAGATCGGGCCGGACGCCATGGTGGGGGCCGGCGCGCTGGTGCCGCCGGGCATGGTGGTGCCGCCGCGCTCCCTGGTCATGGGCACGCCGGCGCGGGTGAAGCGGCCCCTCACCGACGCCGAGGTGGCGCACCTGCGGGAGTCGGCCAGCCGCTACGTGGACTACGCCGCGCGCTACCGCGACGAGGGTCCATGACCGCGGCCACCGCCCTCCCGGTGCTGCAGCGCTGCGCCCTCTTCAAGGACTTCACCGAGACCGGCCTCAGGATCTTCGCCGCCATCGCGGTGGAGCGCAGCGTGCCGGCCGGGGCGTCGCTCTTCGTGGAGGCCACCGCCGGCGAGTCGCTCTTCATCGTGCGGCAGGGGTCGGTCCGCCTGACCCGGAAGGGCGAGCACGGGGAGCAGCAGCTGGCGGTGGTGGGGCCCGGCGAGCACCTCGGGGCGATGGCGCTGCTGGCGCGCAGCACCCGCCTGCTCTCGGCGGTGGCGGCCACCGACTGCGAGGTGGTGGAGCTGACCCAGCGGGACTTCACCCTCCTGCAGCCGCAGAAGCCCCAGGCGTGCCTCAAGCTGGCGCTGGCCATCGCCGCCGACGTGGCGGCCCGGGTGGCCGAGAACCACGAGCTGGTGCGCCAGCTGTCGCCGCGGCGGCCCTGAGCGGAGATCGCGCGGGCGGCGCGAGGAACGGCTGGACTTCCAGCCGGCATGGCGGCGAATATCCCCGGCCATGCTGGACCCTGCCCTGGTGGAGCGCATCCTCGACCGCCTCGCCGGCGAGACGCTCCACGTCGGGTACGCGGTGGTCTTCTCGGTGCTGGTGCTGTGCGGCTTCGGCCTGCCGCTGCCCGAGGACATCATCCTGGTGACGGGCGGCCTGCTGGCGTGGCGGGCCAGCCCGCTCGGCGAGGCCACCCTGGCCGGCATGCTGCGCGACCCCGGCCTGCTCACCATGATCGGCTTCGGCATGGCCGGCATCCTGGTGGGCGACTCGATCATCTTCTTCGCCGGCCGGAAGCTGGGGCACCGGGTGGCCGAGTTCGGGCCGCTGCGGCGCATCATCACCCCGCAGAAGCTCACCGCCGCCGAGACCCTGCTGCGCCGCCGCGGCAACCTGGTGGTGGTGGTGGCCCGCTTCCTGCCGGGCCTGCGGGCCCCCACCTACTTCACCGTGGGTCACGCCAAGCTGCCCTACTGGGAGTTCCTGCTCTTCGACGGGGTGGCCGCGCTGGTCTCGGCGCCGCTGTGGGTCTGCCTGGGGTTCTACTTCGGGTCGAACATCGCCGAGGCCCTGCGCACCGCCACCCGCTTCGGCCACTACATCCTGGCGGCGGCGCTGGTGGTGGTGGGCGCCATCGCCATCCGCTGGTGGCAGCGGCGCCACGCCGCGCCCCCGCCCTAGGCCGGGGGCGGCCCCGGCGGCCGCGCCAGCAGGCGCCGCAGCATGGCCCAGAAGCCGCGCCCGCCCGCGGCCGGCCGGTCCGGTGGCGCGCCGGCCAGGGCGCCCCCGTCGCCCGCCTCGGCGCCTGCGGGGGCCCCGCGCGGCGGCGGCGTCAGCACCAGCGGGAAGCTGCCGGTGGTCAGGGGCTGCGCCGCGCCGCTCCCGCCCTCGAGCTTGCGGATCAGGGTCTCCTGGCCGTCGCGGGTGGACATCTGGGCCTGCACGCTGCGTCCGGTGTTCATCTCCCGCGCCGTCACCGTGAGCAGGCACTCGGCGCCCAGCTCGAAGGTGACGGCGATCTTGACCATGCCGCGCGGCCCCGGCGGCAGGCCGGCCAGCCGCAGCGTGCCCAGGTAGGCGCAGGCCTCGGCCCGGTCGCTCTCCCCCTGCACCACCACCAGCTCGAACTCGGTCTGCCCGTCGCGGGTGGAGGAGAGGCCGTACTGCTTGCGGGCCGGCAGCGAGGTGTTGCGCTCGATGATGTGCTTGACCCGGCCGCCCGGCAGGCCGATGCCGATCGACATGGGCAAGACGTCGATGAGCACCACGCCCTCGGCGGAGCCCAGGGAGTGGGCCAGCAGCGCCGCCCCCACCGCCACCGCCTCGTCCGGGTGGACGGCGCGCGAGGGGGCCCGTCCGAAGTAGGCCGCCACCTTCCGGTGCACCAGCGGCATGCGCGACTGGCCGCCCACCAGGATCACCTCGTCGAGGTCGCCCGGCCCGAGCCCCCTGGCCGCCAGCACCTCGCGGCACACCTCGATGGTCCGGTCCACCAGCGGCTCCACCAGCGCGTCGATCTCGTCGCGGTCGAGCAGGGTGTCCAGCGCCAGCGGGGCCCCGTCGCGCATGGCCAGGAAGGGGAGCTGCACCGCGAAGTCGGTCCGCTCCGAGAGGGCGCACTTGGCCCGCTCGGCGGCGTCCGCCAGGCGCGACAGCGCCACCCGGTCGCCGTCGAAGGGGGCGCCGGTCTGCTGCTCGAAGCGGGCCAGCAAGAGGTCGGTGATGCGGGCGTCGAAGTCCACGCCGCCCAGGAAGGTGTCGCCCCCGGTGGAGATCACCTCGTAGACGTTGTCCTGCAGCTCCAGCACCGAGGCGTCGAAGGTGCCGCCGCCCAGGTCGTAGACCAGCACCCGCTGCTCCAGGTGGCGCCCGTAGGCGTACGCCACCGCCGCCGCGGTCGGCTCGTTGAGGATGCGCTCCACCTGCAGGCCGGCCAGCGCGCCGGCCTGGCGCACCGCCTGGCGCTGCCGCTCGTCGTAGTAGGCCGGCACGGTGATGACGGCGCGGTTGACCTCCTCGCCCAGGTGGTTCTGGGCCACCTCCTTCACCTCGCGCAGCACCAGCGCCGAGACCTGCTCCAGGCTGAGGGTGCGGGCGCCCAGCCGCACCGCCGCGTGGCCGTCCTCGCCGGGCACCACCTGGTAGGCGACCTTGCCCCGCAGCTCCTGCACCGGCGCCGAGTCGAAGGGCCTCCCGACCAGCCGCTTGGCCCCGTGCACCGTGGCCTGCGGGTTGACCAGCAGCTGCGCCCGCGCCAGGTGGCCCACCACCAGCGTGTTGCGCGAGTTGACCGCCACGATGGAGGGGACGGTGTTGTAGCCCTCCCGCGAGGGGATGACGTAGGGCCGGCCGTCCCGCACCACCGCGGCGCAGGAGTTGGTGGTGCCCAGGTCGATGCCGATGATGGCCCGGGACGGGCTGGTGATGGGCGCCGGGGAGGCGGGGAGCGGCACCTCCGCCGCCGGGAGGCCGGCCTGCAGCTGCTCCAGCCGGTGCGGCGCCGCCAGGTCGGCCAGCGCCGGGAGCGCCGGGCTGGCGGGGGAGGGGCGGGCCGGGGCGCCGTCGCCCTGCAGCGAGGGCCAGGCCCCGGTGACGGGGGTCGGGGGCGCGGTCGCCGCGGCGGCGCGCGGCGTGGTGGCGGGCGTGGTCGGCAGCGGCGGCGGGCGCGGGTCCGCCGCCGGTCGCGCCGCCGCCTCGAGGCGCGGCGCGGCGGGCTGCGGCGGGGGGCTGGGGCTGGGCCGGGTGGAGGGCGCCAGCCGCGGCGGGGCCGCGGGGGGCGGGGGGCCGCGGGTGGAGGGCGGGGTGGTGACGGGCCGCTCGGCCAGCGGCGGCGGGCCGGCCACGCCGGGGGCGGCGCCGCGCGGCTCCCGCCCGGCCACCATCCGATCCACCATGGCGCGCGAGGCCTCGTCGAGCGCGGTGAACTGCAGCCCCATGCCCGGCACGCGGTGGGGCCGGGCCGCCGGGTCCTCGGCGTGGACCCAGCGCACCACGCCCTGCCCCCGGATGACCACCTCGCCGGTGGAGAGGCGCAGCTCGAAGGTGAGCGGCGTGCCCACCGGCTTCGGCTGGCGGGTGCGGATGAAGACCCCGCCGCGGGAGAGGTTCACCGCGAAGCGCGCGGCGAACTCGTCGACCGAGCCGTAGGCCAGCCGGACCGTCAGGCCCACCGGGGTGCGCTGACCCGTGCGCTCGTTCTGGTTGGGCCCCGGCACGGCCCCCCGAGTATCCCCGTCGCGGAGCCGGCGCCGCAACCGGAAAGGGGAGCTTTCTCGCGGATCTCGGGCTCCCGGAGCGGGTCCAGGGTGCGCCTTGACCACACAGCGGGGGTGCGATATCCGTCCGCATGCTCAACCGCGACGACCTGAAGCTGGCGCTGACCTTCGACGATGTCCTGCTGCTGCCGGCCGAGTCGGACGTGCTGCCCAAGTCGGTGGAGACCTCCACCCGGCTGACCCGCAACATCACCGTCAACGTCCCCATCGTCTCGGCGGCCATGGACACCGTCACCGAGGCGCGCATGGCCATCGCCATGGCGGCCAGCGGCGGGCTGGGCTTCATCCACAAGAACCTGTCGGTCGAGGAGCAGGCCGCCGAGGTCCACAAGGTGAAGAAGTACGAGTCGGCGGTGGTGGGCGACCCCATCACCATCGAGCCCGAGGCCAGGCTCTCCGCCGCGGTGGCGCTGATGCGGGAGAACGGCATCAGCGGCATCCCGGTGACGCAGAAGGGGAAGCTGGTGGGCATCCTCACCAACCGCGACCTGCGCTTCGAGCGGAACCTGGAGCAGCGGGTCTCGGAGGTCATGACCACCAAGCTGGTCACGGCGCGGGAGGGCGTGGACATCGAGGACGCCAAGGTCCTGCTCCACAAGCACCGCATCGAGAAGCTGCTGGTGGTGAACGAGGCCTTCGAGCTGCGCGGCCTCATCACCATCAAGGACATCGAGAAGGTGCAGCAGCATCCCAACGCCGCCAAGGACCGGCTGGGCCGCCTGCTGTGCGGGGCCGCGGTGGGCATCGGGCCGGACCGCGAGGCGCGCATCCAGGCGCTCCTCAAGGCGGGCGTGGACGTCATCACCATCGACACCGCCCACGGCCACAGCCGCGGGGTGGTGGACGCGGTGCGCTCCACCAAGGCCAACTTCAAGGGCATCGAGCTGGTGGCCGGCAACGTGGCCACCTACGAGGCCGCCGACGACCTGTGCAAGGCCGGGGTGGACGCGGTCAAGTGCGGCATCGGCCCGGGCTCGATCTGCACCACCCGGGTGGTGGCCGGCGTGGGGGTGCCGCAGATCACCGCGGTGGACGAGTGCGTCAAGGCGGCCGAGCGGCACGGCGTGCCGGTCATCTCGGACGGCGGCGTGAAGTACTCCGGCGACCTGGTCAAGGCGCTGGCCGCCGGCGCCTCCAGCGTCATGATCGGGTCGCTGCTGGCCGGCACCGAGGAGGCGCCCGGCGACGTGATCCTCTACCAGGGGCGCAGCTACAAGGCCTACCGGGGCATGGGCTCGCTGGGCGCCATGAAGAAGGGGTCGAAGGACCGCTACTTCCAGGCCGACACCACCGACGCCGACAAGCTGGTGCCGGAGGGCATCGAGGGGCGGGTGCCCTACAAGGGCACCATCGAGATGACCCTCTTCCAGCTGGTGGGCGGCCTGCGCAGCGGCATGGGCTACCTGGGCTGCCGCACCATCGCCGAGCTGCGCCAGAAGCCCCGCTTCGTCCAGATCTCCAGCTCCGGCCTGCGCGAGAGCCACGTCCACGACGTGATCATCACGCAGGAGGCGCCCAACTACCGGGTCGACTGACACCATGGACATCCACAGCGACAAGATCCTGATCCTCGACTTCGGCTCGCAGTACACGCAGCTCATCGCCCGCCGCCTGCGCGAGCTGGGCGTCTACTGCGAGATCCACCCCTGCACGGTGAAGGCCGAGGCCATCCGGGCCTACGGGGCGCGGGGCGTGGTCCTCTCCGGCGGGCCGGCCTCGGTGCTGGCCGAGGGCAGCCCGCGCCCCGACCCGGTGGTCTTCGAGCTGGGCGTGCCGGTGCTGGGGATCTGCTACGGCCTCCAGCTCATGGCCCACACCCTGGGCGGGCGGGTCGGCCAGAGCCACCACCGCGAGTTCGGTCCGGCCACGGTGGACGTGAAGCACACCTCGGCCCTCTTCGCCGGCCTGCCCGACCGCATCGACGTCTGGATGTCCCACGGCGACGGCGTCGAGGCCATCCCGCCCGGCTTCGAGCCGGTGGCCTCCACCCCGAGCGCCCCCTTCGCCGCGGTGGAGGACCGGGCGCGCCGCTTCTTCGCGGTGCAGTTCCACCCCGAGGTGGTCCACACCCCGCAGGGCAAGGACCTGCTCTGGAACTTCGCCCACCACGTCTGCGGCTGCGCCGGCACCTGGTCGATGCGCGGCTACGTGGACGTGGCCATCGAGCAGATCCGCGCCCAGGTGAAGGACGGCACGGTCATCTGCGCCCTCTCCGGCGGGGTCGACTCGGCGGTGGCGGCGCTGCTGGTGCACCGGGCCGTGGGGGACCGGCTGCGCTGCATCTTCGTCGACAACGGGGTGCTGCGGCAGGGCGAGCGGGCCCAGGTGGAGGAGGTCTTCGGGGAGATGTTCCACCTGCCGCTGGTGACGGTGGACGCCACCAGGCGGTTCCTCGACGGGCTGGCCGGGGTCACCGACCCGGAGCAGAAGCGCAAGATCATCGGGCGCGAGTTCATCGCGGTGTTCGAGGAGGAGGTGGAGCGGCTGGCCGCCCACGGCACCCGCGCCCAGTTCCTGGTGCAGGGCACCCTCTACCCGGACGTCATCGAGTCGGTCAGCTTCAAGGGCCCCTCGGCCACCATCAAGAGCCACCACAACGTGGGCGGCCTGCCGGAGAAGATGAAGCTGGCGCTGGTGGAGCCGCTGCGGGAGCTCTTCAAGGACGAGGTGCGCCGGCTCGGGCTGGAGCTGGGCCTGCCGCCGCACATCGTGCAGCGCCAGCCCTTCCCCGGGCCGGGCCTGGCCATCCGGGTGCTCGGCGAGGTCACCGAGGAGAAGCTGGCCGTGCTGCGCAAGGCCGACGTGGTGGTGCAGGAGGAGGTCCTCAAGGCCGGCCTCTACGACAAGCTCTGGCAGGCCTTCGCGGTGCTCCTGCCGGTCCGCTCGGTGGGCGTCATGGGCGACGAGCGGACCTACGAGGCCACCTGCGCCATCCGCGCCATCGAGTCCACCGACGGGATGACCGGCGACTGGGCCCGGCTCCCCTACGACCTGCTGGGGCGCATGTCCTCGCGCATCATCAACGAGGTCCGTGGCATCAACCGCTGCGTGTACGACATCTCCTCCAAGCCGCCGGCCACCATCGAGTGGGAGTGAGACCCACCCCCACGTTTCACCGACGGACGCTTCGTGGCTAAGATGTCGGCCTCCGGAGGTCTTCGATGACGCGCCGCACCCGCCGCACCGCCTCGCTGGCGCTGGTCCTGGCCCTCGCCTCCGGGCTGGCGGCCTGCCAGGACTACAACTTCAGCCCGGTGAGGTACTGCCTCATCCAGCCGGGCACCGAGCGGGTGACGCTCTCGGACATCTCCACCGCCGACATCCTCTTCGTGGTGGACGACTCCGGCTCGATGGGCGGCGAGCAGCAGAAGCTGCGGGACAGCTTCGCCGCCTTCGTCACCAAGCTGAAGGAGGGCAACCAGCTGCGGGTGGCCTCGCAGCTGGAGCCCATCGACTTCCACGTGGCGGTCACCACCACCTCGGTCTTCCTGAACGCCCCCACCACCGCCACCTGCAAGGCCAACTGCGCCGGGGCGGAGGGGCAGCAGGTCTGCTGCGACGCCACCACCAGCCAGCCGCTCACCATCCCCAAGGCCTGCGCCGCGCCGACCGACTGCCGGGCCGGCAACGGCTGCCGCACCGACTGCCAGGGCCGCTCCGGGGAGAAGACCTGCTGCGCCGACGTCCCCAACGGGGTGCCGGAGCGGGTGGCGCAGGCCTGCCCCGCCCTCGACCAGCCCTGCGGCCTGCTGCAGAGCCGCTACGTGGTGCCGCGCAGCGCGCGGCTCTGCGCCGGCGCCACCAGCTGCGCCGTCGGCCCGGACCCGGCCGCCCCCAACCCGGCGCCCGCCGGCTACGCCTGCCGCACCACCTGCCTGGGCCTGGGCGGCACCAGCGCCTGCTGCACCGCCGACGGCATCCCCTGGCGCGACGCCACCTGCACCCTGGGCGTGGGCAGCGAGGGCGGCCTCTACCCGCGCGGCGACTTCGTGCGCAAGGGCGCCAACCCGCGCGTGCTGCACTTCGAGAAGGCGCTCTTCTGCCCGCCCCTGGCGCCGCCGGCCACCGGCTGCGGGCCGGTGCTGCCCGGCGGCCCGCAGGACCTGGCGCTGCAGGCGCTGGTCAGCCAGTTCGGCCAGAACGTGGCGGTGGGCACCTGCGGCTCGGGCCAGGAGCAGGGGCTGGAGGCGGCCCGCCGCGCCATCCAGAAGGCGCTCGGCCAGGGCGGCCAGTCGCAGCCCGCCGACGTGCTGCCGGCCGAGTGGCCGCACGACAAGTCGAAGCTGGTGGTGGTCTTCGTGGGCGACGAGGACGACTGCTCGGGCCCCGAGGACGCCAGCCGCGGCGTCATCTTCTCCGTCACCGGCAACGACGCCTGCGAGTCGGACGGCGCGCTGCCGCCCGAGCAGCAGCGCCGCTTCAAGCTGCAGGAGTACGCCGACTTCCTCACCGGCCTGGGCCGCCCGGTGGCCGGCGCCTTCATCGTCTCGGCCCGCGCCGAGACCTGCGAGGACCAGTCGTGCCAGGCCGACATCTGCTGCGACACCGCCTGCACCGGCAACGCCAACGTCTGCACGGTGGCCGGGCTGTGCGGCGGGCAGGGGGCCGGCTACCGCTTCCTGGACCTCTCCGCGCTGCTGCGCGGGCGCGGCGCCGACACGGTGGGCGGCTCGGTCTGCAACCCCGGGACGCCGGCCAAGCCCGGCTTCTCCTCCATCCTGGAGCGGGTGGCCGAGGTGGTGAAGCAGCCGGCCGGCCTGCAGCTCCCCACCCAGCCGGCCACCGCCCAGCTCACCATCCTGCGCATCGCCGGCCCGGACGGGAAGACCCGCAAGACCTGCTTCGGCCCGGCGCCCGCCACCATGACGGTGGCCCAGGCCGAGGCCGCCAGCTACGACTGGTGGTTCACCGGCGGTGACGACACCAACCGGACGCCGACCGGGCCGACCCGCTTCGTGTACCTGAACCGGGCGACGCGCTCCTGCGAGGCCAACCCGGGCGAGACCTACTCGGCCGACTACCTCGGGCTGGTGCCGGCCGCGGGCTGCGCCTCCACCCTCGACTGCCAGGCCTCCCTGGGTGGCGAGCTGGCCGACTGGACCTGCGACGGCTACGTGGCCGGGGCTGGTGGCAGCCGCGGCACCTGCCTCTGCGGCAGCGGCACCCCCTAGCCGCCTCCGAAGGGGGAGGCGCGTCGGCCCTCGCCGCGGTGCGTCAGCCGATTTCGGCGGCCTGCCCTGCCTAGGGCGCTGCCAGCGGCGCGGTTCCGCGCCATGTTACGGACCGTGACCCTCCAGCTGCTGCTCGTCTCCCTCGCGCTGGCCGCCGAACCCGCCGCCGAGGCGCCGCCGGCGCCCCCGCAGGCGGGCCTCGCGCCGCCGCAGCCAGCCGCCGCCGCGCCGGCCGACACGCTGCCGGCCCTGCTGGCCCGCGCCGACCAGGGCTACGCCGAGCGCGACCAGCCGGCCGCGCTGGAGGCCTCGCGCCAGGCGCTCGAGGCGGCCCTGAAGCTGGCCCCCGCCGACGCCGGCGCCCTGTGGCGCCTGGCGCGCCTCGAGGCCTGGCGGTCGGAGGACCCGGCCATCCCCGACAAGAAGAAGAGCGAGCTCGGCAAGCGGGCCTGGGAGCTGGCCGAGCGGGCCATCGCCATCGACCCGGCGCCGGTGGAGCCGTGGTTCTACGCGGTGAGCGGCATGGGCAACTACTCGCTCGGCATCGGCATCCTCTCGGCGCTGGCGCAGGGCATCGAGGGCAAGTTCCGCGACCGCCTGCAGCAGGCCGAGCGGCGGGACGCCGGCTTCCAGCGCGGCGCCATCCCGGTGGCCTGGGCCCGCTTCTACTTCAAGCTCCCCTGGCCCAAGCACGACGCCGGCAAGTCGGAGCGGATGCTCCGCTCGGCCCTGCTGGAGAACCCGGACAACGTGCGGGCCCGCGTCTACCTGGCGGAGCTCTACCTGGACGAGAACAGGGTCGCGGCGGCCCGCGAGGAGTACCTGGCGGCGCTGGCCAAGCCGCCGGGGCAGTACGACGCCCCGGAGGAGCGGCGCTGGCAGGACGTGGCGCGCGCCGGCCTGGCTGGCCTGGGCACCAAGAAGAAGTGAACCGAGGGCCCGGCGCGGGCCAGCCGCGGCGCGCCGGGTGAGCACCTGACCGCAGCAGGCAACGACGACCGGGAGTGACCATGGCGAAGAACCTCGTCTCGCTGTTCGAGGCCCAGGCGAAGACGCGCGGCGCCCAGCCCGCGGTGAAGCACAAGCGCGACGGCCGCTGGCAGGACGTCTCCTGGACCGACATGGCCAGGCGCACCCGCGACGTGGCCGACGGGCTGGCGGCGCTCGGGCTGCAGCGCGGCGACCGGGTGGCCATCCTGGGCGACACCAACATCGAGTGGATCCTGGCCGACCTGGGCATCCTGGGCGCCGGCGGCATCACCGTCACCATCTACCAGTCGAACAAGGCGCACGAGTGCGCCTTCATCCTGCAGGACTCGGGGGCGCGCTACGTCTTCTGCGACAGCGCCGCCCAGGTGGCCAAGGTCCGCGAGGTGCGCGGGCAGCTGCCGGGGCTGGAGGGCATCATCCGCGCCTGGGGCGCCGCCGCCGATCCCTTCGAGCGCACCCTGGCCGACCTGGAGGCGGCCGGTGCGGCCTGGCGCGCCGGCCACCCCGGGGCGCACGCCGAGCGGCTGGCCGGCATCGGCCTCGAGGACGCCGCCAGCTTCATCTACACGTCCGGCACCACCGGCAACCCCAAGGGCGTGGTGCTGACCCACGGCAACTGGACCTACGAGGCCACCGCGGTGGCCGAGCTGCAGGTGGTGCGCGGCGACGACACCATCCTGATGTTCCTGCCCATGGCGCACTCGTTCGCCAAGGTGATCGAGGCCGTCTGGTTCTCCACCGGCGCCACCGGCGCCTTCGTCGAGTCGATGGAGAAGATCATCGAGAACGCCGGCGAGGTGAAGCCCACCGTGCTGCCGGCCGTGCCGCGCATCTTCGAGAAGGCCTTCGACGCGGTGGTGGCCAAGGGCCTGGCCACCCCCGGGCTGAAGGGCAAGCTCTTCAAGGCGGCGCTGGAGGGGTTCAACGCCTGGGTGGCGGCCAAGGACCTGGGCAAGGAGCAGGTCAGCCTGGGCTTCCTCCTGGGCCGCAAGCTGGTCTTCCCCAAGCTGGCGGCGGCGCTCTCCGAGAAGTTCGGCGGGCGCATGCGGGTCTTCGTCTCCGGCGGCGCGCCGCTCTCGCCCAAGATCGGCTGGTTCTTCAACGAGGTCGGCATGCCCATCCTGGAGGGCTATGGCCTGACCGAGACCAGCGCCGGCACCTTCGTCAACCGGCCCGGCAACAACCGCATCGGCACGGTGGGGCCGCCGGTGCCCGGCACCGAGGTGCGCATCGCCGAGGACGGCGAGATCCTCATCAAGGGGCCGGGCGTGATGAAGGCCTACTACAACAACCCGGCCGCCACCGCCGAGGCGCTGCGCGACGGCTGGTTCTACACCGGCGACATCGGCCAGGTGGACGCCGACGGCTGCCTGCGCATCACCGACCGCAAGAAGGACATCATCGTCACCGCCGGCGGCAAGAACGTGGCCCCCCAGAACCTGGAGAACGAGCTCAAGACCGATCCGCTCATCTCGCAGGTGATGGTGCACGGCGACAAGCGCAAGTTCCTCTCGGCGCTGGTCACCCTGAACGAGGAGGCCACGCGGGCCTGGGGCAAGGAGCACGGGGTGGCGCCTGGCGCCGCCCTGCACCAGGACCCCAAGGTGGTGGCCCGCATCCAGCAGGCCATCAGCGAGCTGAACGGGCGCCAGGCCAGCTACGCCTCCATCAAGCGCTTCGTCATCGTCCCGCGCGACTTCACCCAGGAGTCGGGCGAGCTCACCCCGACGCTCAAGGTGAAGCGCAAGGTGGTGACGCAGAACTACAAGAAGCAGCTCGACGCCTTCTACGCGGAGTAGGCGGCGCCGGCGCCGGCATCGACCGGGGCGCCCCCGCAGGGGGGGGGGGATCGCCCCGCGCCTTGACAGCGCCGCGGACGCTTCGTACGGTCTTGGTTGATTCTGGAATCAGCCTGGACTGACGGGAGGTTGCGATGGGCGATCCGGTTCAGACGGTCAGGGAGGTGTTCGAGCGCCACATGCCCGAGCGGCTCAAGGCCAAGCCCGACGTGGTGGCCAAGATCAACGCCGTCTACCAGTTCAACATCTCGGGCCCGAGCGGCGGCGCCTGGTCGGTGGACTGCACCGCCTCCGCCGGCGGCACCGTGGCCCCTGGCACCTCGCCGGCGGCCCGCTGCACCGTGGCCATGACCGACGGCGACTTCCTCAACGTGGTCAACGGCAAGCTCAACCCGCAGATGGCCTTCATGTCCGGCAAGCTGAAGATCCAGGGCGACATGGCGCTGGCCATGAAGCTGCAGCAGATCCTGGCCTGAGCGGCGGGCGCGCCCGCAGGCGCCACCCGCCCGGCCCGACCGGGCGCCGCCGCCTCCTCCGGCGCGGCCACCCGCCGCAACGCCTGCAGTTGGCCTTGACGCAGGGCCCGTCCGTCCGCACATTCCTGGCGCTCGCATGCGTCTCCTCCTCGCCGCCACCCTGGCGCTGCACCTCGTGCTCACGGCCTTCGGGCCGCACGTGCACTCGGCGTCGCACGGGACCGAGGAGTGCGCCGTGTGCGCGGCGCCGAGGCGGCCGGGAGCTCCACCCCGGACCTCGCGCCCAGCGCCCTGCCGGCCGTGGCGGTGGTCCTCGCGCCCGGCCTGCCCCCGGTGACCGGCGCCCCGCTCGGCGCCATCCCCGGGCAGTCGCCTCCCCGCGCCTGACGCGGGACGTCCCAGGCCAGCTCCACCAGTCTCGACCCGACGTGGCGCGCCCAGCGCGCCGAGGTGTCACATCATGCGTTCACTCTCCGTGGCGGGCCTCCTTTCCCTCGCCCTCGCAGCTCCCTCCGCCCGGGCCCAGGAGGCCTGGACCGCGCCGCCGGCCGGCGGCGCCAACCCCTACGCCCGGCTGCTCCTCATGCCGGACATCTCGGCCATCGCCAGCTTCGCGGCGGCCTGGAACGACCACGACGTGGAGGCGCTGTCCCCGCGCGTCGGGCCCTACGCCCCGGCGGACAAGCCCGCCTTCCTCTTCGAGGAGCTGGAGCTCGGCCTGCAGGCCGTCATCGACCCCTACGCCAGGGCCAGCGTCTTCATCGCCTTCGCGCCAGGGGAGGTGGCGGTGGAGGAGGCCTTCCTCACCACCACCTCGCTGCCGGCCGGCCTCCAGGTGAAGGCCGGCCGCATGTACTCGCCGTGGGGGAGGGTGAACGGGCAGCACCCCCACGCCTGGGACTTCGTGGACGCCCCGCTGGCCCGCGGGCGCGTCCTGGCCGAGGAGGTGCTGGCAGGCCCTGGCGTGGACCTGGCCTGGCTGGCCCCGCTGCCCTGGTTCGCCGAGCTGCACCTGGCGGCGCAGGACACCGCGCCCACCGAGGCCGATGCCGAGCGGCTCACCGGCCTGGTCCGGCTGGCCCAGTTCTTCGCCCTCTCCGAGGAGACCACCCTGGGCGTCGGCCTCTCGGCGGCGCGGCGCGACGAGGGGGCGGGCCAGTTCCGCGACCTGGGCGGCGCCGACCTGTACCTGCGCTGGCGCCCGCCCACCGGGCGCAGCGCCGTGACGCTGCAGGGCGAGCTCTTCACCCGCAGGTTCCGGGGCGTGCCCGACGCCGGGGCGGCCGACTGGGGCGCCTACGGGCAGGCCGTCTGGCGGGTGGGCCCCGCGGGCGCGCTCGGGCTGCGGTACGACCAGGCGCCGACGGCCGGTGAGACCGCGCCCGGCACCGAGCGGCGCCTCTCCGGCCTGGCCACCTGGTACCTCTCCGAGTTCCAGCGCCTGCGCCTGCAGGTGAGCCACGAGCGCCGCCCCGCCGACCAGGCCGGCTTCGCGGCGCTGGTCCACCTCGAGTTCGGCATCGGCGCGCACGGGGCGCATCCGTTCTAGGCCCCGCCACCCCTTCCTCCCAGGACCCACGCCCATGACCTTCACGTCGCTGCTGCGCTCCGTCTCGCTGGCCGCCGCCCTGCTCGCGCTCCCCACCCCCGCCACCGCCAGGCTGCGGGTGGTCACCACCACCGAGGGGCTGGCCGCCCTGGCCCGCGAGGTCGGCGGCGACCGCCTCGAGGTGCAGAGCCTCTCCCGCGGGGTGCAGGACCCGCACTTCGTCGACGCCAACCCCATCCTGGCCGTCAAGCTGCGGGCGGCCGACCTGCTGGTGGACGTGGGGCTGGACCTCGAGGTCGGCTGGCTCCCGCCGCTGGTGCTCCAGTCGCGCAACGCCGCCATCCTGCCGGGCGGGGCGCGGCGCCTCACCGCCGCCTCGGCCGTGGCGGTGCTGGACGTGCCAACCGGCGTGGTGGACCGGAGCCGCGGCGACCTGCACCCCGGCGGCAACCCGCACTTCCTCACCGACCCGCGCCGGGCCGTGCAGGTGGCCCAGGCCATCTCGCTCAAGCTCACCGAGCTCGATCCGGCCGGGGCCGCGGTCTACGCCGACGCCACCGCCACCTTCTCGCGCAAGGTGACCGAGGCCCTGGCCGGCTGGCGCGCCCAGCTGGCGCCGCTGGCCGGGCGCCAGGTGCTGACCCACCACCGGACCCTGAGCTACCTCTTCGACTGGACCGGACTCGCCAGCGCCGGCGAGCTCGAGCCGCGCCCCGGCACGCCCCCGCCGCCGGCCCACCTGGCCCGCCTGGTGGAGGTGGCCCGGCGGGAGGGGGTGAAGGCCATCCTGGTGGAGGGCTACTACGACACCCGCTCCGCCGAGCAGGTGGCCAGGCTGACCGGGGCGAGGGTGGTGGTGCTGCCCGGCGACGTGGGCGGGGTCCCGGAGGCCACCACCTACCAGGCCTGGGTGGAGCTGCTGGTTCGTCGTATCGTGGCGGGGCTCCAGTGAGCGTCCGGCGCCGGGCCGGCCGGGCCGGCGCCGGAGCCCCAGCATGACCAGCCCACCCCTCCTCGCCCTGCGCGCCGCCTCGGTCGGCCACGGCCGCCGCGCCATCCTCTCCGGGGTGGAGCTGGCCGTGGCGCCCGGCGACTTCCTGGCGCTGGTGGGGCCCAACGGCGGGGGCAAGACCACCATCTTGAAGACCTTGCTCGGCATGCTGGCGCCCGTGGCCGGGCGGCGCGAGGCGCCGCGCCCGGTGCGGGTGGGCTACGTGCCGCAGCGCGATCTGGTGGACGCCATCTGGCCGCTCACGGCCGGCGAGGTGGTGCTGATGGGGCGGACCCCCGGCCTGGGGCCGCTGCGGCGCGCCGGGCCACCCGACCACCGGGCGGTGGCCGCGGCGCTGCTGCGGGCCGGCATCGCCGACCTGGCCGGGCGCCCGTACGGCGAGCTCTCCGGGGGGCAGCGGCAGCGCACCCTCATCGCCCGGGCGCTGGCGGCCGAGCCCGAGCTGCTGGCGGTGGACGAGCCGACCAACGGCATGGACCCCGCCGCCGAGCTGGCCACCATGGAGGTGCTGCACGGCCTGCACGCCGCCGGCGGGCTGGCGGTGGTGATGGTCTCGCACCGGCTCGACGCCGTGGCCGCCCACGCGCGCAGGCTGGCGTTCGTGGACAAGGACCAGGGGCTCTTCCGGGTGGGGCCGCTGGAGGAGATGCTGCGCCCCGAGCCGCTCACGGCGCTCTACGGCCAGGCCGTCACGGTGCGCCGGGTGGACGGGCGGCCCTGGGTCCAGCTGGGCGGGGGAGGGCGGCCGTGAGCTGGCTCGGGCCCTTCCTGGCGGCGCGGGAGATCTGGCAGGCGCCGCTGCTGGCGTCGCTGATGGCCGGCGCGCTGCTCGGCTTCCTGGGCGTGTACGTGGTGCTGCGGCGCACCGTCTTCGTGTCGGCGGCGCTGACCCAGATCTCCACGCTGGGGCTGGTGTTCGGCCTGTTCCTGGAGGAGCGGCTGCACATCGAGGCCGAGCACGCCCACCACCAGCTCGGCATGGCCATGGGGTTCGCCGTGGTGGGGGCGGTGCTGCTGGCCGCCCTCCGCCCGCGCCGGCTGCCGGCCGAGGCGCTGGTGGGGGCCGCCTGGGTCACCGCCTCGGCGCTGGTGGTGCTGGGGGTGTCCCGCCTGGTGCACGCGGCGCACGACCTCGGCGGCATGGTGTTCGGCAACGCGGTGGCGGTGCCCGACGAGGAGCTCTGGATCATCGCGGCGGTGGCGCTGCTGTGCGGGCTGGTGCACCTGGCCTTCCGCAAGGAGATCACCTTCGCCTCCTTCGACCCCGAGACGGCCCGCGCCATGGGGCTGCACACCTGGGTGTGGGACGCGGCGCTGGCGGTGACCGTGGGGCTGGCCATCCCGGCCTCGGCGCGGGCGCTGGGCGCGCTGCCGGTCTTCGCCTTCCTGACGCTGCCGGCCTCGGCGGCGCTGCTGCTGCGCCTCCGGCTCGGCGCCGCCTTCGCCCTGGCGGCGGCCTTCGGGGTGTCGGCCGCCGCCGGCGGCTACCTGATCTCCTGGTTCGCCGAGACGCCCACCGGCGCCACCATGGTGGCCGTGGCCGCGCTCTTCCTGGTGCCCGGCGGGCTGCGCGCCCTGTGGCAAGACAGGGCTTGACCGGACCGGTCATAGCCGGTACAACCCGCGTCCGTTTCAACCTTTCCACTGCCGCGGGGTGGAGCAGCCAGGTAGCTCGTCGGGCTCATAACCCGAAGGTCCCAGGTTCAAATCCTGGCCCCGCAACCAACAAGGACGCCCACTTAGCTCGCTGCTAGGTGGGCGTTTTCCTTTGAGGGGGCCAGGTAGGGGCCAGTCGTGCCTCCCCCAGCCCCGCTGCAAACCCGAAGGTCCTACCTTGCAGAAGAGTGCCGCCTTGCCCGGCCTACAAGGGCGAGGTCATGTCGAAGCCGTTCCGCATCGAGGGGAAGTCCGGATGGTGGATCCGCTACACCGACGAGTTCGGGAAGCGGCGGAAGAAGAGCTTCGAACTCTTCGCTGACGCCGACAAGGCCCTGAGCCTCGAGAAGGCCCGCGTCACCGAGGTGAAGCGGGGCCTCCGGGACCCGACGCCCCCCACCAAGCTCTACGCCGACCTGGCTAACTACTGGGAGGAGTTCAAGGTCCCCCAGAAGCGGAGCGGCGAGGACGACATCAGCATGATGAAGGCCCACCTGCGGCCGTTCTTTGCCGAGAGCGGGCTCAAGCTCGCCGACATCGGGGTGGCTGCCGTCGACAGGTACATCGCAGAGAAGACGGCGGGGACGGCCGACCGCAAGCCGATCGGCATCAAGACCATCAACAACCACCTGACGCTCCTCATCACGCAGCTCAACCTCGCCTACGAGCTCCGCTGGATCGCCAGGATGCCGCGGATCAAGAAGCCAAAGTTCAGGCTCTTCGACTCCGACTACTCCTACCTGCGCACCAAGGACGAGATCCGCCGCCTCCTGGTCGCGGCGGAAGGGGAGGGGGAGAACGCCCTGGTCCTCTACTCGACCGCCGTCTACACCGGGATGCGGGCCGGCGAGCTGGCCGGGCTCCGCTGGGACGACGTGAACTTCGAGACCCGGCTCATCGCGGTCCAGCGGTCCTTCGAGGGCCCCACCAAGGCCGGCGACGTCCGCTACGTCCCCATCCTCGACGTGCTCCTGCCGGTGCTGCGCCGCTGGCGGCTCAAGTGCCCCGGCCAGCTCGTGTTCCCGAACGAGCGAGGCGCCATGCACCAGGAGTCGGCCCGGGTCTTCCAGGAGATCTTCCATCGGGTCCTGGACGATGCCCAGTTCCCCAGGGTGCAGAAGAACGCCCGGACGGGCCGGTACATCGTCTTCCACGACCTGCGCCACACCTTCGCCAGCCACTGGGTGATGAACTCGGGCGACGTCTTCAAGCTCCAGAAGATCCTGGGCCACAAGGACATCAAGATGACCATGCGCTACGCCCACCTGGCGCCCGCGGCCTACGCCGCCGACTTCGGGCGTCTGGGGTCGGAGGCGCCAAGGGTCGGAGAGGTCATCGCGCTCCCCATCGACCTCGCAGGACGTCCGCTGCAAGAACCAGCCCCTAACCTTGCAGAGTCGCCTTCGTAGACGGGCTGTAGAACCACGGCATGGACGACAACGCCGTGGACGCCAGCAATGAGCAGCACGAGGAGAAGCTCCGCTACGGCGGGGCGTCGGCACTGACCGGGCTCGGAATCCCGACGCTCCAGTCGATGGTGTGCAGACGGCAGATTCCGCACTACCGGCTCGGCAAGAGGCTCGTGGTCTTCTCGAAGGTCGAGTTGGCCGCCTGGATGGCCGCGCGGCGGGTCGCGAGCAAGTAGATGCCAGCGCGGTCGCCACGACGCCGGCTCTTCGGCTCCAGACGAATCCGCTCGGCTGATGCCCGGGGGGCCTTCCGACCACCGTGCGATGAGGCCCCTACCTTCGTCGCAGCGGTTGAGGCGATGGTGCGGGCCGAACGACAGCCAGGGTACAGGACCTACCTCTACACCTTCACGACGGCATGCTCGGGAACTCGAGAGCGCCTCCTGCGAGACGTGCGGCGGCAGTTTGACCTGCTCCAGCAGTCAAGACCGTGGCGTCGGCTCGCGGACGCGGTTTGGGTGGTGGCGGACGACCGTCGCGAGGACCCGCACGTCCATGTTGTCGCGCTGCTGCCGCCAAACCTCACCCGAGCAGCACTCAGAAATGCATGGAAGGGTGGCATCAGCAACGCCGAGCGGGTCACGAAGACACCGGCCCGACTTGGAGCTTATCTTGGCATCCAGTGGGAACCGTCCAGGGGAATTCCTGAGGTAAGACGCAGGAAGTGGGGCCGTAAGCGGCACCAGGGAGGAGGCCTTGCTTGTACACCTCCTGACTCCTCCCTACCTGATCCAACTCATCCTGAAGGGTCGAGAATGGGTGCTCCTGTACGGCCCCATGTTGCGCCACCTGTTGCCCCAACAGGTTGTGAGCGGTCAAAGGAGGAACTCGGCCAACGTCATGAACCACCGCTGGGCGCTCAGCGAGCGACACCCGATCTCGACGGCATTGTGCCGTCGAGAGGCCGTAGGCCAGGGGGGAGCACGATGACGCGCACGGTGGAGGGTCGTGGCGGTGGTCGTGTACCGCCCTGTGGGAGCGAACAGGTCCATCCTCCAGATGCTCATCCTGATCATGATGCTCGCCATCACGTATCCGACAACAAGATGACCGTTGGTGAACATCATGTTGCCGTCGCAGGTGGTGACACCATCTCGGCCCGGTCGAGCGGGTCGGTGACCAGCCGGCCCAACTCCATGCCGCCCTTCAGGCGCCGCCTGGGCACCGGCGACTGGGACACCGCGTGGCTCCATGACTGCCTCTAGGAATCGCTACCCACAGGCCCAGGAAACCATGACAGTCGAGACATGCTCCCTGGCCCACCCCCTCGGCCCGATATCCTCGCTGGCGCCACCCCACCTGCCCGCGCCACAGGCCCGCGAACCGAGCTGGGAAAGATTCGGGCCTCGCTCAACCGGGTGTCCCACGGCATCAGGTCGGTGGCGCTCGTGCTGCCAGGCGAGGCCGTCGCCGACTACCGCCGCCACGCCGACGGGTGGTTCGCCACGCTGCCCTGCTCCTCGCCCGCCGAGGCCCACGTCGTCTACCAGCTCGCCGACCTCGCCTGGCGCCAGCAGCGACTGCTCCGGCTCGAACACGCCCACCACCTCTCGCTCGTCGAGGACGCCATGAGGAAGACCCCGCAGCACCACGACTACTCCCGCGCCCTTGGCGCGCTGACGGCCGTGAACGTCCTTGTCCAGCACGCCGTTGCCGCCGATGAGCTCAAGCCCTTCCCGACCCACATCGGCCCGCTCAAGCCGTTCATCCTGGGCGCCAAGGGCACCGTCAGCATCGTGCGCGACGTGGAGGCTCTCGATGGCCGGCTGGTGAAGAACCTCGAGGAGGCCATCACCGGCCTGGAGGAGGCCGCCGAGGACGGCAAGGCGAAGTCGGACAACATGGTCGCCCTCGCTACCGCTGCCCATGATGTCCAAGCCGCCCTCGTCACCATGGTGAAGCGCGGGGAGCAGGTCCTCGACCACCTCCGCAAGAAGATCTCCGCCGAGACGGTGGTGCCGGAGGGGCCGGAGACCAAGAAGCTCTCCAGGTACAGGGCCGAGATCGAGAAGAGCCAGGCCCGGCTGCTCGGCATCCTCGACCAGCTCCGGACTCAGCGGAAGGCCGCCGAGGCCGCCCTGGCCGAGAACGACGGCAAGGCCATCGACGTCAGGTTGCGCGTCGTCAGGTAGGCCGGGAGGCCGTTCGGGAGCCTCCTCCGGCCTCCTCGCCGCCTCCGATCCCCAGCGTGGTGTCAGCCGGCTGGGAGATGGTCATCGTCATGACCAGCGAGGAGTCCAAGGCCAAGGCCGAGCGGGATGTATTCCTGGAGTTCATCCAGCTGGCCGGCATGCCAGTTGTCCCCGGGTCTGTGGAGTCCCGCCGTCCACCCGAGCCCGACATCCTGTGCCGGTACGTCCACGGCGAGCAGGTGGCGTTCGAGCTGGTCGACCTGGTCGATGAGGACCTCGCCCGAGTGACCGCTCAGGCGATCCAGGGGCAGGGACCCGGCGGAACCTGGTTCGCGGACCCCACCTTGGAGAGGGTCCGGGTGAAGCTGGTCGAGAAGAGGTACCAGTCCCCCTTCCCGATCGAGCTGCTGGCGTACGGGGACGAGACCATGGACCCGAAGAGCATCTGGATGCCGAAGTTCGAGCAGCGTCTGCGGGACCTGATGGACGCATCCAGCTTCCGGCGCCTGTGGGTGGTGAACATGACCGGGCGAGAGCGTGGCGTGTGGCTTGTCCACCCACCGGCTGCTCCCTGACCTCCGGGTTCGCCCACGCTGAGGTCTAAGGCAAGAACGATCGGGCCGGCTAGGAGGGGGAGAGAGGTACCCGCAGCCTTGGGAACCTGGTGAGGGGTCTGCCTCCCCGGCCACCTTACAGACTCGATCAGGAAGGCCCCTGGCTGCCCCTAGGATCGACGATCTCGCCCTCGCCCCACCCGGACCACCCCCTTCACGAAATCTGGCCCCCGCCCCCCACCCTCAGCCAGAAATCTTGGGCCCCGTCTGAATCCGGCCCCCATCTCCACTGCCCGCCCGGTCCCCCCACCAGACGGCGACTAGGCTGGCCAGGACATGTAACGACGAGGCGGACGCCGAGCTGGCCGTCATCCTCGCCATCCACCTACAGGAGGTCTTCCCGGGCGATGCCGCTGAAGACCTGCGTGATGTGGCGCGAGCTGCTCCCAGTCCCGGTGTTCCAGCTCAACCAGGCCGCGCTCTCGCCGTAGAGGATGAAAATGGTGACGATGCGACCAGGCACCGTCCCGGAGCGCCACCACACCTCCGCGGTGCACTTCTCCTCCACCACCCGGCCGCTGAAGTCCGGGGGCTCGATGTCCGGCTGGAAGTTGGCGGAGCTGACCAGGTGCAGCGCCTGAAGCATCTTGTCGAAGGCGCGCAGGTCGACGGGCCCGCTGGTGGCCAAGGTCACCGGCCCCTTGCCGCAGGCGAGCGCCACCACCTGGGACACCGCGAACCAGACTCCAGCACGCAGCTCGACGAGGACCTGACCTTCGGCGCCCTGGAACACCTCAAGTGACCTACTGGGCAACGTGCTGACCATGGGGGTGCTCCTCCCTGGCCGAGTTAGTGATGGTGGGCGACCTGCCGACCCGGCCTACCGGTTGGGGCCTCTGCGTGCAGGCTACCTGTAGAAGGTGACGCCTGGCTTCTCGGCGAAGCGAACCTCAGGCCGGCCATCCTGCCCGTGGACGCTTTGTGGAAGTGGAAGGGGCCCAAGCGAGTGCTCAGGCCCCGGGAGGTGACTTAGCTTACCAACGCGGTATGCGACATCACGGGGTGTAGTGGACAATTGTCCCGTTGGCGCCGACCGCCCAGACATCGTTCCCCGAGATGCCCCCGCCGCCGTAGAGAGGAAGGGTCGTTCCGCTCTGCACGGTTGACCATGCGCTGCCGTTCCAATGGAGAATGACGCTGGTGGCTGGAGCAGGAGGGACTCCGCCGCTGCCGCCGAACGCCCAGACGTCACTTCCCGAACTGCCCCAGATGCCGTCGAGGGGGTCGGTTCTCCCGCTGGGCACAGTCGACCAGGCCGTTCCGTTCCAATGCTGGATCGTTCCGCCGTCCCCAACGGCCCAAACGTCGTTCGCCGAGCTGCCCCAGATGTTCCTCAGACCGTTGGAGGTACCGCTCGCGACGCTCGACCACGCGATACCGTTCCAGTGGAGAAGAACGCTGCTTGGGGGACTGTCGGAGCCCCCCACCGCCCAGACGTCGTTCGCCGAGCTTCCCCAGACGTCAGCGATATGTTCCGTCGTGCCGCTGGCCACGGTGGACCACGACGTCCCGTTCCAGTGCAGGATCGTTCCGCCACCCCCTACGGCCCAGACGTCGTTCGCCGCGGTCCCCCAGATGCCTTCCAGGAAAGAGGCTGACACTGGACTGGTCACGCTCGACCACGTGGTGCCGTTCCAGTGCAGAATGGTTCCGCTCTCCCCTACCGCCCAAACGTCGGCTTCGGATAGGCCCCAGACTCCAGTTAGGTACTGCCCTCCGTAGGTGGCGCTCGACCAAGCGCTGCCGTTCCAGTGGAGAATCGCTCCGGGTCCACCGCCAACCGCCCAGACGTCGTTCGCCGAGCTTCCCCAGACGTCAAGCAACTCCTTCGATGTCGTTCCGCTCGGCACACTCGTCCAGGTGCCGAGACCCGCCACGGCCGTCGCTGTGAAGTCCTTTCCGGAGGCGTTCGACCCGCCTACAACCACGGCCAAGCTCGCTGGGGAGAACGTGTACCCAGCGAGCGATGGCGTG
Organism: Anaeromyxobacter sp.; assembly: GCA_016718565.1. Taxonomy (NCBI): domain Bacteria; kingdom Pseudomonadati; phylum Myxococcota; class Myxococcia; order Myxococcales; family Anaeromyxobacteraceae; genus Anaeromyxobacter; species Anaeromyxobacter sp. The sequence continues at coordinate 356,319 of JADKCZ010000018.1, read as the reverse complement.
ACGGTGTAGTTTCCGTTGGTCAGGCCTGTGAAGCTGAAAGCCCCCGTGGCACCGCTCGTTGTCGTTGCGCTGCTGGTGCCAGTGAGCGCCATGGTGACCCCCGACACGGCCGCGCCGGAGATGGTTCCGGAGATGCTGTAGGTGTTCGGGACCGCCGTCGCGGTGAAGTCCTGCCCCGTCACGTTTGACCCGCTCACCGAGACGACCAGGCTCGCTGGGGAGAACGTGTACCCTGCCAGCGACGGCGCCACGCTGTAGGTGCCGTTGGCCAAGCCGGCGAAGTTGTAGGTTCCCGCGCCCCCAGTTGTGGTCGTCGCGCTGCTCGCGCCCGAGAGCGTCACCGCCACGCCAGAGGTGATAGCGCCGCTGACCGTGCCAGAGATGGAGTAGGTCGTTGCGGGCGGAGTCCCGCCACCGCCTCCACCCCCGCAGGCGAGCAGGGCCGACGTGACCAGCAACGCCCCAAACACGCCTGCAATCCGAAGGCTCCGTGTCATAGGCCCTCCCTCGTGAAGTTCCCGACTTGCCGTTGATCCGGCTTGGTGGTCAGGGTCGGAAGTGCAGGATGGTACCGCTATAGCCCACCGCCCAGACGTCGCTTGCGGAAGTGCCCCACAATGCCTGGAGCGGCCTCTCCGTCACGGGAGCAAGGTTCGACCACGCGGTGCCATCCCAGTGCATCAAGACACCGGCGTAGAAGGGTCCTAGGCCATCGTAACCAACAATCCAGACGTCGCTCGCCGAGCTCCCCCAGACGTCCCCAAGGTACATGGTCGACCTACTCGTCACAGTCGACCACGCGGCGCCATTCCAGTGAGAGATCGTGCCACGCCCCACAGCCCAAACGTCGCTCGCGGAGCTTCCCCAGATGCGCGCGTGCGCGCGTGTCGTCCCACTCGCCACGCTCGACCACGCTGTGCCGTTCCATCGCAAGATCGTGCCGTTGTCGCCAACTGCCCATACGTCGCTCGCCGAGCTCCCCCAGACGCCTGACAGGTTTGACTCCGTCCCACTCACCTCGCTCGACCACGCGGTGCCGTTCCAGTGCAGGATCGTGCCGCCACTGCCCACCGCCCAGACGTCGCTCGCCGAGCTCCCCCAAACGCTCTCGAGGTACGGTGCCCCCGCACTCGTCCCGCCCGACCAAACGCTACCGTTCCAGTGCAGGATCACGTAAGGGCCCACCGCCCAGACGTCGCTCGCCGAGCTACCCCAGACACCCGAGAGCCAGGCCCCCGTCCCACTCGCCACGCTGGACCACGCGGTGCCGTTCGAGTGTAGGATCGTGCCGTTGTTGCCAACGGCCCAGATGTCGCTCGTTGAACTGCCCCAGACGCCCGAGAGGTCAAAGGTGAACCCGCTCGTCACGGACCACGCGGTGCCATTCCAGTGCAGGATCGTGCCGTTGTCACCAACGGCCCAGATGTCGCTCGCCGAGCTGCCCCAGATGCCCGAGAGGTGCTCGGCCGTTCCACTCGCCACGCCCGACCAAACGGTCCCGTTCCAGTGCAGGACAGTGCTGTTGTTCCCAACTGCCCAGACGTCGCTCGTTGAACTGCCCCAGACGCCCGAGAGGTCAATCGTGTACCCGCCCGTCGCCGACCATGCGGTGCCGTTCCAGTGCAGGATCGTGCCGCTCTTGCCAACGGCCCAGATGTCGCTCGCCGAACTGCCCCAGATGCTCGAGAGGTGCTGGGCCGTCCCACTCGCCACGCTCGACCACACGGTGCCGTTCGAGTGAAGGATCGTACCGTTGTAGCCAACGGACCACACGTCGCTGGTCGAACTCCCCCAGACGCCTGACAGGTTCGACCCCGTCCCACTTGCCACGCTCGACCACGCGGTGCCGTTCCAGTGCAGGATCGTGCCGCCACTGCCCACCGCCCAGACGTCGTTCGCCGAGCTACCCCAGACACCCGAGAGCCAAGCCCCCGTCCCACTCGCCACGCTGGACCACGCGGTGCCGTTCGAGTGTAGGATCGTGCCGTTGTTGCCAACGGCCCAGACGTCGATGTTCGAACTGCCCCAGATGTCCGAGAGGTACTCAGTCAATCCACTGGTCACCCTCGTCCACTCGCTGCCATTCAAGTGCAGGATGGACCCCAAATCGCCTACCGCCCAGGCGTCGCCTGCCGAACTGCCCCAGACCCTGCGAAGGCCGTTTCCCTGAGGCCGAGGATTCTCCCAGGACCAAGTGCCTGCCGTGAAGTTCTTCTCGAAGACGTCCGCGCCATTGATCGTCGCGGGGCTGCTCGTCGGCGAAAAGGTGTGACCTGCAAGCGATGGCGTAACGGTGTAGTTGCCATTTGCGAGATCGGCAAAGGCGTAGAAGCCCGCCCCGTCGGTCGTGGTGACGGCACTGCTGGTGCCGGTGAGCGCAATGGTGACCCCCGACACGACCGCACCGGAGATGGTCCCGGAGATGCTGTAGGTGTTCGGCACCGACGTCGCGGCGAAGTCCCGCCCCGTCACGTTCGCCCCGTTCACCGGTACGACCAGGCTCGTTGGGGAGAAAGTGAATCCAGAGAGCGACGGCGTGACCGTGTAACTGCCGTTGGCCAGGCCGGCGAAGCTGTAGGTTCCCGCGCCACCAGTCGTGGTCGTCGCGCTGCTAGCCCCAGACAGGGTCACCGTCACGCCCGAGGCGACCGCGCCGCTCACCGTGCCGCGGATGGAGTAGGTAGTCGCGGGCGGCGTCCCGCCGCTGCCTCCACCCCCGCAGGCTGAAAGGGCAAGGCCGCCAAGAAGAACTGCAAGTGCAAGCCCGCGTGTCGCAGTCAGCATGCGCCGCCCCCTGTGGTGTAGACACGTACCCTACCCAAAGTTGAAGTGGCCCCGTCTTGACCGGCATCATGTGAGCGAGTCCCGTGAGTACCTGAGGTTCCAATCTTCTTCCTTGGGAGGTCGGTCCTCCCCAGGTACATCGTTCGAAACCCGTTGCGATTCGGCAGATTGGCGTCGACCCGCCGCAGAGCACCGGGCATTCCGAGAAGAGGTAAAGGGCGGCGCGAGCCCCGAATGAGCACGCCGCGCCGGCCCTACTTTCTGCTCCTCCCGCCGGACGGTGACGCTTCGTAGCGGATCAGGTCTTCCTGCTCGTCGCTGGGGTCGGCGTTGTTGTGCGGCGCCCAGAAGCGCTCCACTGGGAGCCGCCCACGGGCCGCCCGGCCCAGGTCACGCAGCCGAACGGCTACCAGGGTGAGCACGGCAACCACCTGACGCTGCGCGTCGGGCTGGAGGGGGTCCTAAAGTTTCTCGACGTCGAGACGATCTGCGACGAGCTGGACGGCCCGCTCCAGGGCGAGGAGCTCTGCGCTGACGCTCACCGCCTTCACGGCGCGGCCCCGCGGCAGGCGTGGGCATACTGGCAGGAACGGCAAGCCCAGCCGCGCACCGGGTAGGACACGCCGCTGTCGATGGCCTTGAGGACCCCGACCGCGGTGCGGGCGAAGTCCTCCTCGTCGCCGTCGTCACGCACGACATCGGCGACCTGAACCTGGGGCGCCCGGGTCTTCGTCAGAACCTGGAACCTCAAGTGGACCTCGCCCATGCCAGCTGCGCGGGCTGCCATCTTGTAGCCGGTGACCTGGAGATCGAAGCGCAGCTGGTCCTCGGCGTACTTCCGGGCGGCCGTTTTGTGCTCCACGACGATCCTCTTGCCGTCCTCGACGACGACCAGGTCCATGAAGCCGGTGAGCGCCTCCTCGAGCTGGTCGCCCGAGTCCGGGTCGTGAAGCGGGACCGTGAAGGCGAGCTCGACCGCCTCGACTTTCTGGGTGGGGTTGCGCTCCGCGTGCTCAGCGAAGGCGTGAAGCATGCTGATGCCCCTATCGATCATCTGGCGGAGGTCCTCTCCGTCTTCCTCGGCCTGGAGCGGCACCTCGCCCTGGGTAGCTCTCTCCCAGGCGGCGCGGAAGACGTCGAGCATGAGGTCCCGTCGGAGCGGGCTCCCCGTGCTCTTGATCTCCTGGTAGTGGGCGGCGAGCGCCTCATGGATGGCGCTGCCGAAGGCCAGGTTCACTGGCACGAAGGCCGGCGCCACCCCGCGGACGTACTTCAACTCGAACTGGCGCGGGCACCTGAGCCAGCACTTCACCTGCGAGACGCTGGTGTAGAGCCCGTCCGGCATCTTGGGCCGGGCCATGTCAGCCCTCCGCCCCGGGCTCGTGCTGCTCCTGGGCCTGCCCGTTGCCGGCCTGGGCCGACATCGCGCTGATGAGCTTGCTGGCCTGGTCCCGGCTGAGGAACTCCGGCTGCGCCCCGAACTGCCCCTTCACGAAGGCGCGGAGGCCCTGGGGGTCGTAGCCGAGCTTCCTGGCGATGGCCTGGATGGCGCCGAGCTGCTTCGAGGTGAGCCGGTTCCGGCTGGGCGCCGGGGGCGCCTGGGGCGGCCGGGGCTGCTGCTGGACCTGCTGGGCCGGCTGCTGGGAAACCTGGCCCTGGACCACCGGCGCGGGGGCCGGAGCGGGGCGCGGGGTGGGCAGCGTCGAGATGGTGCCGCCGTCGGAGGAGTGCTCCGGCGGCAGGTTGTCGTCATCGAGCGTGCCCTCATAGGCCTGCCTGCCGCAGCCGAACATCGCCGCGCCCTTCTTCAGCGCGTTCGTGTAGGCGCCCTTCCTCGCGTCGGCCTCGGAGGCGGCAACGTTGCCGCCGTCGGCAAGGGACTCCGCCCAGGTGACGAAGGCGCCGTCGACCCACTCGCCGAGTTCGAGGGTCAGGTCGCAGATCGCCTCGAAGGCCGTGCGACCGTTGGCCCGGGTGATCTCCTTCACGGTTACGGTGCGGTGGGCGCGCCAGTTTCCGAGCCCGACGACCTCGTTCAGGCGCGCGGTGATGAAGGCGTAGCCGATCCCGCTGGTGTCGTATCCGCGGCCCGTGACTCGGCCGTCGGTCCTCTGGATGCAGTGCTCCGGGAACGGCGCGGCGAGCGCCGCGTAGATCTTCCTCTTCTCCTCGTTCGTCATGGTGGTGCTCCTCGGGCGACTTGGCGCCCATGAACGGCGAAGGCCCCGCGCTCACGTCGAGCCGGGGCCTCCACCTGGCTGAACCGCGTGCTGCTGCTACTTGAAGAACAACAGGGCGCGCCCCGGCACTGGCGACGCGCCCCCGGCTACCGCTTGCCCTTCGTCTTCGTTGTGAGCTCCGCCACGATCTCGAGCAAGACGGCCGCGGCGATCTTCTTCGCAACCCTCGACGCCAGGAACGCCAGGATGATGGGCACGAAGCACCTCCTCTCCAGGCAGGCCTGCCTTGGTAGGTTGAGGAGGCGCAGCGGCGCCGAACAGGTGCCGCTACTCGCCGAAGAGCTGCTCGGCGCTCGCGTCGTCGATGCTGGTGAGGTCGGTGACGACCTGGATCTGGTCGCACCACGGCTCGAGCCACTGCTGCTCGACGCCGATGCCGAGGCCCAAGGTCTCGACGTTGAGCCTCGTGGCCCGCTCCCGGAGCTTCGGGGCCATCTGGGCGTCGCTCCCGCCGTCGGTTACCAGGACCAAGTCTGCCTTCTTGAGCTGACCCTCGTGCTCCTGGATCAGCTCGAGGCCCCGGGCGACGGCGTCGGCGATCTCGGTGCCCCCGGCGCAGCCCGTGAAGAGCGCCGCCTCGGGGAGCGCCTCACCGGGCTTCACCACCGTCTCGAACTTCACGCGGTAGTCGAACGCAACCAGCGCGAACGGGCGGCGTTCCCGCTGGGCCTGGTCGAGCAGCGCCAGGGCGAGCGCCGTGGCCCAGACGTCCCTCGGCCCGTCCATCGAGCCGGACTTGTCGAGGAGCACCACCAGCGGCCCCTTGCCCAGCGGCTGGTTGCCGATGAGCTGGTACTGCATCGCCTGGCGCTCCAGCAGGTTCTTGAGGAGCAGCAGGCGGCGGGTGCGGTGGGTGAGCTGCATGAGCTCGGACGGCAGGAGCCGGCCCAGGTCGGCCCCCTGCTCGATGTCGCTGATCTCGTCGGCGCCGTGCTTCAGCTTCTGGCGGCGCTTGGAGGCGGCGATGCGCTTGAACCTGCCCGCGAGGAGGGCGATCTGCTTGAGGCGGGCGTCGGTCTTGAGCCTGGCAGCCAGGGCCCTGATGGACTTGGCCGAGAGCTGGCCGCCGTTGGCGGTGCTCGTCCCCGGCATCCCAGCCATCCCGACCTCGGCGAGCCCCTCCAAGGTGTCCCTGAGCTCATCTACGGCCTGGGACGCCTTCTCGCAGGCCGAGCCAATGGAGCGCCTGATGTTCTCCGGCGCCTGCTGCTGCGGATCGGTGGGCACCTGGGGCTTGAGCACGGCCATCAACGTCTCGACCGCCGTGCCGGCGGCCATGGCCTCGCCTGGCACTCGGCGACGAGGCGCCCGAAGGCGGGCAGCTCCTCGCACGCCTTGTGGACGCCCTCGGCCCAGGTCTTGAGCTTCGGGTCCTGCTGGCGGGCGGGGAGCCGGGTCAGCTCGCCCGAGTAGAGCCGGTCGAAGACCTCGTCCTCGAACTTGGTAACGGGGCTGTCCCGGTCCCCGGCGACCTCCAGGCCCCGGGCATCCCGGTGGAGGTAGGCGTGCCACCGTGGCACGTCATAGATGACCCGTTTCACCGGGCGCTCCGGAGCCCCAGGCCGGCGCTCACGGTCCTCGCGAGGTCCGTGTGGAGGGCCAGGATCTCGTCGTTGGCGTCCTGGATCACCGAGGCGGCGCGACGGCCAGCTCCCTTGGTGAGCTGCGCCAGCTTCTTCTGCTGGGCCTGGAACTGCTCCAGCGCCTGGGCGGCCTGGGCGATGTACTGCTTGCGGTCCCCGGCCTGGAGGGCGGCGACCTTGGCGGCGGTCTCCCTGGAGGCGTCGAGGATCTCGGCCGCCTGGGCGCCCACCGGGTCGGCGAGCTTGCCGACGAGCCGGGCGACCTTGGAACGGTCCTTGGGCTCCCGCCAGAGCGAGTCGACCAGGACGGCCAGGTCCTCGGGCGAGGTCTTCTTCTCGCCGGCCATGAAGGCGACTGCCTGGACGATCTTGAGCGCCTTCTTCCAGCGGCGGTCGCTGGCGATGATCCCCTCGGCCTTGCAGGCGTCGCGGATCTGGATCAGCGCCTCGATGGTCTCGTCGGTGACGGTGACCTTGGCCACCTCGGCCTGCGCCTTCCGCAGGTCCGCCATGGTCATCACCGGCGCGGCCTTGGGATCCGGGGCGGACAGCACCAGCTTGAGGTTGGCCGGCCGCAGCAGGTAGCCCACCTCGAAGCGCACCAGGAAGCGGTCGAAGAGCGCCTCCAGGTCCTTGCCCTCGGGCAGCTCGTTGCTGGCGCCGAACATGGTGACCAGCGGGCAGGCCAGCGGCTGGCCGTCGTTGTGGAAGACGCGCTCGTTCACGAGCGTGAGCATCGAGTTCAGGATCGCGGAGTTGGCCTTGAAGATCTCGTCGATGAACGCGAACTCGGCCTCGGGCAGCTTGCCGGTGACGACGCGGGCGAAGCGGTCCTGCTCCAGGGCCTTCAGCGAGATCGCGCCGAAGAGCTCCTCGGGCGTGGAGAACTTGGTGAGCAGGCGCTCGAAGTAGCTGCCGCCGAACGCCTGGGCGATGGCGCGGGCCAGCGCCGACTTGGCGGTGCCCGGCGGGCCGAGGAGCAGGACGTGCTCGCCGGCCAGGACGGCGGCCAGGGCGCCGTCGATGACGTCCTTGCGCTCGGGGAAGCGGACACTGAGGTCAGTGCGGAGGCTGAAGATTGGCTGGTTCACTTGGAACTCCGGAAAGAATGTGGAGGTTCAACAGGTTGGGTGCTCATCGCGTTTCGGTTGTGGAATCGAGAGTTGACGGGGGCGGAAGCATGGCTAGGATTCACTCGGCGCTCACCCACGCCGAAGCCCCGACAGCCCGCACCCACCGGGCTCGCAAGATGGGGACAAAGGGGGTTCAGTCCCTCGGGTCGGATGTCCGGATCGACCGCTCGCGTGAATGCGGGTGTGGGTGACCTGGTTCACGTTTGAGGCGTCGATGACCAACCACAGGAAGTTCAAGGACGTGATCCGCCAGAGGGCGGCGAAGACGGGCGAGAGCTTCACCACGGCGAAGATGCACCTAGAGGCGCAGCGGCCTAGGAGTGCGGAGGAAGCGCGGCCGGAAGATCAGGCGCCGCTGGCAGTGCCGGACTTGCCGCCAGCGGATGAGGTGGGTGTCCCTCCGACGCTCTGCCCTGGTTGCAGGAAGAACACCGCCAACCCCAGTGACCCGTACCTCTACTGCGACAGGTGTTCGTTCGAGAGAGCCGGGATCGACCATTCGCCGGACTACTGGGACTAGAAATGGCATCCTCGGCGTAGGGCCGTGCCACCAGTGGCCCTACGCCGCCCTCTGGTTCAGCAGGCTCTCGACGCTGGAGGTGAGTTCGGCCAGGGTTGTCTCCAGGTCGGCCACGTGGACTTGAAGCACGTCGCGGTACAGGTTGGCGCGGGCCTGGAGCCCCTCGAACGCATCGAGGCGACGGACCAATGTGGACGGACGATCTGGCGGCGAGACCAAGAATCCCTCGACCTCAGCCTTGAGCGCGGCGAGCTCGTCCTCGATGGCCAGCTTGGCGGCGTCGCCCAGGGTCCGATTGGCGTCGGCCGAGGAGTGGACCGGCAGAAGGTAGACCCGGGAGTTGCCGATCTTCTCGATGGCGCCCTGGAGCCGCCGGACGGTCTCGGCGTAGGGCGCGGGCACCCAGTAGACCCCGCCGTGGTCGCGCAGGGTGACGGCCGCGCAGCCGTCGAGGGCCTTCATCATGGCGCGGCGGACGTCGTCGGCGGTGTGGGTGGACCGCAGCTCGCCGAAGCGGGTGGCGATGACGCCGGCCAGGTCGTGGCCGACGATGTCGCTGGAGACGGACTCGACCTTGCGGTCGAGGATGACGCGGGTCTCCTGCTGGTAGCTGATGCTGCCGTCGGTGTGCTTGGTCTCGCGCACCACGGCGAAGACGATCTCTGCCTCGTCCTCCTTGCCGAGCCTGATGAGCCGGTCGGGCTGCCCGACGGCGGCCTCCCGGACGGCGGCCTTGAGCGCCTTCTCTGCCGTGGGCGGGTCGGGCAGGTACTCCGGCGCGAGTTGCGCGCCGGACCAGATGTTCTCCAGCGTGGACCTGTCGATGCGGGCTTCGGCGAGGGTCCACCAGATGAGGTCGCCGAGGTGCTGGCCGCCCTTGTTCAGGACGGTGGTGAGCTTGTCGAAGGTCATGGTGACCTCCTGGTCGCGCCCGAGGAGCGCGAGGTAGTAGGGGAGCCCGCGGCAGGACGCAGCGGGTGGACGCACGACCTCGGCCACGCGTCGGCAAGAGCCACTGCCACAGGCTTATCCCGAAGCCCCCTCGCGAATTGCTAGGCCTACCGGCCGTTCGATCGACCCCCCGGGGGGAGGGGCACAGAGGGGTCCCCAGCGCCGGGGCCACCTGGAAAAGTCGAGGGCGCCACCCAGTGATGGCGCCCTCTTGGTGCGACGTCTGACGTGTCTCGACGTTGAGACTCTCTACCTAGCGAGCCGTGCGGTGCGGGAGTCGCTGGGCAGCTCGGCTGCGTTAGCGGCCAGCAGGCGGCGGACGGCCACCACGATGGACTCGCATGAGCCAGCCAGTGCCTTGAGCGCGTCGGCCCCCTCCGGGGAGAGGGTGCTCGGGCTGGCCTTGGTGATCTCATCGAGCAGCGAGGTGTTCTCCACGGCCATATCCTTGGCCCTGGCCCAGGCGCCGGCGGAGCTCGGCGCCGTGCGCACTGGCTTGGATGTGCGGCCCGCCGTGGTGGGAGCCTTCGAGCCGATGATGCTTCGGAGCGCCCGGACCGAGAGCGACGACCTGATCGCCTCTTCGATCAGGCTGTCGCGGTCCGCTGGCTGGTTCACGCGAGCCAGCAGTTCCAGGTGCGACCAGGAGAGCGCGTATCCCTTGGCGCTATGCGGCTTGATGAGCCTTTCGAGCGTGGACCAGTCCGGCCACACAGCGGCGACGTCGGCCCACCTGTAGAGGGACGCGCGATCGAAACCGACCTCGTCGGCCAGGCAGTTGACCGCGCCCTTCCGCGCCTTGTCCTTGTTGCCGACGATCCTGTGCACGAGCAGCGCGATCTCGTGCTTTGCGACGACGTCCTGCTCGCGGAAGCCGGTGAGCCAGGCCCTGAGGCGCTCGATGTCCGCTCGTAGTGCGTCGGGGGTGGCATGGCTGACGGAGTCCCGTCGCAGGTGGGCGGAGCTTGCGCTGGAGGGAGTGGTGGAGGGCTTGATGGGAATTGCAGCGGCCTGATTCTTCTTCATGGCGTGCCTCGGGCGAACTGCTGGAACGCAGCTCGTTGGAAGTGGGGTGGCACGCGGTAGGGCGACTGAGAGCATGTCGAGATCGCTCAAAGCGATCGACGCGCATGATCTCGATGAAGCTTGCTGCCCTGCCGGTACGCGGTCAGCTGCGCCTGCAACCACAGGCGCGCGACCGAGGGTCACTCCGAGGCCGAACTTCCACTTCAGGCGAACACTCGGACGATGCCGAGGTTCTGGCGCGCAGGCAGCGCGTGGGTCTCACTTCAGGTGGCATTCTCTGATCGGCAGGGCGACTTTGCAAGGGCCCCGTCTGTACCGCGCGCAACGTACCCCCAGGACCCTCGCTAGAGGACGATCAAGCCCCTGATGTCCTTGCGTAGAGTACGATTCGACCCTCGGCCGGGGTGGGTCACATCGAGCCCTCCGGAGCGTCAGATCTTGGCGGGGGCCCATGGACGTCTTCTCACTGCGGGACACGGTCGTCGGCGAGTACAAGCAGTTCGCGACGTCGTTCACGACCATCTTCGCGGAAGATCTCCGGACGCAGATCGAGCGCATCTACTCGGGCGACCGCTACTGGCCTGAGCCACTCATCCAGATCAACCCGAACTTCCAGCCCGGGAAGACGGTCGCCGAGCTGGTGACGGACGGGTCACTCCAGTCGCGCTGCGCCGAGATCTTCCGGCTGCCGGCCACCAAGGCGATCCCCACCGGCGAGGCCCTGTCGCTCCACAAGCACCAGGAGCAGGCCATCGCCATCGCCGGGCAGGGCCAGAGCTACGTGGTCACCACGGGCACCGGCTCCGGCAAGTCGCTCTGCTTCTTCATCCCCATCATCAACGCGGTGCTGGCTGACAAGGGGAAGGGCGGCCGCGCCCGGACCCGCGCCATCGTCATCTACCCGATGAACGCGCTGGCCAACAGCCAGCAGGAGGAGCTGAACAAGTTCGTGGGCAACGTGAAGGGCACCGCGCCGGTCACCTTCGCCCGCTACACCGGCCAGGACGACACCGAGGAGCGGCAGCGGATCGCCGAGAACCCGCCGGACATCCTGCTCACCAACTTCATGATGCTCGAGCTGCTGATGACCCGGCAGGACGAGCTCGACCGGAAGGTCATCGGGAACTGCGAGGGGCTGCGCTTCCTGGTCCTCGACGAGCTGCACACTTACCGTGGTCGCCAGGGGGCCGACGTGGCGCTCCTGGTGCGCCGCGTCCGGGAGCAGCTCGCCCCGAAGCACCTCCAGTGCATCGGCACGTCGGCGACGATGGCGAGCGGCGGGACGCTGAAGGAGAAGAACCGCGCCGTGGCCGAGGTGGCCTCCAAGCTCTTCGCGACGACCATCGACGAGAGCAACATCATCGTCGAGACCCTGCGGCGGAAGACCGACAAGGCCCAGACGAAGGAGTCGGTACAGCCCCGGCTGGGCCCCGCGCTCGACGCTCCCCTCCCCGAGAAGATCACCGACGCCGAGCTCTACGGCCACCCGCTGGCCATCTGGGTGGAGACCGCGCTCGGCATCGCCTGGTCCGACCCCGACCAGCGCTGGGAACGGGCCAAGCCCCTCACGGTGAAGGAGGCTGCCGAGGCGCTCGCCAAGGTGGCTGGCCGCAACGAGGGCGTCTGCCGGGAGGCGCTGCGGCGCCTGCTCTTGGTCTCCAGCCGCTCGGAGGCGGAGCGGACCGGGAAGGCCGACGCCAGCTCCCGGAGCTTCTTCGCTTTCAAGCTGCACCAGTTCATCTCGGGGGCGGGACACGCCTACGCCACGCTCGAGAAGGCCGGCGCCCGGCTCGTCACCGTGGACGGCCAGCAGTTCCTGCCGGAGGACCCCCAGAAGCGGCTCTACCCGGTCCACTTCTGCCGCAAGTGCGGCCAGGAGTACCACCCGGTCCGGCGTGTCACCGAGGCCGGAACCAAGCAGTTCCTGGCTCGCGACATCGACGACGCACCGCTGGCCAAGGCGGACGATCCGGGAACGCCGGACGATGCGGCAGCGGATGGCGAAGGCGTGTCCGATGGCGAGGAGTACGGCTTCCTGACGCTCAAGCCGGCCGACACCGGCTTCGAGTTCCGCGGCGAGGTCGAGGACTACCCTGAAAGCTGGGTGGAGGCCGCAGCCGATGGCACGCTCCGCCTCAAGGTCCACTACCGCCCGGCCCGCGCCGAGGACGTCCTGGTTGAGCCGACCGGCAAGGAGGGCACCGGCAGCCCGGCCTGGTTCATCCCCGGCAAGTTCCGCTTCTGCCTTCGCTGTGGTGACCTCCAGAGTTCGGCAGCGCGGGACCGCACCCGGCTGGCCTCGCTCTCCGCCGAAGGGCGCAGCTCGGCCACGACCGTCCTGGTCTCCTCCGCGCTCCGCTGGATGCACGCCGGCAAGTCCGGGCTCGAGCCCTCCACCCGCAAGCTGCTCGGCTTCACCGACAACCGCCAGGACGCGGCGCTCCAGGCGGGCCACTTCAACGACTTCCTCTTCGTCAGCCTGATCCGCGCCGGGTTCCTTGGCGCCCTGGAGACTGCCGGGGCGGCCGGCATCCGCAGCGACCAGCTCGGGGACGCGCAGCAGAAGGCGCTCGGCTTCGACCAGCCATTGGCCGCCATCCGCGCCGAGTGGCTGCTCGAGCCGGGGCTCAAGGGCTTCGCGGTGGGAGAGGCCGAGAAGACGCTCCGCGAGGTGCTGGCCTACCGCGTCTGGTTCGATCAGCGTCGAGGGTGGCGCTACACCAACCCGAACCTGGAGCAGCTCGATCTGGTCCGGGTGGACTACCTCGGCCTCGACGAACTGGCCTCCGACGAGGAGCTCTTCGCCGGCGCGCATCAGGTCCTGCGGGATGCCAAGCCGGTGGTCAGGGCCGCGGTCTACCGCAAGCTCTTCGACCACCTCCGCCAATGGATGGCCATCCGCGCCCAGCTTCTCACGCAGACCAACGTGGACCAGCTCCGGTCACAGTCGCACTCCCGGCTTCGGGCGCCGTGGGGGTTGGGGTCCGACGAGCAGCCGCGACCGGCTCGCTGGCTCCTGGTGAACGCACCCAAGAAGAAGACGACCAGGCTCAAGGACGAGGAGCTGATCGTCCGTGGCGGCTCGCGCAGCGCCCTCGGCCGCGTCCTGCGCGCTTCCACGCTATGGGGCGACAACCCAGCCATCCGGGCGCTCAAGGCGGCCGAGTTCGACGAGTTGGTCACCAAGCTGCTCCAGGCGGCCGCCACGCACGGCCTCGTCTCGGAAGAGCCCACGCCGTTCGACGACCAGATGGGCTGGCGCCTGGTCGACGCCTGCATCCTCTTCAAGAAGTCGGTGGCCGGCGGGAGCGGCAGCCCAGTATCCAAGGCCAACACCTTCTTCACCGCGCTCTACCAAGGGCTCGCCGACCTGCTCCGCAAGCCCGGCCACCCGCTCTTCGGCTTCGAGGCCCGAGAGCACACGGCCCAGGTGGAGAAGGAGACCCGGCAGATCCGCGAGAAGCGGTTCCGCTACGGCGAAAAGGAGAAGGCCGACCTCGCCGAGGACGAGAAGCTGCTGCGCGAGATGGGGGAGGCCAACCGCTTCCTGCCGGTCCTGTTCTGCTCCCCGACCATGGAGCTCGGCGTCGACATCTCGGCGCTGAACGCCGTCTACCTCCGCAACATCCCGCCCACGCCGGCCAACTACGCCCAGCGGAGCGGTCGAGCCGGCCGCAGCGGCCAGGCGGCGCTCGTGCTCGCCTACTGCGCGGCCCAGAGCCCCCACGACCAGTTCTTCTTCCGGCAGCCGAAGGAGATGGTCCACGGCGAGGTGCGGCCGCCCCTCCTCGAGCTGGCCAACCGCGACCTGGTTGAGAGCCACCTCCAGGCAGTCTGGCTGGCATGCACGCGCCAGCCGCTCGACCGCTCCATCGCCGAGCTCCTGGTCCTGACCGAGCCCGGCTGGCCGCTCCGGCCAGAGGTCCGCGACCCCATGGTGGCGCCGGGCGTGGCCGTCGAGGCGACGCGGCGCATCGCGAACGTCCTCGACCTCCTCGAGGATGCGCTGCGCGACCGCGAGGCGCGCTGGTACCCTGGGCGAGACGCCTTCGCGGCCGAGGTCGTGAAGCGTGCGGCGGAGCGGTTCGACAACGCCTTCAAGCGCTGGCGGGATCTTCTCTCCGCGGCGGAGGGCCAGCGGGACGGTGCCCGCCGCATCATGGACAGCCACTCGGCATCCTTCGTGGAGAAGCGCGCCGCCAAGGAGCGCGAGCTCCAGGCCTATCGCCCAGATCGGCCTGCTGAAGCAGGGCGACAGCAAGCACTCAAGCGACTTCTACACGTACCGCTACCTCGCCACCGAGGGCTTCCTGCCGGGCTACAACTTCCCGAGGCTGCCGCTCATGGCCTACATCCCGGGCGGCGACGGCGGCGGCCGCCAGGCCTTCCTCCAGCGCCCCCGCTTCCTGGCGCTCTCGGAGTTCGGCCCGCGCAGCCTCGTCTACCATGAGGGGCGCGCCTACCGGGTCGTTCGGGCCATGCTCTCGCTTGGCGGCAAGGAGGGCTCGACGCCCGACGCGCAGCTCCCCACCAAGACGGTCCGCATCTGCCGCAGCTGCGGCGCCGGTCACTTCACGCCGGACCGGTCGACCTGCCACGGCTGCGGGGAGTCGCTTGGCACCGCCGAGATCGTCAACAACGTCTTCCGTATCGAGAACGTGGCGACGCAGCCGGCCGAGCGGATCACCGCCAACGAGGAGGAGCGGCAGCGCCAGGGCTTCGAGCTCCAGACCACCTTCGAGTGGGCGGTCCGCGACCAGGCCCCGGACTTCCTGCCCGGCGCCGCGACCGACGCTGCCGGAGCGGTCCTGAATCTGGCCTATGGCAGCGGCGCCACCATCACCCGGCTCAACAAGGGGCTGCGCCGGCGGGCCGACAAGAAGACCTTCGGCTTCCGCATCGACCCGGTGACCGGCTACTGGGCCAAGAACGTGGACGAATCGGCGGAGGACAAGATCGCCGACCCCACGGCGGCGGCGCGCCAGTGGATCGTCCCCTGCGTGGACGACCGCAAGAACGCCCTCCTGGTCCAGCCCACCGAGGTGGACCTGCCGGAGAACACGCTGGCCACGGTGCAGCACGCGCTCCTGCGCGGCATCGAGGTCCGCTTCCAGCCTCGAGGAGGGGGAGATCCTGGCCGAGCCGATGCCCACCCGATCCGAACGCAACGGCTTCCTCCTCTACGAGGCGACGGAGGGGGGCGCTGGCGTCCTCTCGCGCATCGTGGCGGAGCCGGGATCATCGCCGAGGTGGCGCTGTTTGCTCTGCGGGTGATGCACTTCGATGTCGCGGGAGCGGGTGGCCTGCCCACCGCTCAGTCTGCGCTTACCGACGTGGCCGATACCCGGTGCGTGGCCGCCTGCTACCGCTGCCTCATGTCCTACTTCAACCAGCCCGACCACGAGCTGCTCGACCGGCGGGACGCCAAGGCCCGGGAGCTGCTCCTGCGACTGGCGCGGTCGGTGACCACCTTGAGGGCCCGGGAGACCGCCCCGGCGCTGACCAGCCAGGTCCCCCGGGGGCCGTCCCAGTCCCTGGCTCCGGATCTGGTGACCTGGATGGCCGCGGCCACCGCCCACGGCATGCCGCTCCCGGACGCGGCGCCGCTCGCCGCCGCCGGCGTCGAGGTCCCGCTCGTGTGGCGAGACCATTACGTGGCTGCCTGGTTGGGCGTCCTCGACCCTGCCGCCGCCGGCCGCCTGGCCGACCTCGGGTTCGAGCTCGTCTCCTTCGACGGCCGCGAGGACGCCTGGGCCGCGTCGTTCACGAAGCTCTCCAAGGCCCTCGGACGCACCTAGCCCATGCCCACAGCCCAGTTCAGCCCCGGCAGCCTCATCCGGGCCCGCGGTCGCGAGTGGATCGTCCTCGTTGGCAGCGACGCCGACACGCTGAAGGTCCGTCCCATCTCCGGCTCGGAGGAGGACCAGGCCTTCATCTACGTGCCGTTGGAGGTCGAGCCGGTCACCGACGCGACCTTCCCGCGCCCGACGGCGGCACAGCAGGGCGGCCAGGATTCGGCACTGCTCCTCCGCGACGCGCTCCTCCTCTCGCTTCGGCGTGGGGCGGGCCCGTTCCGCAGCTTCGGCCAGATCTCCGTGCAGCCACGCGCCTACCAGCTCGTGCCGCTCATGATGGCGCTGAAGCAGGACCCGGTCCGCCTGCTCATCGCTGACGATGTCGGCGTCGGCAAGACCATCGAGGGGGCCCTCATCGCCCGGGAGCTCATCGACCGGGGCGAGATCGAACGGCTGGCGGTT
Source organism: Anaeromyxobacter sp. (assembly GCA_016718565.1). NCBI lineage: Bacteria > Pseudomonadati > Myxococcota > Myxococcia > Myxococcales > Anaeromyxobacteraceae > Anaeromyxobacter > Anaeromyxobacter sp. Next base: position 339,825 of record JADKCZ010000018.1, on the reverse strand, counting down.
CTTTGCCCGCCGCACCTCGTCGAGCAGTGGATCGCCGAACTGGAGAACCGCTTCAACATCCGGGCAGCGGCCGTCACTGCATCGAGCGCGACCAGGCTGGAGAAGGGGCTCCCGCTTGGCGACTCCATCTTCCGCGCCCACCCCTACACGGTGGTGAGCCTCGACTACATCAAGAGCGAGCGTCGCCGGGACGAGTTCCTAAGGGCCTGCCCCGAGTTCGTCATCGTGGACGAGGCCCACACCTGCGCCTCGACCGGCGCCGGACGCCACCAGCGCTATGAGCTGCTGAAGGGGCTCACCGCCGACCGCAGCCGGCACCTGGTGATGCTCACCGCCACGCCCCACAGCGGCGACGAGGACGCCTTCTACGCGCTGCTGGGCCTGCTCGATCCCAAGTACGAGAGGCTGAAGGACGCATCCGCCCCGGACCGCGACAAGCTGCGCGAGCAGCTCTCCCGCAACTTTGTCCAGCGCCGACGGCCGGACATCGCCGAATGGAAGGACGGGAGCCTCTTCCCGAGGCGGGACGTGAAGCAGATCACCTACCAGCTCACCGGCGCCTGGGACGGCTTCTTCGAGGACGTGCTCGACTACTGCGCCGCAATCGTGGAGGCGGCCGGCGGGGACGAGCGGCGCCAGCGGCTCAACTTCTGGGGCACCCTGGCCCTCATGCGCTGCGTTGCCTCCAGCCCCGCCGCCGCCGCTCAGGCGCTCAGGACCCGCGCCGGTCTCAACGTTGAGACTATCGAGGAGACGCTCCAGGACCGGCTCTTCGACGGCTCCTCCGACGCCCTCAACGACGACGACGTGGAGCCGCCAGCGGCGACCGAGGACAAGGCACTGGCGGGCCTCATCGCCCAGGCCGAGAAGCTGGCGGGCCAGGCCGGCGACCCCAAGCTGAAGCTCCTGACCGACCATCTGAAGCAGCTCGTCGCGGACGGGTTCAGCCCCGTGGTCTTCTGCCGCTACCTCGCCACCGCCCACTACCTCGGCCGCCACCTCCGCGAGCACTTCGACGGCGTGACCGTGGACGTCGTCACCGGGGAGCTGACCTCCGACGAGCGCAAGGAGCGGGTGGAGCTGCTGGGCGACGCCGAGAAGCGGCTCCTGATCGCCACCGACTGCCTCTCCGAGGGCGTCAACCTCCAGGAGCACTTCGACGCGGTCGTCCACTACGACCTCTCCTGGAACCCGACCCGCCACGAGCAGCGGGAAGGGCGCGTGGACCGCTTCGGTCAGGAGTCGAAGGTGGTGCGCGCCACTCTCATCTACGGGGCCAACAACCCGGTGGACGGCGCGGTGCTGGACGTCATCCTCCGCAAGGCCGAGAAGATCCGCGAGGAGCTCGGCGTCCCGGTGCCGCTCCCCGACGAAGGGCACACGCTGACGCAGGCGCTCATGAAGGCGGTCCTCCTGCGGCATGGCAGTGAGGCCAAGCAGCGGGTCCTCGACTTCTCGAGCACGCCAGAGGCCAAGGCCATCGACGACAAGTGGACCGACGCCGCGGTGAAGGCCAGGGCCAACCGGACCGTCTTCGCCCAGCGGCGCCTCAAGCCAGACGACGTCCTGCCCGAGTGGAAGAAGACCCTGGCGGCCATGGGCGGCGAGGAAGACGTGAAGCGGTTCACCGACCGGGCGCTCGCCCGCCTCGGGTCCGGCCTGGAGGAGCTGAAGCGCGGGGCCTACAAGGCCGCGCTGGCCGCGCTCCCAGAGGACGTACGTGAGCGGCTTGAGGCCGAGGGGCTCAGCGGCTCCCCGCTGATCTCCTTCGGCTACCCACCCAAGCCACGCTGCCGCCCGGTCCAGCGCAGCCACCCCCTGGTGTCGGTCTGGCCGAGTCGCTGCTCGAGCGCACGCTCGCCGACGCCGCGGCGCCCCAGGGAACGGGACCCAGGCGTGCTGGGGCGCGTGGGGTGCTGGATCTCTGGCGCCGTGACGGAGCGGACGACGGTGGCCATCCTTCGCCTGCGCCACCAGCTCACGGCGCAGAAGGGGAAGACGACCTCGACGTTGCTGGTCGAAGAGGCCGCAGCCATTGGCTGGGCTGGCACAACCGTTCCCAAGCTCATGGAAGGGCTCGATGCCCTGGCGCTCCTGTCGCCGGCGGCGGCCGCTGATCCTCTACCTGCCGTCGCGGCCCGGACCGTCGCCCAGGCACTGGAGCTCCTCGCCAGTAAGACGGCCGAGCTCAACGCCTTCGCGCACCGGCGCGCCGAGGCGCTGCTCGCCGATCACCGCCGCGTCCGAGAGGCTGGCGAAGCGACCGGCAAGTACACGGTGAAGGCGCTCCTCCCGGCCGACGTCATCGGCCTCTACGTGCTGCTCCCCAAGGTGAGCTGACCATGGCCCCCCGCCGCAAGGTCCGCGCCCGCGAGGCGCAGCTCGCCTTCGAGGCCCTCGCCATCGAGGGCGGCTTGCTCTCGCCCGAGTGGCTCTCCAAGGTCGCGCAGCTCCAGGCCGCGCACCAAGCCGAGGCCGACTACCGCATCCACAAGGGCCTGGCTCTCCGCGACGAGATCGGTCGCTTCTGGCGCATCGCGCAGGCCCACTGGTCCGACTTCAAGGCCGGAAGGGAGAAGCAGGCCGAGCCAGGGGCCCTGGCAGACCGCTTCATCCTGGGCCTGCTCAGAGACTCCTTTGGCTTCGGTTCGATCACCAAGGCCGAGCCGGAGGAGCTCGCTGGCCGGACCTACCCCATCGGCCACCACGCCCTCGACGGGCGGGTCCCGGTGGTCATCGCGCCAGGGGGAAGTGGCCTCGACACCCTGTCGCCAGCGTTCGGCGAGGATGGACGGCGCCGCAGCGCCTTCGGCCTGGCCCAGGAGTTCCTGAACGCCGACGACCGCGCCCTCTGGGGCCTGGCCACCGACGGCCTGATACTGCGCCTATGCCGCGACAATGCCAGCCTAACCCGGCCCGCCTGGATCGAGGCCGACCTCGGCCGGATCTTCGTCGAGGAACGGTACGCCGACTTCGCAGCCCTCTGGCTACTTGTCCACGAGAGCCGCTTCGGGGCGCCTGGTCAGCCCGTTGCTGACTGCCCGCTCGAGGTCTGGCGCTCCGCAGGTCGCGAGGAGGGCACCCGCGCCCGTGAGAAGCTCCGGGAAGGGGTCGAAGACGCCCTGGTGTCCCTCGGCCGCGGCTTCCTCACCCACGCCGACAACCAGGGGCTCCGGGCCGCGCTCCACGGCGGCCAGCTCACGCGGGACGCTTACTTCCAGCAGCTCCTGCGCCTTGTCTACCGGGTCATCTTCCTGCTCACCGCCGAAGAACGGGCCGTGCTCCACCCCCCGGACGTCGCCGAGGAGGCCAAGGAGCTCTACGGGAAGGGTTACGGCCTGCGCCGCCTGCGCGACAGGTCGGCGAAGCGGAGCGCCCACGACCGCTTCGGCGACCTGTGGGAGGGGCTGAAGATCACCTTCCGAGGGGTAGCCACCGGCGAGCCACGCTTGGCGCTGCCGGCCCTGGGCGGCCTCTTCGCCAAGGACCAATGCCCGGACCTCGACGGCGCCAGGCTCGAGAACCGCTGGCTCATGGTGGCCATCTTCAAGTTGGCCTGGGTCCGCGAGGAGTCCGGCCTGGCCCGGGTCAACTGGCGCGACATGGGGCCCGAGGAGCTCGGCAGCGTCTACGAGAGCCTCTTGGAGCTGGTGCCCCTGATTCCCCAGGACGGGCGCGGCTTCTCGTTCGCCACCGGCGACGAGACCAAGGGCAACGCCCGCAAGACATCCGGCAGCTACTACACGCCAGACGGCCTGGTGCAGGTCCTGCTCGATTCCGCCCTGGAGCCGGTGATCCAGGCCACCGTGGCGGCGCACCCAGACGATCCGGCCGAAGCACTTCTCAGGCTCGCAGTGGTAGATCCGGCCTGTGGCAGCGGCCACTTCCTCTTGGCCGCGGCGCGCCGCCTCGCCATCCACGTGGCCCGCCACCAGGCCAACGGCACGCCCTCGGCCGAGCAGTACCGCCACGCCGTTCGGCAGGTGGTCAGCCGCTGCCTCTTCGGCGTCGACCTCAACCCGATGGCCGTGGAGCTCTGCCGCGTCAGCCTCTGGATGGAGGCCGTGGAGCCGGGGCGGCCGCTCTCGTTCCTCAACTCCCACGTGCAGCGCGGAAACGCGCTCCTCGGCGCCACGCCGGAGCTGATGAAGAAGGGCGTGCCCGACGCAGCCTTCGAGCCTATCGAGGGGGACGACAAGAAGACGGCCAGCCTGCTCAAGAAGCGCAACAAGGAGGTGTCCGAGAAGCAGGGGCTCTTCGACACCCTCTGGTCGAAGGAGTCGGGAGTCGAGACGGACCAGGTGGCCCGTGCGGTGGCCGAACTCGATGCGGCTTCCGACGCCGACCTGGCCGCCGTGATCGGCAAGGAGGCGCGCTGGGAGGAGCTTCAGGCGTCAGAGGCTTTCCGCCACCAGCGGTTCGTGGCCGACACGTGGTGCGCTGCTTTCGTGTGGCCGAAGCCGGAGATCGAATCGTCGTCGGGCGGGAAGCAGAAGAAGGCCAGCCCCATCGTGGAGGCCGCCCCGACGAACGCCCTCTGGCTCCAGATCCAGAGCGGCAAGGGTCAGGCCCCAGCCCTCACGGTGAAGACCGTGGAGGAACTAGCGGCCAAGTACCACTTCTTCCACTGGCATCTGGGCTTCCCGCAGGTCTTCGCCCGCGGCGGGTTCGACGTGGTGCTCGGGAACCCGCCATGGGACTCCTTACTCTTCCGGGAAGAGGAGTTCTTCGCTGGCACAAGGCCAGACATCGCGCAGGCGCCGACGGCCGCAGCCCGCAAGCGGATGGTAGCCAAGCTCGCGGAAGAGGACCCACCACTCCATCGGGCCTACCGGGGCGCGCTGAGGCTGGTCGACGGCGTCAACACCTTCGTGAGGAGCGGCGTCCGGTTCCCACTCTGCGGCGTGGGTCGCGTCAACCTCTTCGGACTCTTCGCGGAGGCCGCTCGAGGCCTCGTGTCCCGGGAGGGTCGAATCGGACAGCTTTTACCAACGGGAATCGTCACCGATGACTCGACAAAGCTCTTCTTCCAGGCGGTCATCGACAGCGGCGAGCTGGTGTCCTTCTTCGACTTTGAGAACAGGGAGGCGATCTTCCAGGCGGTTCACCGATCCTTCAAGTTCGGCATCCTGACACTGGCCGGTTCGCGCCAGTCAGGTGCGGCATCTAAGTTCGTGTTCTTTGCCACGCGCATCGAGCACCTGAATGACAAGGAGAGGCAGTTCACGCTTTCAGCCGCCGACATCGCGCTCCTGAACCCGGTCACGAAGACCTGTCCGATCTTCCGGTCTAGTCGGGACGCGGAGATCACAAAGGCCATCTATCGCCGCTTCCCTGTGCTTTCGACATCGGGGTGGAAGCTCGAGTTGCGCCGCCTCCTCAACAGTGCGGATGACTCGGCCAACTTCCTCAAGGAGCATGGTCGAGGTCGACTGCCGCTCTACGAAGCGAAGTACTTCCACCAGTTCGAGCATAGATGGGCCACCCGCGAGGACGATGCGGACCGGGATCTCTCGGAAGCCGAGCGTGCCGATCCCGCTTTCACGGTGCACACCAGATACGCCTACCCGGAACAGGATGCTCGGGAGCGGTTCGGTCGGACATGGCAGCACCCGTGGGTCTTGGCCTGGCGGGACATCGCCCGATCCACCGACGAGCGCACATTCATCGCCACGGTGATCCCGTCACTCGCCGTTCCGGATACTGCCAAGGTGATGTTCATGGCAGACGACCAAGTGATGGCCGCGCCGACTTTGGTCGCGAACCTTGGGGCCATCGCGTTCGACTTCGTGGCGCGCCAGAAGATCGGCGGGACGCACATGAGCGCCTTCATCGCTGAGCAGCTTCCGATTCTGCCCCCTGAGAGGGTCGGCGAGGCTTCAAGGTGGTCAAGACGGGAAGCGCTTCAGGACTGGATGCTGCCGCGGGTCCTGGAGCTTGTGTACACCGCCTGGGATCTCCATGTGTTTGCCAAGGACGTCGGCTGCGACGGCCCACCGTTCCGCTGGGATCCCGAGCGCCGATTCCTGCTCCGCGCCGAGCTCGACGCCGCCTTCTTCCACCTCTACGGCATCTCGCACGACGACGCCGACAACATCCTCGAGACCTTCCCGATTGTGAAGAAGAACGACGAGAAGGCCCACGGCGAGTACCGCACCAAGCGCGTCATCCTCGAGATCTATGCCGCGATGGCCGAGGCCATCCGGACCGGCAAGCCCTACCAGACCCGCCTCGACCCACCGCCGGCCGATCCGCGGGTAGCGCACCGTCCATCGTCCAGGAGCCGAACATGACCAGCATTGACCTGGAGGCCACGCGCCAGCAACTGGCGAGCTGGAGCGTTGAGACCAAGACCAGCGAGAGTGGCTTCGTCGTGCCGGGACCCGCTGGCGACCTGGAGGTGGGGGTCGAGTCCGTGGACGTCCCAACCATCGACGGGCACCGCTACGTCCAGGTCGTGAGGATTGAGCAGACGCTTCCGCAACTTCAGTCATGGGCCACGCCCGAAACCGTGGGATCAATCAACAAGCTGGCGTCTTCGACGGCTCTTGTCTCAGGCCGCGCTGGGCTACCGCCTGCTCTTGTCGCCAAGATCCCCATCCTGCTCGGCGACGACGACGCCGCGGCCAACCTTTACCCATTCTTGGTTGCGGTGGCCGCTTACGCGGCGAAGGGGTGGGCCTACTACCTGCTCCCCGGCTCGCCTTCCATTCACGAGTTCCTGCTGACTGGTGTCGTTCCAGACCTGAAGTTCTTCGGCATCCACGAGGCGGCGCCGGTCGGCGTCGCGCCGGAGCTGGAGGTGGGGAGGCAGTGGGCCGTTGGGCGGGGCTTCGCCACCACCGCGGGCGAGAACTGGCTAAACACCGAGTTCCCTTGGGACGAGGGCGCGATCTCCTCGTCAGTGACCAGCGACCGCGCCACGTCGCTTGTCGAGATCAGCACATCGGAGAGGCATCCCGTCCTGGGCCAGGGGCTTACGGTTCGGCTGCGCCTTCCCGTCGCGCTGCCCCCGGAAGGTCAGGCCATTGTGGCGGACGAACTCAACCACTGGGAGCGCGACCACGTCGACATGGTCCCGTCCCTGGGCGCCTGGGCGCCGGATCCACAGGTGTCGTCTGTGGCCTTCCGGGCCTTCTTCGCGACGGCGTTCTCGCCACAGGTATACGTGCGGAACATGGTCTGGTGGATGGCCGGGCGGGCTTGGAGAGCTAAGCGCTGGCTGGTCGCGGCGGGCGTGGCCACCGAGAGACGACTCGCCGATGGCTAGCCGGGGGCACGATGACTGGCAAGAGGCGGCCAATAGAGTGCCAGCTGGGAGCACTAGCCTATGCTGCTGAAGCCCGACCTGAGCAGCGCCGATCTGGCAAAGGATAGGGGCCTATGCCCTCGCCATTGATTCCGACGCTGCTAGAGAAGGCCGCGCTCGACAACGGCTTCGACCAGGAGCTCGGGCAGGCGGCTGGCTGGCTCGCCTACGCCAGCACCCACGCTCCACTGACGGTCTGGCTCACGGTCCGGGATGGCCAACTCATGGCCGCCTTGTCCCGCAGGGACGTTGCTGGAGGCCTCGCCGATCTGGGCAGGGCGGCCACGGCCCAGCTACCCGCCGGCGCTGCCGTCGTTCTCAACGTTGAGAACATCGGCGAGTTGGGTCGCTTCCTCCGCCGGGCCTTCCAGCTCGCCAGGACCCTCCCCAACGAGCTGCTGCGCGTGTTCGAGCAGAAGACGGCCTCGATGCCCAGGACGACGGAGGCCGAGCGACTCGTCGTCCAGCGGGTGGGCCAGGACGTGTTCCGGGCCGGCCTGCTGGACTACTGGGAGGGGAAGTGCGCCATCACCGGCCTGGCCGTTCCAGAGCTCCTCCGGGCCAGTCACATCAAGCCCTGGGCCGACTGTGAGACCGATGCGGAGAGGCTGGACGTGTTCAACGGGCTCCTGCTGGCCCCGCACCTTGACGCTGCATTCGACAAAGGATTCTTCACCGTGAGCGACAACGGTGATGTCCTGGTGTCGCCTGGTTTGGCGCCCGAGGCGCGCCTGGTCCTGGGCCTGAACCAGGCACTCAGGGTGGATCGACTGGCAGACAGGCACCGGACTTATTTGCCGTGGCACCGGCGTCACATCTGTCGGGATGGTGAGCGGTGACCACCCCGCATCTGCGGCATTGGAAACCAGCTACGCCGGCCATGACTTCGTTGGCCGGGCAAGGGTGCAACCATGTTGAGTAGCCAATGGCATTCGGCAGGCACTCTAGCTCCGCCTTCGAGCGCACGATGAGTTCGATGCGAGACCGCGGCAGCGGGTCAAAACAGAGTGCCCGAGATGACTCTCGGTGGGCAACTCAATGGGCAACGCGTTTGGCAGCCGCCCTGGTTGGGCCGCCAGAGGAGTTCCTCTATCAAGAGGATGGCAGGCAAGTTCCTAACCCGGACTTCCGCATGGATTTGGCCACAGAGCCGGTCGCAGAGGTTGCGCGCGAGCTGTTCGACTTTCTTGAGTCGAGTGCGAAGAACCCTGGATTCGATAGTGTGTACGACCTTGAGGAATGGGCTGACAATCTGTGCCAGTTCGCCGCAGGCAGCCCTACCGGCTACCAAATCGAGGAGATGACGAAGGACGTGGCGGCTGCGCTAGTTGGCCCCCTTGGCACTTACCAGTTCGAGTTCGAGCTCACGTCACCTCGGAGAGCAGGGCATCAATATGAGCCCCCTTCGGATTGGTACCTTCCCGGGGCATACGGCCTGCGTTTGCGGCCGGAGCGCACCGAGGGGAAGTTCACGGCACTAGCCGTTCACGGCGTAGTGCTAGCTGCAACTTGGGACGGAGCCGCGCGGAAGGTTGAGCGGGTTGTTGATGAGTTATGCGGTGCGCTTCGGTGCATCGGGCTGTGCGAGTTCGTAGCGATACAGAGCGATTCAGTGTCCGCTGTGGCGCCGAAAGCCTTTGGTCCTGTCGCCAAGATCGCTGGCGGGCAGCGAGACCGGCGAGACGGTCGCCTCTACCATGACCTCGCAGGCGAGGTGTTCGGCCTCGACCCAGGCACAGCCCTCCGTCTGTTTGGCACGAGACTGATGCATCCCTTGGATCTTTCGGAAACAGAGAGGTGGTTGCTCAAGGACAAGGAGTGGGACCGAGCCATTGGTCGACACCTCCGGGCATTGGGTAAGCTCTTCTGGTGCGACACAGGCCGCGGCCGCGAGTTACGCGCCGCTTGTCGCCGCGTTGTGATGGCCGAGCTCTCAAAGGACTTCGGTCTCACACTCACGCTGGGGTTTAGCTGCCTCGAGGGGCTTTTGCTCGATCCGAAGTCCACCTCAGACAGTACCGCCCGCTTGAGTGAGGCAGTCGCCCATTCGCTGGGCGCCACGATTGAAGAGCGTTCTGACCTTCGGTCATTGGTGAAGCGCCTCTATGGACTTCGCTCGGGTTTTGTTCACACTGGCATGACTACCCAAACGGCCAGGGCGGTGGAAGAGGTGCTCCACCTCGCACACCGGGTCATTCGACACGAGATCGATCTACTTCCTGATCCGCCGATGAACTGGGTGGAAGTAGCTCAGGGATGAACCTCTTCTGGTCAACCCGGAGCCTGACCGAAGCCCGCGAGGACCATCTCACCGAGTTCTTCGCGTCCGCGTTGCATCACGTTCCGGTGTTTCGGCTGGCTTACGCAGACCTCGTCCTTGGAGCATTCGCAAGGCAGAGGGGCTGGGCGGCGCCGGTGATTGAGGCCGTGGAGACCCAGCCAGAGTTCCCGGGGACCGGATGTCGGCCTGATCTGGTCCTCCGCCTCGCAGGCCATAGGGTCATTGCCGTCGAGCACAAGCTCGAGGCCTTGGAGACTCTCGGCGTCGAGGACGACCGCGGCCAGCTCGAGCGGTACCTGGAACTTCCGGTGGACGGTCTGGCCTACGTGCGCCGCGCCTGGCTGCCACCGAGCGACCTCGTCCAGTCGAGTCCCAAGTACATCCGGCCGCTTGAGCGGGAGCACTTCCTCTGGTCGGACTTCTTTCCGCTTCTTGTGCCGGACCAGCACCTGCTGGTTGATTGGCTTCGGGACGGGTTCGAACGGCTCGGCTTCACCCCGCCCAGCCCCAACGTCGGCGAGTTGACGCTGCGACCGGAGGCGGAAGGCCGTCAGGCCATGGAGGACTTCGCCAAGCTCTGGGGAAGGGTAAAGACTGCCGCGGCTCGGCTCGGATGGACAGTGCAGAGCGGAAGCACCATCCAACTCTACTTGGTTCGGCATCCGAGGTCCCCCGCGGCCCAGGTCTTTGTATCCCCCGAGAGCCGCGGGGAGTTCATCGTGCGGTTCACGCCCGCGAGCGAGGAACGCCTGGAGAACATCCGGGCGGCGGTAGCGGCGGCGGCGTCAGCCCTGCCGCTGGCCACGACCGTCAAGGTTACGACTGGGAACTGGCAGGCGAAGAAGGTCAAGGTTGTAGACGTGCGCGCGACCCGACACGCCGTTCTTGGGCTAGACGAAACGACCGTGGAGGAGCTGGAGCAACGCCTGTTGCGGCTGGTCGAGCCGCTCCTGCGGGCGGTGTCCGATGGATGATGGGGTGCCCATGTCCGTCGGGTGCATACCGTACCCGTGGCCGCAGCGAGCCATGGAGCTTCCCGGTGTTCCACTTCGACCTAAAGCGAGGGATCTATGGCTTTGCCCTGGGCCTGGTTCTCGCGGGCTCCATCGGCGTCCCGGCCGTCGCGCTTCAGGCTGAGACCCTGGCACCGCTGGTGTTCTGGTCCCAGGCGATCAAGTGGCTGCTCTACCTGGGACTCGGTGGAACGATCTTGATCTGGCGGGAGAGGTAGATGGAAGGGGGGCGCGGGATGAGTGATCTCGAAGGCAAGTTCGACTGGGCGGTCAAAGAGATCGAGCAGGCGTACGTCCAGCTTCACCACAGGATGGGCTGGCGCTTCCTCTTGTCGCCTCGCCGGACCTTCGTGCGTGGGGCGCGGACGGTGCTGCTGTCGCTCCACCCAGGGGGGAATGCCGAGTACCCAGAGCAGCCGAAGGCGAGCTGCGAGCGCGGGTCCGCGTATCTGCTCGAGAGCTGGCACGATCGACCGCCCGGCCAGGCTCCCCTTCAGGTCCAGGTCCAGAAGCTCCTGGATTGCCTTGGCGAGACTCCAGATACGACCCTCGCAGCCTACTTCCTTCCCTTTCGGGCTCCCGACGGGGATTCAATGGCGCAGCCCGAGAAGTCCAGGGAGTTCGCGGTGATGCTATGGAACGAGCTGCTTCCGGCGCTCGACCCACAGGTGCTGGTTGTGCTGGGTGCTGACACCTACGCCGGTGTGGCCGAGGTTCTTGGCAACGCGAAGTATGAGATTCGGATGCCTGTCGGCTGGGGAAGCCAGACGGCAACTCTCGCTCAGTTCGGCAATCGGCTGGTTGTGCGCTTCCCGCACTTGTCGCAGTTCAAGATCTTCAGCCGTGCCGAAGGCCTCACTGCGGCAGAGGACATCGCGCGGCGCGTCGAGGCCTTTCGCAAAGGGTCGGATACATGGCGGCGGTGACCGACGGGGGAATCCATGGGCTTCTTTGATCGCCTTACAGGACGGGGTGGAGGGCCAGTGGGGCGCCACCTTGAGGAGCGTTGCGCGTGTGAGCCGCTCATGGAGCGTGCCGTGGAGTTCATGGTCGCGGGGAGGTACGGCGAGGCCCTCGGGCCGCTGGATGAGGCCACCAAGGTATGCCCCACGAACCACAAGGCCTGGGGCAACCGGGGAAGTTGCCTCGTGCATCTCGGGAGACACCAGGAGGCTCTCGCAAGCCTTGAACGTGCTCTCTCCGCCAATCCCGGATACGCCCTGGCGTGGGAGAACATGGGCCACTTGCTTTGCGACACGGGCAAGGAGGACCGGGCGCTGGAGTGCTTCCTGAGGGCGATCAGCATGGATCCAAGCCTCGTCCTGTCGAAGCTGCGCGCCGGTCGCATATTCATCGACCGGAAGAAGCTCGACTCGGCCATCGCGCTCTTTGATCAGGTGCTGGCCAGCGAACCGAAGAACACGGTGGCGCTGTCGAAGCGCGCCCTTGCACTCCATGAGAAGGGCGACAAGAAGACTGCCTTCGAGGCGTACATGGCCGCCATGGAGGCGAACCCGCTCGACGCCGAAACGATCAACAACTTCGGCACCCTCTTCGAGGAGATCGGCAACCCTGATGGTGCGGCCAACCTCTACGGAATGGCGCTAAAGGCCAATCCGAACTATCGGCCAGCGCGGCAGAACTTGGCGAGAGTCCAGTCTCAGGGCGGCCCGATGCCGGCTGGCCCAACACCCACCGCCAAGCCCCCTGCAAAGCCACCACAACAGCCCAAGACTCGGGACTCCGGCGATGCCATCATCGACGAGGCCGAGCGGTTGGGGCTGCTCGTCGACCGGGACATTGGCTTCATCCCCGAGGCGATGCCGATGTTCGAGCGCGCGAGCGTGGCCTTCCACCGGCTCGTGGTCGACGCCATGAGGATGGCCGCGGCATCCCGGGACCCTCAGCAAGGGCTTGCCGTCATGCAGCGCTCCTGCATGTACCTCTTCGGCAAGGGCGTCCAAGCGGTCATGGTGTGGGGGCTCACCTCCGACGGGAAGTTCGGGCTCGACTTCCAGCCGGGCGAGATGATCCAGATGAAGCTGGGCCCGTCTCCCGAGCTGTCGCCCGAAGCCAACCAGGCTGCGGCCGGCACAATGAAGTTCGGCATCCCGCTCTTCGCGGCTCACCAGGCGTTCATGCAGGAGGTGATCCCGACCATGCCGCACGCCGACGAGGCGTTCGTGCAGTCGGAGATGCTGAAGACGCTCCAATGGGTCCCCAAGATCGCGATCAGCTATGGCCTTAAGAAGGGCTACCACAAGGGTTCGCCGGCGGCGTAGGGGAAGCGCAATGGCACAGGACGCCGTGACGCTCTTCAGCTGGGGCTACGAGGGCTGGGGCAACTGGACCCCCAGGCTGATCGAGGCCGTGGACGCGGTCGAGAAGGCGCGAGGACGTTCCCCGCCGATCTTCGTCGACATCCGCGCCAGCAGGAAGGTGCGGGCCGAGGGGTTCAAGGAGCACGCCTTCGAGCGGCTCCTTGGCCCAGACCGCTACCGCTGGATGAAGGGGCTAGGCAACAAGGCCATCCTAACCGGAGCAGACCGAGGCGAGTTCGTAGATCCGGGCCAGGTTACCGACTTGCTTGGCCTGGCGATCGATGCCAACAAGGCGAACAGGCGCGTGATCTTCTTCTGTAGCTGTCCCATCCCAGTGGACGGGTGCCACCGGCAGGAGGTCGCGCCTGAGCTCTTCAAGGAGGCGAAACGGCGAAAGCAGCCGGTGACCATCGTCGAGTGGCCTCGGTTCGAAGGCGAGCCGGCCGGGGTTCCCGAGTTGGAGGTCTCCAGGCAGGTGGCCATGGCGGTCGAGAAGGGGGCGCGGCAGAGCATTCCCCTTCCGGACGGGACGCCGGCCACCCAGCTGCTCGCCTTGCCTTGGTACACGCCCTTCAACCTCGGGGTGAAGGGCGACTGGCTGCCCATCTTCACGGGACCAGCCGAGTACAGGGCTGGCGGCTGGCAGCTTCCAGCGCTCGGCGTCGCTTCCCCCTGGCCCGGTGCGCTCAAGTTCCAACGGACCTGGCGGAAGAACTTCAAGCTCCTGCCCAGGTGCTGGCCCACCGCCTCGTCTAGTCAGGCACCGAAGGACTGGTCTGTGGATGGTCCAGCGTAGGTCGATTCCTCAGGAGGGACGCATGCCACGAGAGCCATACGAACCGGCGGTGCTCGAGTTCTTGTCAAAGGTCGGCGTGAGGTGGCCCACCAACATGGACACCTACCGCCGACAAATGAAGCAGCGCTACGGAGCCCACGCGCTCGACGGGATCTTCAGCGAGTTCGACAAGCACGGTCGCCCCGAACCCGCCTTCTACGAGTCGAAGAACAGGAACCTCCGGTTCAGTCTCGATCTGTCGTTTCAGCTCGACGGCCACTTCCTTGCTGAATTCATGTCGGGGATCGTCATAGAGCACCGGAAGTACCGCGACCCGCCGAAGAAGGCTCTCGATCTGGGGTGCGACTGCGGGATTCTGGCGTGCTTCTACGCGTGGCACTTCCCCGAGGCAGAGGTACTGGGCCTCGACATCACGGAGAATGCGATCGCGAATGCCTCGGTGTTGGCCGAGAAGCTCGAGCTGAAGAACGTTTCGTTTCGCGTGGCGAACCTCTCAATGCTTCTCGAAATGCAGCTTCCTCAAGGGGCATTCGACCTGGTCACCTGCGTCTCAGTCCTGCATTCGATACAAGAGATGCCGAACCCCGGTGTGGGGCCTCTTGAGTTCCTGACGCTTCCACCGGCGGACGCCTGGTCACGTCCGTTGTCACAGATCGCTCCATTGCTCTCATCCGACGGAATCTTCGTGTCGTCCGAGAGGCTCGCGACGAAGAGGGCGTTGGGGTGGTGCGTGCGTGCCATGGCAGAGAGCGGCATGGCGGTAGTCTGGCGCGCCAGCGGGCTACTCACCTACAAGGCGCCGGACGAGCAGCGGCACGGCAACCTCAGCTCGCGCAACAAGCCTGTCCTTACTGGCACACGAGGTGAGATGAAATTGGACTCGCTGCCTCCGGAATCGGAGAGACTCATGGGCAAGTGGAAGTGAAGAGCCACCTTGGCGAGTGATCCCACGATGGCTCCGGCAGGATTGCTGGGCGGTCCACTTAACCGGAAGCTAGAACCACTGTCAGTCAATGTCAGAATCCGGATCGAAGTCGTCCTGGTCGCTGCCGCCAAGTAGTGCTCGAGTCGGGTCGCTGAGCCTCCGCTGCGCATAGCGGATGTA